>CAZXQL010000076.1:0-9574 GCA_964643395.1 uncultured Thermotogae bacterium
TAGCCATCGGAGGACTCATCTCATTTCGAGAGCTGTTCACCAACGTCCTCGAGATTCCAACCGGAGTCGTAGCCGACGTGTTCGGTCGCCGCAAGGCCATGTTGTTCGGTTTCGGTGCGTATCTGGTGTCGTTCGCGCTGTTCTACGTCGGGACCAACTTCTGGACCTTCGCCGCCGCGATGCTGGCCTTTGCGCTGGGAGAGACCTTCCGATCGGGAACCCACAAGGCCATGATCCTCGAGTATCTGCGCATCTGTCAGTGTGAGGACCAGAAGGTGCTCTACTACGGGAAGACGCGAGCGGCGTCTCAGTTCGGATCTGCGCTGGCATCCTTGATCGCGGCCGGCTTGGTGTTCTGGACGGGCAACTACCGCATCGTCTTCTTGGCTTCGACAATTCCCTACGTCCTCAACTTCCTCCTCCTCGCCTCGTATCCGCGCGCTCTGGATGGGGCGCACTTGGCCTCCGGGCTGGGAGGTTGGCACGGTATGATCGCTCACTTCCGCTCCGCGCTGCGAAGCCTCTGGGAGCTTCTGAAGCGGCCGGCGACGATCCGAGGGCTCTTGTCCGGCGCCTCATTCGACGCGTTGTTCAAATCTACCAAGGACTACATCCAGCCGATCATTCAAGTCCAGGCACTGGCGTTGCCGCTCTTCTTGTCCTGGCAGGGAGAGCAGAGAACTGCCGTACTCGTCGGATGCGTCTACTTCCTGATCTACCTCGCCACCAGCGTGGCCAGTGCCAACGCCGGGGCCGTACAGGCACGCCTGCGTTCGGTCGGCCGGGGCATGAATCTCACGTTCGTCGCAGGCGCAGGATTACTCGTCTTGAGCGGGGTTGCCGCCTGGCAGCGTTGGGACGGTCTGGCAATCGTGGCGTTCATCGGCGTCTTCGTCCTGCAGAACCTGCGGCGGCCGCTTGTCGTCTCCTACTTGGCCGACTGCATCGAGCATCGCGCGATGGCGTCAGGGCTCTCCGTCGAAGTTCAGATCCGGACGATCCTCATGGCGGTCATCGCACCGTTGTTGGGTTGGCTGGCCGACCGCGCTGGAGTCGGGGTCGGCATCCTCTGCGTATCGATCCTCACGCTCGCTGTGTGGCCAGCATTCCGTCTGAAATCTTCATGATCCGATCTGCCGTGTGCGATTGCCGCGCGGCGGCCCTCATCCTAAGCGAACGGGATCGACAAGCCATGGGCCCATCGACCCCGAATCGTATCCCGAACCTCGGTTATTTCTTGTTCCCGGGGCTCCCCTTGCCACTGCCGGATCCATCGTTGACCGGTGGGTTCCCGGGCGGCTGTCCATCTTCGCCGTTGCCGATTCCGTTGTCTCCCTTCGACCCGCCCGACGTCACCTGGTCGCCCCCTCCTCCACCGCCGGTCGTCGAGCCGCCACCGCCACCGGTTGCCTGGGTCTCGGGCTGATCCACGACGAGAAGGTTCAGGTGCAGTGAGACGTGTTCGTTCACCGGGCTTTGGATCCCAGCCAGCTTGTCTGCGACGAACAGGTGCAATTCCTTCTGCATCGTATAGACGAATCCCGTCTTGTTGTCGAGGGTCGGTGAGTAGATCGTTTCGTCCGATCGGGAGATCGTGTATCCATCCACGACGACCCGTCGACGCAGGCGGTCATTCACCATGAACTGCCCGACAAGGTCCTTGTAGACGAGTTCGCCGTTGACGTAGACGTCAATCCATCCCCACCCAACGTAATCCAGCAAGACTTGTGGCATGTTGTCGCTCAGAATTCCCGTGTCCCCGTAGGCGAGGAGGCTCTTGGCGATTCCGCCTTGCATGAACGTTTGGGGTCCATAGAACCGGTTCATGACGAACTTGATGTCACCCTCTAGAGCGACACCGTCTGCAATGACGATCGGCCCGCTCTCGTCCGTTGTTTGGACTTCCACAGTGAGAAGTCCCTGATCCAGACTCGGATCGAATTGCACCGATCCGTCGCCCAGGATGCTTCGAACGTCGTTTCCGTCGTATCGATAGGGGTTCGTGTAGTCCCCAATGACGAGTGGCTGACCAACTTGATATTGAACGGGGAAGCCCGCTCCTGCAGCACCTTGCGCCCATCCTCCCGCTGCTGACGCGAGGATGATGAAGAGCGCAGTTGCGCCAACCCCTGCAAGTCTTCGCTTCATGGCCCTCACCTCCCTTGTTACCCGGGAGCGATTGCTCTCGGTGAGGTCCACACTCACCCTGCCGTCCTCGAATGACGGTGTGGCGGGCGAAACGTCAAGAAAGCGTGTCTGTTCCACCCTGCGGCACAAGGAGCCAGCGCGTAGGGATTCGCCGTCCTCTTGGCCCTACGGCTCGCGAAAGAGAAAGGAGCACGGGCTCGCCGTGCTCCTCTTTCGTTCTTCAAGCCGTCGCGTAGATTCGCTACCCTGCGAACTGGACCGAATCCACCACGAAGTCTGCATCCAGATCTATGATCGTAAGGACGACCCGCGGCTGGATGTACCGACCGTTGGCGAACGCGTAGGTCACAACAATCTGCACATCGTCGTCGAGACCGTCCCCGTCGAAGTCTCCATACCGCACATCCCTCTGTGCAACAAGGATGATGCGAGCATCGACGAGGTAGTCCATGCCAACGTCGATTGCGACGCTGTCCACAACTCCATCCCCATCGTAGTCCTCGAGCCAGAGCGCGTCGTCAAGCGCCGTGTCGCGATCGAAATCCTCGATGAAGACGGCGGGGTAGTCGTTCGCATCGTTCGGATCCGTGCCGGCAGCGATCTCGTCGGCGTCCGAGAATCCATCGCCGTCGCTGTCCGATGTCGCATCGTCTTCGTTAACGCCGATTGGAAGCAGCCACGAGTAGCACGGGTTCGGATCAAGACCATCGATGTACCCATCGGAGTCCGAGTCACGGTTCGTCGGATCGAGAACGCCGTTCACAGTGCCCATCACGTAGTACTCGTCGACGCCGTCAAGGTCCGGATCCAGGTCGAATCCGGGATCGACGCACACCCAGTTGACTTCCTCTCCGTCGGTGAGATAGTCGTTGTCGGTATCGAAGTCGAGCGGATTCGTCGGATTGAACGGATAGAACGAACTCGGGTTCGGTTGTTGCCGTTCCTCGAGATCGGTGAGTCCGTCGTGATCCGTGTCCGGATCGCACGGGTTGGTTTCTTCCGGATCCGGCTGCGGCGCCCCGATCAAGAGGTCTTGGAAGTCGAAGTCACTGGGATTGAAGTCGAAGTTCCCGTCGTGATTGAGGTCCTCCACACCATCGATCAGGCCGTCGCCGTCCGTGTCAGGGTTGAGCGGATCGAGGCAGCTGCAGTCCGGATACGTGATCGTCGCGCCGGTAGGCGGGTAGTTGACAGTGATCGACCGCCCCAACAAATCGGTCGTCGGGATCAACGATTGCTTCGACGTCGAATAGGCCAGCTTCTCGACGCCGTCGCCGAGATTGTCATCGTCCGTATCGAAGTCGTTCGGATTCGTCTCACCGGCCGAGATTGCGCCGTCCCCGTTCTCATCTTCCCCATAGCCGTACGGGTTGGGATGATTCGCGACGCCGGCAGTCACAAGGGCGTTCGTGCCCGATCCGTCAATGCCTGCTACGGCCGATGGCGTGAACAGGCCCCCATCGGCAAGCCCATCGCTGTCGGTGTCCGCGTTGACTGGGTTCGTCGGGTTCGCGCCGTGGACCTCGACACCATCTCCCAGTCCGTCATCATCGGTATCGAAGTCGGCGGGGTCACTGGGGATCGGTCCTCCGCCCGTTACCTCTTCGCCGTCGCCGCGGCCGTCGTCGTCGGTGTCCCAATCGTACGGATCGGTCCCCAACTGGTACTCCTCGCCGTCGAGCAGTCCGTCTCCATCGGAGTCGGAGTCGCAAATCCCCGTGATCGCATCATCGAACAGCTCTCCGTCGTTGAGACCCGCATCCGTGGTTCCCAGGAATCCGTCCGCATCCTTCGGCTCCGGCCAAAGGACCCAGCTGCGACTGGACGGCTTGATGTCGATGTTGACCGCTTCGGGGACGTCCTTCTTCGCATCCGGAAGGTCCTCCAGGCCGTCGTAGTCCGAGTCGGCGTTGTTGACGTATCCGTCGTAGAGATTGACGACTCCGGATCCGCACCCTCCGCAACCGGGAACGAACTCCGTCGCATCGTCGATGCCGTCCCCGTCCGTATCGCGAGAGAGAGGGTCAGACTGATCACCCAGCGCATCGAACGGGAACTGCCCCGTCCGCGTCAGCGCCTCGACACCGTCCGACTTGAGTTCGACCCCCGTGTAGAAGCTGACGGACTGCGTCACCGTGAGGCCGGTGATGCAGTCGTGCTTGGAGATGCTCTCCGAGTGCGTCGCCCCTACGTATCCGTCGAGGATGCACCCTCCCTCGGCCGGACGCTCCGTGAGAATCCCCTCGGCGCCGTCTCCGTCCGTGTCGGCCACCAGCGGATTGGTGAAGTAGGACAGCGTCTCTTCGCCGTCACTCAGGCCGTCGTCGTCCGTGTCCCAATCGAGACGGTCAGTGCCGATCTGATACTCCTCGCCGTCGGACAGGCCGTCCCCGTCCGAGTCCGGATCCGCAATGCTATGCGTCGTGTCCGTCCCGAGCTCGCCATCATTGCCGCTCGCATTCGACACGTCCGTATCGACATCCAGCCAGTCGATCAATCCGTCGCCGTCGGAGTCGTTCACGTTCGCATACCCATCCGTCTCGTCGTACCCGATGCCGGGTCGCCACTCTTGGGTGTCCGAAAGCCCGTCCCCATCGGAATCCTGCTCCCGGGGGTTCATCTGATCCTTGATGTCGAACGGGAAATCCGCCAGGGTCAGGCCGTTCCAGCCGGTGAACCCGGAATCGAACCCATCGGTGATTCCCAGGCTGCTCGCAGCTTCGACGCCGTCCGGGATCGTGTCACAGTCCGTATCGGCCACGCAGAAGTCGGTCTTGGTGACATCCGACTCGTAGCCATCCTGGAGACCGTCGCCGTCGCTGTCCGGGTTGTTCGGATTGGGCCGGCGTGTCCCGCCGTACCACCCATTCGCGGCATCGATTTCTTCCAGGTCGCCCATCCCGTCGCCGTCCGTATCGAATTTGGCGGGGTCCGTGTGGGTGACCGTATTTTCCACCACGTCCGGAAGCCCGTCGCCGTCCAGGTCGGTTTCCATCGCGACGATGGCGACCTCAAGGGCCTGATTGGTTCCCTCGAGCGCCGCGATCACAATGTCCTTCGCGGGGATCTCGGTCCCCGACTCGAAGACAATGCCGGCTGTCCAGACCGGGTCCGGGAACAGGCTGGCGATCGTCGCGGCGGCGTCAAGCCCCATCTGCGTCGCGTGCAGAGCGACCACGGCGGCGTTCATATTGTAGATCATCTGCTCCACGTCGGTCCCTCCGTCACCGCAGCCCTCGCTGCAGGTGGCGCCGGTCGTCCCGTCGCCGGGATCGCTCGGGATGAAGTCCGATCGATTGATCATCTCGGAATCCTGAGACGTCAGGTGAACCCGATCGTTGGGTTTGTACTTGACGGTCACGTTGACCATGAGGGTGTGATCGGGATCGCTCACGGTCTTGACGATGGGTGTCGGAC
Source organism: uncultured Thermotogae bacterium (assembly GCA_964643395.1). Lineage (GTDB taxonomy): Bacteria > Bipolaricaulota > Bipolaricaulia > UBA7950 > UBA9294 > SPBW01. The sequence goes on from CAZXQL010000076.1 coordinate 5,566, forward strand.
CTGGAGCTATCCCTACGATCGTTTCGGTGAGTCCGGTCCCTTCCAGTTCGATGAACGTCCCCAACGGGGGCGACGAGACACCGGCATTCGAGCCATCCTCGGTTACCTGCACGGTGTAGCTGGCGCCGGTCGCCGTGGCCGTGGCGCCCGTGATCGTGGTCACCGTCGGTCGGCGGCTGATGCTCTTCCCGTAGCTTCCTTGACTCCCGGAATGGATCCCGTCGTTGGGTGTGTACTGACCTGTGACAACGTCGAAATCCCCTCCATCCGCGTCGAGTGCGATTCTTACATAGGAGTAGTTCCATGCCCGACTCGTGGACGTCGTGCCATCACTCGTGTAGGCGATGACCCCTTCAGCCGTCGGGCTCAGCGATTTCGAAATGCTCATCGTGCCATCCGGCGTGACGACCTCAGGCGTCGAGGGTCCTTGGTCGGTCACCGTCACGGTGAATGTCGTCGCTTCACTGACAAGGATCCCTTCCGTCGTCGCAAACGCCACCGTGGTCTGGGTAGGACGTAGACTGACCGTCAATTGCTGATCAACGGACGCGGCCGCATAGATGTTGGACCCCGGATAGCTCGCGGTGATGGTCGTGATCGCAGAACTTGTCCCAGCATCTCCAGCTCCTGGGGTATACGTCACCGTGCAATCCCCGTTCGCATCGAGCGTGGGCGTATCATCCGAGAACGTTCCGGCCTTCCCCCCGTCATCAAGCGTAATCTCCAGACCGTTCATCGATCCTGGGGTACCGGCCGTTGTGTCGTCCGACATGTGAACCGTCAGGGTGACCGGTTGGAGCACAAGCGTTTGGGTCTCGGCCAAGGAAAGCTCCATGTCGAGCGTGCGTGGGATGATGGCCTGATCGAACGTGTCGTCCCCCGCAGCATAGATGCTGTCCCCATCGTACGTCGCTGTGATAACATGAGGACTCCCATCCGTGTCCGACGGCGTGTAGTTGAACTCGAACTGCCCGTTATCCGTGACCTGGAGAACATATGACGAAGGGCTGATCGTGCCGTTCCCCGTATGTGAAAGATGGACTGCTCCCGTCGGCGGTGACGAAGGGTCGTTTTGGGGAACACCGGAGACCGTCACCGTTCCTGTCGCTGTGTCGTTCACCACGAGCGGCGTGTCCGAAACGAAGACCACGACCTGAGTCGCAGGAACCACCTCGTGGCTCGTGGAATCCGAACTGCCGCCAAACAGATCCGTGTCTGCGGGGACGAAAGTCGCCGTGATCGTCTTCGTGCCTACACTGGTCGAGGTCACGTCGCAAGATCCCGACCAACCGTCCGTGACGGTCCCGGAGTCGACGGTGTGGGTGCACGTGTTCCCTTCCCCATCATCCACGGTAACCGTTCCGTACACGTTCTCGCCGATGTTCGAATCGGGATCTACGTCAAAAGAGACTGTGTAAGCTTCACCGATGGCTGAAGGCTCTGGAGAGATGGATGTGATCGTCGTTGTCGTTCCCGTTTGCGCGAAACCGACGATACCCGTCCCGATGATCAACCCCAGGGCGAAAACCAATATCGGCCATATGGGAGAGAGAGCAACCCGTTGAGTGTTTCTCCGGCTCATCACGTGATCTCCTTCTCTATTCGATCGGCAGTCTTTGCCTCGGTTCGTCATGGGGATCCATTTGCCAAGCGATCGTGTCATTAGAACGTCACCCCCACTTTGAGGCTGGCTTGCCGCAGCCCTGTACGGGCAAACAGGATCGAACCCGTAATCCGGACCGGCGTCAGCGTCATACCAAGATTGGTGGATACGGAAGACAGCCGAAGGTTGCCACTCTGTTGCGTCACCGCGACCGTCAGCCCACCCGAAAACGTGCCCTGCGTGGCGCTGACTCCCAAGACGAGGTTCGTCGCCTTGAGATCCGATGCGAACGTCCCGCTCGACGTCAGTCTCCCTGTCATCGCCCCAAACGGGATGTCGAAGCTGCCACTGAAGCTCAGGGATTGGAGATCGAAGTCGCTGGACAGGCTCACGCTCGCCGAAATCGCGTCACACCACGTGAAGCTGAACGAGTATCCGCCGATCAGGAAGGGGAATAGAGAGAACGATCCCGAAAGCTCCAGGTCTCCGAGCTTGGAGAACGAGCCGCCGCCACTCAGCCTGAGGATGTCCACGGTGGTGGGATCGACGGTCAGGCTGAACCAGAATGGGATTCCGCAGTATTCCAGACCTGTGATCGAAATCGTCTCGTCCCAGCAGCAGTAGTCGCACAGCGACTCATCCGCGTCGACGCTCCCGGACGCTGAGTATCCCTTGACGGCATTGGCCCCCGAGTTCGCGCAGAGGTTGGTGACGCTGCGAACGATGACTCCCGGGTACGCTTCGAAGCTTAAGGTAAAGATGTCGCCTACATGGAACGACTGACTTTGAACCGAGTAATAGAGCGGGCCGAAGTCCGCGTACGGATTCGGAAAATTCACATCTTCGATCATGAACAGGTTGTCGAAGGAGACGCCGCCGATGGTGCCCGATGCTTCGAGCCGGGTCTTCACGTACATCAGATCTCCGGGAGGAATCACCACCCAGTTCGTGAAATGATCGACATCGGTGACCGTCTCGAACGGAACGGCATTCCACACCTCAAGCTTGGTGTCAATGAATCCGAAAGGAATGGAGAGATCGACGATGACCCGTTCGAGTCCGGCGATGTTGATCGCCGAGTTGAGGTGAAACGCCCCATCCCAGAACTTGACCGTGCAGTCGAGATCCGACTCGATTCCGAACTTGAGCAGGGTGAGCTCTGCGGGAGTATTCAGTTGCATGCCCCCCTCGAGCGACGCTGGCACCGGCATCATGATCGTCGTCAGATCGAACTGCCCTGATACGTCCAGAACTTCGCCTGTAGCACTCGTGCCCAACCAACCCAGGATGAGCAGCATCGAGGCAAGCAACACGAGGACAGATGTCCAGTGTTCGGTACCTCGATACCTGTCAGCCCGTTCCCCACGCCTCCGCATCGTCGCCTCCTTGGCCATCTACAATCTGAAGCCACAGGAAGGATGGGCGTTCATCTCAGTAGAACTGGACGGATGTCAGAGCGATTCCCCCTCGATGTCTCGAATACCCGCAACGGACGCAGGTACCCTATCCATCGAGGAGGGGGCGCGACGCATCTTCGTGATCCGGCCAGATCGCACACGGTGAGTTGATGCCCCTCCTGCACTTATTTCCGAAGCCTCCGCAAATCGTTCGTCGTTTCTTGGGGTATGTCGAGACGCAAGGAATCAGGATAGGACTCTTGGAGTTCAGAACCCGCAGACGAGGGTCGTGTGCGCCGCACCATATCCCTTTCCCTTCACCGCAGGTAGCCTGGCAGTCATTCGTCTCGTGCACCAACGAAGACCCATGGCTTTGCGTCGCATCGCAAGGATACGGTGCCCTTGTCAGCGGTACACGTACTCTAGATCGAACCGCATGTGAAAGTCAATGCTATCTCGGCTCGCGGCATCGAGCCCCGGGAACTCCATGGCTTGTCGACCGCCTCATTCGCTTCATCAATCCCGGTCCATATCCCGCTGCGTGCTCTCAATGACGTCCCGGGGGAGCGCGATCGATGTTTGGGTCTTGGCAGATGCTCTTGCATTGAGTACGGTACGTGTGGTGAATCACACATGGCAAAGAGGATCTCGGTTGTCGACGAAGATCGGTGCGTAGGTTGCCAGCTCTGTATGTTCGCCTGTACTCGGAGAACCGGAGTGGGCGGTGTCGGTGCGTCACGCATCGGTGTTCATTCGGCCGGTGGCATGCGAAAGGGGTTCGTCGTCGGCGTGTGTCGCGCGTGTCAGGTCCCACCCTGTTCCAAGGTCTGTCCCACTGCAGCTCTCACGTTACGCGACGGCGGTGGCGTGATCTTCGACTCCGACGCCTGCATCGGCTGCGGCAACTGCCGTGAGGCATGTCCGTTCGGTGCCGTGTTCTGGGACGAATCGCAAAGCAAGCCGCTGATCTGCGTGTACTGCGGCATCTGTGCGCGCTATTGCCCGCACG
>CAZXQL010000077.1:0-9149 GCA_964643395.1 uncultured Thermotogae bacterium
GGAATCCGCGCTCCTTCCGACTTGGGAACGTCACCAACTGCGCGAAGACGATCCTGAGGATCGGCTTCCCGCCCCTCCTCGCCTTGCGACGAGGCATCGCTAGACGCGAGCATCTGCTTGTCTTCCGACGCGGCTACGTCACTCGACGCGAGAATTCCCTCTTCTTGTTGGGATTCTCGCCCCTCCTCACTGCGTGAGGAGGCAGGGATTGAGGCCAGATCTCGAAGCCGTTTGGCGGCAAGGCGAACGGCTTCGACGATCTGCCCATATCCCGTGCACCGACACAGATTCCCGGACAAGGCTTCGCGGATGTCGGCCTCGGTGGGATCGGGGTTCCGGTCGAGCAGTGCCTTCGTCGAGATGACCATCCCGGACGTACAGAACCCGCACTGGACCGCGCCTGCGTCGGCGAACGCCTCCTGAATGACGTGCGGCCTGTCGAGCGTCCCCAGTCCGGAATTGGTCACGATCGTCGAACCATCGGCCTGAACCGCCAAGACCATGCAGCTATTCACCGCTCGGCCATCCAAGAGGACCGCACAGGCGCCGCACTCCCCGATCTCGCACCCATTCTTGACATCGGTGTATCCGAGGTCGCGAAGCACGTGCAGAAGCACGGCATGGGGATGAACCGCAATCTCATGGATCCGGCCGTTGACAGTCAGCGTAACCAGCTTCGAATCAGCCATTTCCACCACCCACCTCGTGGGAGATCTCAACCAGCAACCGCCCGACAAGGCCGGTCACGACGCTTTGCTTGTACTCCGATCCGGACCGGGGCACGGCGGCGTGCGCCGCTTCCTTCGCTGCCGCTTGGATGACGTCTTCGCTCAGCCGATGACCGACGAGCGCCTCTTCGGCCGCTCGGGCCCGAACGGCAACCGGCGATGCCGCGCCCAAGGCAACTCTCGCACGATGACAAACACCGCCCGCATCCAGATCGAGCAGAAGAGCCACGTCGACCTTGGCCATGCACGAGACCTTGCGCAGTCCCATCTTTCGGAATCTCCCAATCGCCGTCTTCGGGGGGATGCTGAATCGAACGGCCGTCAGAAGTTCGTTGGCCTGTCGCGTGGTGACAAACGGCGAGCGCAGGAACTCCTCGAGGGGAACGATCCGGGTTCCCACCAAGCTCGCCAGTTCGACCTCTGCGTCGAGGACCAGAAGCGCCGGAGCGGTGTCGGCGCACGGCGCGTTGTTGACCAGGTTCCCTCCGATCGTGGCGCGGTTCCGGATCAAGGCATTGGCGAACGTCTTGCACGCCGCATGCAGCACGGGCGCATCCCTCTCGACAAGGGGGCTGTCCAGCAGCTCGCGGATCGTGACCGCCGCGCCGAGAGCCATTTCCGTCCCCGTGCTCTCGATTCCTCGTAGCTCTTCCAGGTGCCCGATTTGGATGACCGTCTCCGGGACCAGCTTCCCGGCACGAGCATCGACGATGAGGTTCGTCCCGCCGGCAATCGCGAAGGCGCCCGGCGTTTCGGCCATCTTGTCGAGAGCGTCAGAAAGCGTCTTGGGCCTGAACCATTTGAATGCAGGCAGGCTCATGAGGAATCCTCCTTCGGTCCGGTTCCATGTGACGTCATGTGCTGCTCCTCGCTACTGCATTGACGGCGCGCACGATGCTGGCAATGTCCTGCGTCCCCCTCGGGGACGTTGGAGAATCGCCATCCGTAACGATTCTCTGGGGATCTGCCCGAGCGACACGAGTCTTTCATTGAAGAGCCTCTTTCCCGCCCGAGACACGATCAATGGCGCGGACGATGCTGGCATACCCCGTACAGCGACAGTGGTTCCCCTTGAGGTAGTCGCGGATCTCCTCTTCGGTGGGCTGCGGGATCTCCTCGATCAGCTTCTTGGTCATCATCAACATGCCGGGCGTGCAGTACCCGCACTGAAACGCGTTCTCCGCGATGAACGCCTCCTGGAGCAGATCGAGCGTACCGTCGGATGCCGCCATGCCTTCGATCGTTCGGACTTCGGCGCCGTCCGCGGACAGGGCCGGAACGAGGCAGGCAAGAACCGGCATTCCGTCGAGCCAGACCGTGCACGCTCCGCACTCGCCGATTCCGCATCCGTACTTCGTGCCCGTCAATTCGAGCCGCTCTCGGAGGACGTTAAGCAACAGCTCGTTGGTTGTGACATCGAGCGTCGCGAGGTCTCCGTTCACGGCAAGCGAAATCGTGCTCATCTCATCGGGGGCGACCCGAACGGGTTGCATCGTTCGACGGGTCGGCGCACTCGGTTCCCCTCGCGGTGCCTGCACGCCGCTGTGCGCTCGCTCCCACGCCAAGACGAGCGCGTCGTGAACCAAGGCCACGGCCGCGCGACGCCGATAGGAAGCACTGGAGCGAACGTCGTCGATCGGCCGGATTTCATCGGCCGCCATGCGCGCAGCGTTCAGGATGAGATCCTTGGAGAACGGGCGATCCAGGAGCATCGCGGATGCCTTCTTGGCGCGAATCACCGTCGGACCCACCGAGCCCAGTGCGATGCGCGCACGCACTACGCGGTCGCCGTCGCGAACCAGCCAGACGGCCACGGAGACCTTGGCCAGATCGGCTCGGACGCGAGAGAGCTTCAGGAAGGCTGAGCCGGCTCCCTCCGGCGCTGGAGCGATGTGGATCTCCCGGATCAGTTCTCCGGGTCCGAGCGCGACGTCTCCCGGCCCGTTCAGAAGATCGACGATGAGGGCCGTTCGGTTCCCTTGCGTGCCAACGATTTCCGCTTCGGCGCCCAGCACGACGAGCGCGGGCACTGTGTCTGACGCCGGCGAGCCGTTGGCGATGTTCCCTCCGAGCGTTCCGCGCATCATGATCTGGGTCGAGCCGAACGCAGACGCCGATTCCGCCAGACACGTGTGGTCGCGCCACAGATCGTTCGAGATCGCAAGGTCCCGGATGCTCGACAACGCGCCGATGCGGACGCCTGAAGACGTCGCTTCGATGCCGTAGAGATCATGGAGATGTGTGATGTCGATCACACTCGTCGGGGCAACCCGCTCGAGCTTCATGTCCACAATCAGGTTGGTGCCTCCGGCCAAGAGTGCTGCGGAGGGATCGCTCTGAAGCGCGTCGACCGCCTCCCGAACGGAGCCGGGGCGCACGTAGTCGAAACGGTGAACGAGAAGATGGGAATTCGGGAATGAGTGCACATGCTCTCTCATGCGTCCGCCCTCTTTTCATGGGTCGTCGTTTGCCCCGCCAATTTCGTAAGGATCCGCTCCGGTGTGATGGGTAACTCGAAGAATCGAATGCCGATCGCGTTCGCAATCGCGTTGGCATACGCCGCAGCCACCGGATTCATTGCTGCCTCACCGATCCCTTTGGCGCCGAACGGCCCGGTGGGCTCGTACGTATCGGCGAAGAAACACCGAAGCTTGTCGATCGGTGGGCTTTCGCCAAGTGCGGCGATCTTCGCATCGAGCCACAACCCCCGCGACGCCAGCTGCCCGTCGCCGTCCCAGTCCAGACCTTCGTAGAGCGCATAGCCGGCTCCTTTGGATAGACCTCCCTCCAGTTGGCCGATCGCCATCGCCGGATTCACCACGGTGCCGCAGTCCGATCCCATCACGACATTCTTCGTCGTGACGACGCCGGTCCATGTGTCGACTTCGACCTCCAGAAACACGGACACGTAGGCCGGCGGGCAGTTGGTCGGTCGGTACGACTCTACGGATGCCAGTGTCTTCCAGGACTCCATCCAGCACCGCTTGGCGAGGTCTTCGAGGCTCATCGCACAGCCGTCGATGGCTGGGGAGTAGACGATCGATTGTCCGGACGCTTCATCGAGGCGCAGAGCCAGCGAATCCGGATAGACGTTCAGGTACTTGGCCGCAGTCTCGAGGATCTCGGTTCGAAGCGACATCGCTGCTTTCACCGCCGCACCCCCACCGGCGTAGACGCCGCGGGTGGCATGGGTGACGCAGTCGTAGACCGTCGTCTGCGTACCCACGGGCACGACGTTGACCTTGTCGAAAGGAACGCACAGCGCTTCGCCGACCAGTTTGGCGATTGCTTCGTGCGTTCCCCCGCCGTGATCCATCAGTGCGGTCACGACATCGACCGAGCCGTCGATATTGACCTTCACCATCGCGCCCGAGAAGTCGATGACATCGCCCGGCTGCGGTGCCCCGGCACTCGATGTGTGGAACCCCCGTGCCACGCCGATGCCTCTTCGGATTCGGTCGGAGGACTGCTTGGGTAACTGTCCTCGCCGATCCCAACCGATCAATTCAGCCCCGCGCTTCATCAATTCGGGGACGCCGTCGGAGTGGACGATCGACTTCACCAGCGGCCCCTGTCCCCAGAACGTGTCGCCGAGGCCGACGTAGTTCTTCATTCGAAGCTCGATCGGATCGATCTCCAGCTTCTCGGCCAGCATGTCGATCAGTTGCTCGACCGCGAACGTCACTTGCGGGTTTCCGAATCCTTGCATGGCGCAGGAAAGCGCCTTGTTCGTGTACACGGCCGTGCCGCGGTAGCGGACGTTGGGGATCTTGTACAGGCTGACCAACCAGCCGACCGACACGCCGAGGAAGCTGTACGCCTGGATGTTGTGCGCGCCGATATCGGCCACGACGGCCATGTCTGCACCCGTCAACGTGCCGTCGCTCTTCGCCGCCAGCTTCAAGTCAATCGTGGCGCCGTACCGAGTGTGGTCGTGCGCATCCTCTTCACGTGTCGTGACGAGCTTGACCGGCCGGCCGGCCTTGAGTGCGAGAGCGGCACAGATGGGGATCGGTGCGTTCATTTGGATGCTCGAACCGAACGTGCCGCCGATCGGAACGCGGCGCACGTCGATCTTGGACAGCGGGATGCCGAAGATCTGACCGAGCAGGATGCGAACGTTGTGGATGGATTGCGTGGTCGGCCACACCGTCAGACCGCCGTCCGGCTCAGGACGCACGACGCACGACTTCGTCTCCAGCTGGGCGTGGTACACCTTGGGCAGTCTGAAACGGCCTTCGACGATGACATCCGCTTCGGCAAATGCGTTTTCGGCGTCTCCTTCGTCAACGTCCCGCGTGCAGGCGACATTGCTCTCGACGGGAATCTCATCCTCGCCAAAGACGACTGTGTCGTAGATCTTCGGCGCGCCCGGCTGCATCGCCTCCAGCGGATCCGTGAGCACGGGCAGGACCTCGTACTCGACTTTGATGGCGCGAACGGCGCGTTCAGCCAGTTCTTCCGTCTCCGCAGCAACTGCAGCCACCGCTTCGCCCATGCGGCGTACCTTGTCGGCCAGCACGTAGTGATCCTTGTGCAGAACCGGGGGGATCGTGATGATGCGCTCGTTGTAGCGCACCTTCGGGATGTCGTCGAATGTGATGACCGTTGCCCCTAGCGCTTCGGCTTCGGACGTGTCGATCGACAGAACATTGGCGTGCGCATAGGGACTAGAGAGGATCCGCCCGTGCAGCATCCGCGGGAGACTCACGTCGCATGTGTAGATCTCGCGCCCCGTGACACGAGCGATCCCGTCGGTGCGAGGGAACGACTTGCCGAGGAGTTCGAATTTCTGACTAGGACGCATCTTCCACCTCTTCGTGCCGTGCATAATGCTTGTGAACCCGGTCCGAGGCCTCGGCCCCGTCGCCCATGCGGACTGCCTGGAAGATGGCTCGATGTTCATCGGCGGAATTCGTCAGATACTCCCGTCGGTTGGGGAGATAGGACTGCCGCTCCATGTCCTTCCAACCTTCGTGATCCATGGAGTCCAGGAAGCTGCGCTCGGTCGCTTCGACGACGGCGTTGTCTGTTGCCTGGGCGAGCGCGAGGTGGAAGTCGCGGTGCAGGCGAATGTAATCCTCATAACGTTCAGCTTCGGCGGCCTTGTCCATCTTCGAGAGAAGCAGGAGGAACCGCTTGCTCTTGGAGTCCTCGTAGCGGGCCGCCGCCAGTCGCGCCATGCCGGTCTCGAACACGGCTCGAGCCTCTTGCAGTTGCAGAGCTTCCTCGGACAAGGAGATCGCTCGAGCGATCTCCTCAGCAATGTCCGACTGCATGTTTCCCCCATTGAGAGACGTTGCCACGTAGCTTCCTGCCCCAACGCGTGTCTCGACGACGCCCATCAGCCGCAGGGCCGCCAGGGCCTCACGCACCGACGTTCGCCCCACACCCGTCAGTTCAGCCAGCTTCGCCTCCGAAGGAAGACGCGCTCCTCCTTCGAGTGAGCCGTCCTGAATCGAGGAAAGAATCTCATCTACGACGTGCCTGGGACGGTTCACCTCGCCAAGTCGTGTGAACGTCACCAGGCACCACCCTCATGGAGAAGCGAAAATCGCTTCTCGCAAGCTACTGAGCGATGCGAAGTAGCCAAACGACAATGTCTGGGGCGATTCACTTCGTCCAGCTTGGTGAATCCCATCAGATGACACCGCCCATACGAGAGACCGGAACGAGAAACGCCTGGCCCTTCTCGCAAGCTGCCGCAAGCGGCAGCCCTTGTTCGATGTCCACGAGACACCCGATAGCCATGGAAGCAGTATAGCCGATCTGTCTGGTGTCTGACAGATCGTGGCGCCATCAACTCCCCGGATGGGATCGCTGACCTACGCAGATCGGAGTTTTCGGTCCCTTCCTGTTGTTGGCCGATCAGGCAACGGAGTTGCACCCGCCGCTAACGCTGCTACGTATTGCTTTCCTCTATCCGTACCGGATCGAGACGACGATGTCGTCGCGGACGACGACGGACCTCGCCGGATTCTCGTACGTCCAGACCTCGACGTGGGCAAGTTGCGGCGACTTGAAGCCCATCTTGCTGGCGCTCAGGATCGTTTCGGGTTCCCCCCACGCGGATGCGAGTTCTTCCGTCGGTCGAGCGACAAGGCTTGTCGTCGGCGTTCTGACGTGGGTGTAGGCTCCGTTGATGCTGACCAGGAGCAGGAAGATGAGCGTGATCATCTCGACCGTGCAGCATGCGATCTTCATGATTCCCCCCTATCCAGTTGCCTGCTAATAGCCTAGAGATGGAGCGTTCAGAGAACCGGCAAGCTGACCGGCAGTGAGGTCGTTTCGGTGTGTCGCGTATCAGACTCATGTCCGAATGTGATATAGGTCACATTCCCTCTCTTGCGTTCGTCGGCGAAATGCGTCGTTCGTCTACGGACGAGCCGCTTGACTCGCATGAATCATGAGATGTATGCTTTGGATAGACGCCGGATGCCGTTCGGCGACCCTAGGCACCAAGTCTCGCACATGTCGCAATCCTCTCCCCCAATCCGCTGATCCTGCATTCCGAGGGCGTCACCTCGGGGCATCGCCCCGAAGGAGGAGATCGGCATGAGGAAGATCGGAATCGGCGCGCTGGTGTTGGTCACGGTCATTGGATTGGGTCTCTTGGCTATGGCGGGGAAGCCGTTGGTTCGGGCAAACGGAGAGCTGTGGACGGAACTGCACATCGCCGGTCAGTGGTTCGAAATCCAATTCACGTTCAACGTCCAGGATCGAGGCGAGGAAGGCGATCACGGAACGCTCTCGCTACGGATCTTCGACCATTGGACCGGGAAGCTTGTCGCCGTCGGCGTATCCACGAACGTCGTCGATGTGCTCCCGAACGAAGGGTGGGTGTGCTTCTCCGCGGCGATGCGCGTCGTCATGCAGGACGAGGACTACTACGTGCCCATTGGTTACGATCTGTATCCGTTCCGGGCGTTCGATGGTGGGGACGCCCCCGATCAGTTCGGCATGTTCGGGATGCTCCTGCCAATCTTGAGCGGCCACGTCACCGTCAAGTAGCTAGACGTTTCGGCCGGGGGCCTGCCATAGTGAGCGCCCGGCCGATTCGAATTACATGACGCCCGCGTGAACGGGCCTCGGCAACGTCAGCAAAGCCGCCTTGCCCGGATCTGACATTGTGCCCTAGGCTGGGTGCATGAGGATTCGATACATCGTTCTTGCGTGTGTCGCAATGTGGCTCGTGTGCGCTGCCTGTTCCGCCACGCAGATCACGTCGGTAGAATGGAATGCGTCTCTGGGGGTCCTACACGTTCGACTCGACACGTTCCCTGCACAGTGGGGAGGGTGGCGCCTGCTGATCGACGGCGCCGAGGTCCCGATGGAAGGAGGCGCCGAGAATCCGGTTGCACGTCCCGACGCCCCGATCTCCGAAGGGCCGACCGGCCTCTACATCGGAGCCACACCCTGGTTGAGCCCGCTTCCGGATGGCGCGCTCCCGTGCAGCGGAACGATTCAGTTCGACATCCCGGGAGAGGGTCTCACGAACACCTTTGCCTATGACGTCAGTGAATCGTATGGCTCGAACGCGTCCAGTGTAGAGTCCCCTTACCCGGGAACGCCGGTTGGAGGCACGATCGCTCGGGACACGACATGGCAAGGGGACGTCCTCGTCACGAGTTTCGTATTCGTGCCCTCCGGCGTCACGCTGACGATCCGTCCCGGAACATCTGTGCGGTTCGAGCCATATCGGGGCTACAAGGGACCCGGAGGACGTCTATCGATGGTCGTGGAAGGCACGCTCAAGGCCGTCGGCACAGCGCAGGAGCCGATCTGGTTCACATCGGCGGCAAGCGATCCGCAGAACGGCGATTGGAGCATGCTGCGACTGGTTGACGCCTCCGATGACTCGGAGATCCGATTTGCCATCTTCGAGTTCGCGCAGCAGGGCATCAACCTTTGGCACTCGAGCCCGGCGATCAGCGACGTGATCGTGCGGTGGAACAACTGGGAGGGCATCTACCTCGAGTCATACTGCAAGCCGACGATCGAGCGCGCTCGCATTTACCAGAACGGGTACAACGGGATTGCCATGGAGCAGTTCAACGACGCCGTGATCCGGGACTCGACGATCGCCGACTGCGGAACGCACGGGATCCACGTTGACGCGTCCACGGCGCACGTCGAGTCGTGCATTCTGGAGGACAACGGCGCCGGTGGATTGTCGGTCGACGATCACGGAACGCTGTACGTTTCGTCATGCCGCGTCCGCGGGAACAACGTCGGAATCCAGTGCGGCGAGGGACAGAACGAGCTGGTTCTCGACCAGAACACGGTCCTCGTCGGGAACGGCCAGGACACGCCTCTGTGCGGATCGGGCCGCATCCAGACGATCGCATCCACCGAGCCGGCGCCCCAATCGATCTCGTTTCCTCTCGCTGACCAGCGTCCGTACGAGTTGGGGTACACACC
>CAZXQL010000077.1:9159-9545 GCA_964643395.1 uncultured Thermotogae bacterium
CGCACCGTCCTCGTCCGCGTCGAACTCGCGGGTCCGGGAGATCGCCAGCTGGATCGATACCGATACATCTATCCGTTCCAAGACGAGACGCGGGAGGTGATCCACAAGATCGGCAACGGTCTTGGGCTGACGTGGAGTGTGACCTGGGACGGGGAAGCCATCTGGACCGCGACGCTGTGGGGAGACGTTTACCGGCTCGATCCTCAGACCGGCAAGATCCTGTCCCATTGGACGTATCCCGGCCCGCAGGCGTGGGGGATGACCTACGACGGACAGGATCTATGGATCAACGACTTCGCGGAGAAGCGGGTCACTCAGATGACGACAACTGGTATGGTCGTTTCGAGTTTCGCGATTCCCGACCCCACCGGCGGCGCCAAGGGGAT
>CAZXQL010000078.1:0-9273 GCA_964643395.1 uncultured Thermotogae bacterium
GGTCGGAGAAGCGGTCAAGCTCAAGGCGTTCTGCGCGATGCTGCGGACCGACCATACAGGCGATCTGAACCGATTGTTCGACTTCCCCACTGCGGCATTGCGCGATGTATTGATCGACGTCCACGGGATCGGCGACGAGACGGCCGATGCCATCTTGCTGTATGCGGCGCGGCGTCCCGCCTTCGTCATCGACGCCTACACACGTCGATTGCTCGCGCGGCTCGATTGGATCGCGGGGAACGAACCGTATCGGACGATCCAGGCTCTCTTCGTCGACGCCCTGCCGGAGAATGTGGACCTGTTCGCCGAGTACCATGCCCTGATCGTCCAACATGGCAAGACATCCTGCCGCGCCCGGCCTCGTTGCGGCGAGTGCGCATTGAATGCCTCTTGTTCGCATCGAACGACGGAGGAGATCGAACGATGAACCTTTTCGATCGCGTCGGGCTACGGTCCCATCCCCACGCCGATGCGCACAGGAACATCGCGTCGGCCGCCCTTTGTGCCGTCGAACCGGAGGCGCTGATCGCGAATCGCCTGGCGGTCGACGGACGCGCCGTGACGATCGACGGCGTCCGGATCGGTGAGGTCGATCGAGTGTGGATCGTCTCGATCGGGAAGGCGGCCGTCCCCATGGCGCGCGCCGTCGAGAAGACGCTTGGTGTGGATCGGATCGCCGGGGGCATCGCCGTCACACGGCAGGGACACGGCGGCGTGACGGACGTTGTCCGGGTCATCGAGGCGTCCCATCCGGTGCCGGACGGAACGACCGGTGCGGATGCGGTCGAAGAGCTTGCCGCGCGTGTGGCGCCGGACGATCTCGTCCTCTGTCTGCTTTCGGGGGGCGGATCGGCGTTGCTGGCGTCGCCACCGCCCGGCGTCAGCCCGGAGCAGCTTGGCGAGTTGACGGAGCTCTTGCTCCGCTCGGCAGTTCCCATCGACGCCATGAACGTGGTGCGCCGACACGTCTCGCGGCTTCTGGGAGGACGGCTGGCGGCCCTGCTTCATCCCGCCTCCGTCGTGACGCTCATCCTTTCAGACGTGATCGGGGACCGGCTCGAATCGATCGCCTCCGGGCCGACGGTCCCCGACCCCACCACGTTCGCGGATGCGGAAGCGGTTCTCCGTCGATACGGATTGTGGGAGGCCGTTCCCGACGCCGTTCGCGATCACATCCGCAGCGGTGTCGCGTCCAGAATCCCGGACACGCCCAAGCCGGGGGATCCCGTCTTTGACACGGCTCGGGCATTCCTGCTCGCCAACAACGGAACCGCAGTACGCGCTGCCGCTGCCGAAGCGCGCGATCTCGGGTTCGACGTACACATCCACGCGAACCCGCTGTGTGGGGAAGCGCGCGATGCGGGGTGCGCGATGGTGCACGAAGCGCTTCGACTCGCCTCCGGCGCGAGCCGGGCATGGATCCTGATCGCCGGCGGTGAAACGACGGTGACGGTACGAGGAAACGGGCGCGGAGGGCGCAATCAGGAAGCGGCTTTGGCCGCCGCCATCGAACTCGAAGGCATCCGCGGCGTCTCGATGCTGACGCTGGCAACCGACGGAAGCGATGGAAACACGGACGCTGCGGGCGCGCTCGTCGATGGCGAAACCATCCGCCGTGCTCGAGAAGCAGGAACCGACCCGCACGTGGGACTGTCGCGCAACGACAGCTCTACGGTTCTGAATGCAGCCGGCGATCTGCTTCGGACCGGGCCGACCGGGACCAACGTCGCCGACGTCTGGTGGCTCCTCGGAGATCCGCAGGCGTAGCCGAGCCCTCGTTCACAACACATGAGTCAACGAGTCACGGGCGTCCGTCCGGTTCCAAGACGAGGGACTCATAATCGGTCCGAGGGGGCATGCGAGCGGAGCGGTCGAGTTGCGTGAACAGCACACCGGCAAGCGTGATGCCCGTTCCCAGCGCCTTGGGCCACGTCACCGGCGCCCCCAGGATCGCGATCTCGGCCACCAACGTAATGATGGGAACCAGGTTTGCGGACACGGCCACCTGGGTCGCCGAGAGGTGGACGAGCGCGTAGTGCATGAAGAGGAAGGCGCCGGCGGAACAGAAGATCCCGAGGAACAGCAGTTCAAGCAGCGTGCGCGCCGTTACCTGGGACATCCATCCGGCGCCCTCCGTGAGTGCAAGTGGACCGAAAACCGCGAGCGAAAAGGTGAACTGGTAGAACGTCAGTTGCAGCGGGGTCACGCGACGAAGGGTGTCCTTGATCAAGGATGTCCGCGTGGCCGCGAACACGACGGCGCCCAGGACGAGAACGTCGCCGAGCAGGGTGGCTCCGAGGTCGTGGCGCCCCCATGCGACGATGATCAGGATTCCCGAGTAGGCGATGAGAATGCCCGCCGTCCTGCGCCACGTCACCCGTTCCTGCCGACGGGCGAACGCAATCAGATAGACGGCGATCGGGATCGTGGCGATGATGACCGACACGTGGCTGGGCTCGGTGTTGGCGACGCCGAACGTCTCGAAGATGAAGTACCCGACCGGGCTGAGCAAAGACAGGCCGGCCAAGATCAAGAGGTCGCGCCCCGGAAGGCGAAGCGCGCGGCGCGCGATCCCGACGATTCCCAGCAGAATGGATGCCAGCAGGAACCGCGCGAACAGGAGGGAGAAGACGGGGATCGTGCCGATCGCGTCCTTGATGGCCAAGAACGACAGCCCCCAGATGATCATCGCCGACAACAGCGCGCCGTAGATGCGCACCCTGGACGCCGGCTTCACGTGACCTCCTTCTTCGGCTCCTGCCCCACAGGCCTGCATTGTGCGTAGAAGCGAAACTGTGCGCAACTGCCCGGTATCCCCGCGCCCCGGTTGCGGTATCATGTCGGGAATTCGAATCAACGGACGTCCCGGAGGCATCGTGCATCTCAAAGCTGTCGCCATCGACAAGACCCTTCGCGATTTGGAATTCGATCGCGTCAAGTCGATCGTTCGAGAGCATGCTTCGTGTTCGCTGGGTGAGGAAGCCGTCGATGCCCTTATACCCATCGACGACCGCGATGCGATCGTCTCCGCGATGGCTGAGGTCGACGAGGCGATCGGGTTTCTCAACGAACACGGTCGATTCTCGCTGGGCGCGGTCCGCGATCTCGCACCGCTGGTCGCGCGGGCCAAGGAGAGCGCCTACCTGGATGGCGAGGAGTTCGCCGTCGTTCTGGCCACGATCGAAGGCACATTACAGGTTCAAGAGACCCTTTCGAATCTCGACGAGCAGCCACGCCTGTCGGAGCTTGCGAAGCGGCTGAGCGCGGGCGGCCAAGCGATCCGCAAGAACATTCATCGCGCCATCGATGAACGCGGCGGCGTCCGCGACGACGCCACGCCCGTACTGGGGCAACTGACGCGCAAACGTCGCACGATCGAAGGGCGGATCGAAGCGAAGCTGCAGTCGTTCATCGACCGCAACCCCGAGCTGATCTCCGAACCCGTCATCAGCCGGCGCCGGGGGCGAATGGTCGTTTCCATCCGAAGTGGAGCCGTCGGTGCGATGGAGTTCATCGTGCACGACCGCTCGGCGACGGGCCAGACGCTGTACGTGGAGCCGCCTGGATTCGTGTCCGAGAACAACGTCGTCTCACAGCTGGACAACGACATTCGCGAAGAGATCCGCCGCATCCTGCGGGCACTGACGATGGAATTCCTCGAGTCCGAAGCCGCGTTCCTGAGGGATCGCGCCGTTCTCGCCCACCTCGACTCCGTCCTCGCCCGCGCCGGCTACGCAGTCCATTCGCACTGCGCCTTCCCCGAGTTGGGGACCGCGATCTCGCTCCGCAATGCGCGTCATCCGCTCATTGACGAGCACATGGTCGTCCCCGTCACCCTGACGTTGGGCGAGGGAACGCGGATGATGGTGCTGACCGGACCCAACACCGGGGGCAAGACCGTCACATTGAAGACGATCGGCCTGTTGGCGCTGATGACGCAAGCGGCGATCCCCATTCCTGCCTCGCCGGACTCCGTCCTGCCGATCCTCTCGAGCATCCGAACCGACATCGGCGACGAGCAGTCGATCTCGCAGAACCTGTCGACATTCTCGGCCCACATGACGAACATCGTCTCGCTGATCGAGGATGCGGATGCCGATTCGCTGATCCTGCTCGACGAACTGGGCGCCGGCACCGATCCGCAGGAAGGAGCCGCCCTCGGACTGGCGGTGATCGAAGCCTTGCTCGAATCGAACGCGCTGGTCGGCATTTCGACGCACCTGACGCCACTCAAGTACTTCGCCATCCGGCATCCGGAAGTGAAGACGGCATCGATGGAATTTGACGTTGCTACGCTGTCTCCGACGTACCGCGTCGTCGAAGGGATCCCCGGGCGAAGCAACGCGTTCATCATCGCTCAGCGGCTTGGGTTCCCGGAAGAGCGGATCGATCGAGCCCGTTCGTTCCTTTCGCAAGGGGAGATCCGCGCCGACGACATCCTGGATGAGCTCGAGCGCGAGCGGCAGCTGATGCACAAGCACCGCCAAGCGGCCGGCCGCGACATGGCCGAAGCCCGGAAACTGCGACGGCAGTACGAGGAACAGCTGGCCGACTTCGAGTCGGACAAGGAATCTCACCTCTCGGAGCGGTTCAAAGAACTCGATCGCTTCCTCAGGGAGAGCCAGCAACGGATGGAAGCGTTGCTCTCTCACGCCGAGGGCGGCGCGACGTCCGATGACATGCGCAAGCAAGTCCGCGAGATCTCATCGCTACGTGCGGAGTCCGCGGCGCAAGCGGAACAAGCGGCGAGAATCCGCCACTCCGACTCCATCGATCCCGAGCGCATCGAGCCCGGCATGCGCGTGCACGTCCGCAGTCTGGCCACGGACGGACGCATCGTGCAATGGACCGACGCAGGGAAAGTCACTGTCGACATGGACGGCATCCGCGTGCAAACCGATCCGAGCGATCTTGTCGCCTCGCGAGGAGAGGCCAAGGACAAGCCTGCGGCCGCCGAGAAGCGGCCATCCATTCGTCCCAAGCGGCTTTCCTCACGGCAGGTGCCGCTCGAACTCAACGTGCGGGGCATGACCGTGAACGAAGCATTGCGAGCCGTCGAGGAGTACCTCGACCAGCTGCTGCTCGCCGACATTCGCAAGGCGCGCATCCTCCACGGCAAAGGAACCGGAGCCCTGCGCGACGCCGTGCAATCGTACTTGAGTTCGTGCCGTTTCGTGTCCTCCTACGGATTCGCGGCCCCCAATCTTGGCGGCGATGGCGTCACAGAGTTTGAACTCTCCGAGAGCATCTGAGCATTGCATGGATTCGCTCCGTTCGCTACCATTGGCCACGATTCGCCGACTCGAAAGAGGTTGCGAGCATTGAAGATCACGAGGATTGAGATCCGACCCATGCGGGACGAAGGGAACCTCAAAGCGTTCTGCTCGGTCGTGTTCGATGACGTGTTCATCGTCCACAGCGTGAAGATCATCCAAGGCAAGGAGTCGCTGTTCGTCGCGATGCCGAGCCGTGAAGTGAAGAACGGACAATTCCGCGACACGGCGCATCCGATCGACAACGAGTTCAGGATGCAGATGGAGTCGCTCATCCTGAAGCAGTACCACGACTTCACGGATCAAGCCGGAACGCTAGTTTCGTCTGAGATACACACGGAAGACGTCTCATTCTAGGGCGTAGCCAAGCGGTAAGGCAGCGGCCTTTGGAGCCGTGATCGAAGGTTCGAATCCTTCCGCCCTAACAGATACCCCAGGGACAAACGCGCCCTGGGGTATCTGTTAGGACGGAAGTTGAGATCTTTCAGAGTTTCGCAACGCGAAACTCCAAGGAACTGACTGCAGAGCAGACAGTTCCCAGGTTCAAGAATCCTTCCGCCCTAATAGCGAAGCCGTCAGGGTTCTGTAGAACCCTGGTGGCTTCGTCATTTGGAGGGATGAGAACGGCTCTTTCGCTTTGCTCAATCGCTTTGGAGAACGTCAACTCAAGACCGTTCTCCTTGACGAAAAAAGACAGAGTCTGCAGCCGCCAAGTGGGCAAACTCCAAGCAACTGAACATTGTTAGATTGGTTCAGTTGCCATCCTTCCTCCGCCCTAAAAGTGAGCGCAGGACCATCTTTGTCCTGCGCTTGCTTTTGGCTCGACGGTTCGGTTCTCCGAGTCTCGCGTAGCGAATACTCAAGAGCTGCCCTGCGGGCAGCCAGGTTCAGTATCCTTTCGGGCGAGCGGATCCGACTCCAATACCGCTTCCTCCTCGGTGCCGATGTTAGTCGGCGTACTTATTGATTCCCGAAGATGGTAGCGATGGTTGCTCTTTCAGACTGTGTCTCGGCAGTCTCTCGATACACTACATGGTTGGACTCTTCTGTTCAGTGTCGGGCGGTGAGGCCGTGAGTTACGCGAAGAGAAACCCCAAGGAACTGGCTGCATAGCAAGCAGGGATATGCGGTTGGAATCCTGTTCAAGTTCAAGTGAGTGAGAACGACCCCTTAGCTCTCCCCAATTAACACAGGGTGCGTGACTTAACGCGAGTCAATTTGACGCAACCCCAGTAACTCCTATAGTCTGAATCTACCAAATCAGTACTGAGCACACCTTCCGCAAGGATGGGCCGCAAAGCTACGGGACCTTCTGGGTTCGCCGGGCTGCCAGCAACGAGGAAGGCGACCTCGAGAGGAGAACGCGAGAGGAGGACAAGGTGTCGGTAGGGAGAAGAGGTACATGTGTTTGGCTACTTGCATTCCTGTGTGTCTGTGTGATGACCCCAATTGCCATCGCTGGCTCACATGATGTGGAGATCGTCGTCGAGTATGCGGATAGCAGTGCGTTTCCGACGTCTGAATCGTTCACAGCGAGTGGGGGCGCAGTGGACATGGGAATCATCCCGGCGAGCGGCCAAGTGGATGACATACAGAGCAGCCTTCAAGTCCTGGGGACTCAAGGGCCGATTCTGAAGCTCCAGATGGTGAAGCATTTCATCTGCGGTACGGCTGGGACATTCGATCTCAAACTCATCATCGATCTCAACCAGACGACGGGGTACACGACCGCCACATGGACAGTCGTTGCTGGGACGGGAACGTACTCGGGCCTCCAGGGAAGTGGCACGTTAGCCGGCACACCCACGGGAAATGGTGGGATCGTCGACGTGTATACTGGCGCATTCGGCACAGAAGAAGTGGAGAGTTGCACCGCGTGTCCGGCAACCGAGAATATCACATATTACATCGGCAGTGATCCATCTTCGACCTATCTCACCGGTACGAAGACGCTGGCCACTCAAGTGGATGAGAGCCTATGGAGCTATGGCAGTCCTTTCGCGGTGTGGAGTACACTCGGAATGGGCAACGCGTGCGGTTCGAAATGGGTTTCGGTCGCATCTGATGGTGTTTTTGACGGGGTGCGCAGCTTCACAGATCTGTTCGACCTCCCGGCTGGCATGACAGTCGTTGCTGCGTGCATTGAGATCAGTGCAGACGATTGGGCAATTGTCAAGGTGAACGGCTACCAAGTCGGCGTTCACCAGGATCTGAACGGGACCTATTCTGGATCGGATGAGGTCTCGGCGTTTGATGTGCCTCCAGCTTACTTCCAGTCTGGAGTGAATGAGCTTGTTGTCATCGTGACGAATGAGCCTTCCTACGGAGGGGCTGTCTGGTGCATGCAGGTTTGTTGCGAGCAAGATATAGTTCCGTGCGGCTCGTGGAACCGTCCAGCGGTCTCGCTCAGTTCGGGCGCCTGGAGCGGACAGGTTACGAGTTGCCGTGATTCAGTCAGCATACCGGCTGACGTTTGCGCGAGCGGCTACATAACGATTACGCCCCACTACAGCTGCGACAGCGTAACTGGCTCTCCCGCCATTCAGCCGTCGTACGAGATCGTGTCCCCATTGGGTGAGAAGTACTCGTTTGTCGGCAGCTACAGCATGCCTGTCTCGTGGCTGAACGAGGGTTGCACCAATCTCTGCATCACCGCCTACTGTGGCGAAAAGGCGTGCGACACGTGCTGCTTCCAGCTTTGCTGTGAGCAAGCGGCGGCCTGTGAATGCGGATCATGGTCTGGAAACAAGATCACACTGTCTTCAGGGTCATGGACTTATGGCGTCAGATTTTGCGGGAGCACGATTGCGTTGCCCAATGACGTTTGCTCCTCCAGCAGCATGTCCGTCACGCCGCACTTCGAGTGCAGCTCATCTGATCCAGAGATCTGTACCGTCTCCTACACCATCAACGATCCGACCAAGCCAGGCCTACAGCCCTTCACCGGGAGCTATGACTTTCCAATCGATGGAATCAGTGGGCCGTATGAGATCTGCGTCAGGGCCTATTGTGACGACACACGCTGCGAGGAGTGCTGCTTCACCGTGGAGTGCGAGGAGATGCCCTCTTGCGAGTGCGGCTCGTGGGGAACTCCTATAGTCGAACTCAAGTCTGGCAGCTGGAGCTACAACGTCAGGCGTTGCGGCACGGAGGTCTCTCTGCCCGTGGATGTCTGCGAATCCGAGTACTTGGGCATTACGCCAGACTTCGACTGCGATCCTGTCGATCCAGATCTCTGCCCAGACTGGTATGAGATCAATGATCCACAGTCAGGCTGGACGCAATTCACAGGGACATATGATTTTCCGATTCACCAGATTGCTGGTGAGTATGAGATCTGCCTTCGTGCGTGGTGCGGCGAGGAATACTGCGAAGAGTGCTGCTTTGTGGTTGAGTGTCAAGAGATGGCGGCATGCGAATGCGGAAAGTGGGATCGCCCTGCGATTGTCCTCCAATGCAGCCCATTCTGGGATGGGACTGTGAGTTGTGGAACTGAAGCGCATGTGCCACTCCAGTACCTCGCGGAATACGACCTGAACATCGTACCGCTCTACCAATGCGATCCAGAGGATTGCGAGCCTACGTACGTGATCGATTGCGAGCTTGTCAGCGATCAGTTCACGGGGGACTACGATCTGTTCGTAGGGGACAGGCATGATCCGCTGGAGATCTGCATCTTCCCATTCTGCGAGGAGATGGAGTGTGAGCCCTGCTGTATCGTCGTGATCCCGGAGGGGTAATCGTTGTGTGACTGTGCGGCGGGTGACCGGCAAGTCGGTCACCCGCCATCGAGGGCCTCAGGCCACAGGGGGCTGATTGATCTGTGATTCAGGTAGGCGTACCGTGAAACGATGCAGAGTCTGGTGTATCCGTCGTCTTGACTCGGCCTCAATTGCTTGGCGCATGTTCAAGACGGTTTCTCGGCAAGGAGGCCTCATGAAACGCATCCTCGTAATTGCTGCTCTTGTAGCGCTCACCTCCATCCCGGCCCTAGCTGGGA
>CAZXQL010000079.1:0-8417 GCA_964643395.1 uncultured Thermotogae bacterium
GGCTAAGGCCGGCTGGTTCGGAACCTCCATGTTCGGTTTGGCCGGTGTCGATCCGGCTGGAAGCAGTTGGGGTTTCACCTTCCTGATCTTCCAGACCGTCTTCGCCGCCACCGCCGCCACGATCGTTTCCGGCGCCATGGCTGAACGCACCAAGTTCACATCATACCTGATCTACAGCATTTTTATCAGTCTGCTGATTTATCCTCTTTTCGGTAAATGGGCGTGGGGATCGCTGCTGCTTGGCGATGCCGGTCTGCTCGCAGGCGCCAACGTCATCGCACATCGCAATCGCATGGCCGACTGCCGAGGGTTCGATGCAAACTGCACGATGGGAACAGCCTCCACGGCGCCGATGATCGACGGTCAGATCGTGACGGCCACGAATCAGCGAGTGTGGCCGATGGAAATTGCGGCCGCGATTGCGCGATCCCTTGATCTACGAGCTCCTCATGATCCTTCGCTCGATTCCATCGTCGCGAAGGACGTCGATCTGTCGCTGCGAACGGTCGATGACACGGCCGGCGGGGTCCAGGCGTGGACACTCGGATCCGATCTGGCGGATCTGAGCAGGGACGTGTGCGCAGTTCCCGGCGGCAGTGTTCTTGTCGGCATGACGTATTCACAGGACGCACGAGAGGATGTCCTGGTCGCAAAGGTAACGAACGCAGGAGAACTCGCGTGGGTCAAGCGGATCGGCGGCCGGGGCCGGGATTTTGCTGAGGGTGTTTGCGCGGCGCCGGACGGCGGGGTCTACGTCGGTGGGTACACGACGTCGGCCGGCGCGGGTGTGGAGGACGCACTCGTATTGCGCCTCAGTTCGGATGGCAATCTCATCTGGGCGGCCACGGCAGGTGGCGAGGACTACGATGCTGTGTTCGACGTCTGCCCGGCCAGCGGCGGAGGCGTCGTCGCGTGTGGATTGACCTACTCGTCGGGCAACGGGCTCTCCGACGTGTATGTCGTCAAGTTCAATGATGACGGATCGATCTCGTGGCAACGGACGCACGGGGGAACGGAGATCGAGCGCGGCCAGAGCATCGCCTTGGTGCCGAGCGGCGGGTACGTTGTCGCCGGAGGAACGAGTTCGATCGGCACCGGCAATGTCGACATGTACTTGGTCCGGCTCGATTCCACGGGGCGGATGCTCTGGGAAGCAGCTTACGGACGGGCATCCTATGACATCGCTTACTCCGTCGTCTCGCTCCGAGACGGTGGGTTCCTCCTCACCGGACACGGGGATGTGGACGGCTCGGAAGTCATGGCCTTCACGGTCGTCAGGACCGACGAAAGCGGCGTCGAACAATGGACGACACGATTAGGTGTCAGTCGCGACTTCGACTACGGAGTGGATGCGGCCGAACTGGTAGACGGCGGCTTCGTCGTCGCGGGCGTGACGAACGAGCCCGACCCGGGAGAGAATGACATCTGGGTGCACACGCTCGATGACGACGGCCGATCGATCGAGCAGTTTACGTTCGGGGGCAACGCCTCCGAGTGGCCCGGCGGCCTCTACGTGAGCCCCGAAGGAACCGTCGTGTTGTGCGGGCAAACGGCTTCGTTCGGCCAGGGTAGCTACGATGCGTTGCTGCTGCAGTTCGCCATCCCGTGAGATCCTCCGCCAGGAAGGACGCAGAGCAATGCCCCTCTCGAAAAGGAAACGGCTCCGCGTGAGGACACGCGCGCGGCTGACGTGCGTCCGGGCTGTTGCAGATTCTCGCCTCGGTTCGGCCTGTGAGACGGTGAGGAGACGGAGCGTCGGCATACTGCCGACGTAGGAGAGCCGAACGCCGGAGCGTTTCTGCCCAGTCTTCTGCCGGGGTCGGCTCTTCACTAGTGGTAGGCAATGTGCGCGACGGATGGCTAGATGACGTGAATCCTCCAACTGAGCCTCCGAAGTCCGCCTGTGAGGAGCGGGGCACGTCCCCGCTCCTCGCATTTCGTCCCATCGGTCCGTAATGTCTCCTCCATGTCCGAGGCAATCCGAGCGTGCGACATCCTTCTGATCTTCGATCTCGATGGAACTCTCTATCGAACGGAATCGTCGTTCGTTCCGACCATGCGAGCCGTCTACGCCGACTACGGAATCCCCTATGCCGGGGATGAGGAGGTGTTGGCGTTCGTCGGAGAACCATTCGATCGGTTCCTCGCCTGGCTGATTACACAAGGGTTCCCGGACGACACGTCCGCGTTGGGCCGTGAGATTACCTCGCGTGAGTACGGTTCCATCGCAAGCGATGGAGAGCTGTATCCGAACGTCTCGGAGACACTCCGCGCGCTCAAAGGGCGTGGCTTCCGGACGGCCATCTGCACGAACGGCGATGCCCGGTACGTCGATGCGATTCTCGGCAAATTCGGCATCGGCAACGTGTTCGATCGGATCGCGACCTACGGCGAGACGAGGAAGACGAAGACGGCCATGGTCGCCGATCTAGTGACGGCATTGCGACCGAAGAAGACGTGGATGATCGGAGATCGTCGGCACGACTTCGAAGCGGGACACGCCAACGGATGTACGGTCGTCGCGGCCACGTACGGCTTCGCCGACGATTGGAGATCAGCCGATCCGGATGTCCTGCTTGCTCGGTTTGCCGATCTCTCCGTGGCTGCAAACGAGGCCCTGTCAGGACAATCGGATTCCCCCTCAGTCCGAAGAAGCGAGATGTGAGAGAGCGTCGCGCAAGCATTCGAGATCGCTTCGTTCGTTGTAGGCATTGATCGAGACGCGCAGAACCGTCCGGTCATTCCAGCGAACGACGGGGACTTCGATGCGATACTCGTCATAGAGAAGACGCTGGACGGCCTCCGCGTCGCCCATCGGAAGAACGAAGGACGCCATCTGCCCCAGCCATTCGCCGGAGTTCGGCGAGAGGGGTGGCCCGCCGGTGACGGCAAGAAGCGAATCGTAGCACTCGCGGAGCAAGCTTCGACAACGATCGGCGACGCGCCGCCAATTATGGGTCTCCATGAAGTGAATCGCCGCCGGGACTGCCAGATACGATGAGATGTCGTGCGTTCCTTGCCACTCGTGATAATCGACGAAGCGCGACGGACCTGGCCGCTCCGCTTCCCATCCCCAGGAGACGATGAGCGGTTCGATGCGCGATTGCACCTCGCGTCGTACGTGCAGGAAGGCGGATCCCTTTGGAGCCAGCATCCACTTGTGGCAGTTGCCGGCATACACGTCGGCGCCGAGCGAGGTCAGATCGAGCGGGAGCTGCCCGGGTGCGTGCGCGCCATCGATGATGCTCAGGATGCCGGCCTTCCGGGCTCTCTCGACGAGCGGCGCCACCGGGAGGATGAGAGCGGTCGGAGACGTGATATGACTGAGGAATAGGACGCGCGTCCTATTCGTGACATGAGACCACACGCTTTGGATGACGTCCTCGGTTGACGGTACGGGAACCGAGATCGGCACGCGAACGTACCGAGCCTTCGCCTTGCCGCAGACATATGACCACATGCGATCGAGGGCGCCGTACTCGTGGTCCGTCGTCAGGACCTCGTCACCAGGTCGAAGGGCGAGAGACCTGGCCACGATGTTCAGTCCGGTGGTCGTGTTGGGAACGTACACCAGATCGTCGGACGACGCACCGAGGTAGGCGGCAAGCTGCCCCCGTGCAGTCGCCATCCTCGTCGTGAATTCCGTAGCCAAGAACCTCACGGGCTCGCGCTCGAGCTCAAGCTGGATCCGCTGGTACTCGTCGAACACCTCGCGCGGGCACGCTCCGAACGACCCGTGGTTGAGATAGACGATATCGGTCTCGAGCAAGAAGCGGCCTCTCAACTCGCGTGGATCGAGGGAATCGATCATGCGCGCATCAAGGCAGCTTGGGCCAGCAGAGGATCTCGCGGATCTTCGTCTCGAACACGGCGTTCGAATGCGCGGGCTGAATGACAATGGCCGCGTCAGCGCCTCGACCGCTTCCTCCCACACAAATGACGTCGCGCCCGGCCGGAATGGCGCCCGCGTCGGCCGCCATGACGGCGATTTCGACGCAGACCTTCATGCCCTGTCCGAATAGGCGGAGTGTGTGGGCAATCAGCTCGGTCGTCGAGGTCCCTCCGAACTGCTTGGAGATGGCACGCGCGACGCCCGACAACGCATGGGTCGTCGTCACCACACGTGTTCCCCCCTCACGCAATCTTGAGGCCAACATCGGCTCCAGTTCGATCTGGTTGGGCTCTCTGAAACCCATGTGATGCGTGACGCAGACCAGCTCGGCGTCGCTGTCGGCGAGCGCCTCCATGAATCGAACCCCGGTATCCCCCGTCGTCGTTGCGACCACCACGTGCTCGATGTCGCCCTTCTCGAGTCGAGAGAGCACACACTGCACGACTGCGTCGGTGTTGGCGGCGCCTGGCGCCTCGAATTGAACCGTCATGATCTCCCCCCTGACGAGTGTCTAGTGTCCGCAGTCGTCGTGTCCCTGACAGCCGGACCCCGGTGCGAATTCCGGCAAGCGTCCGGCCTTCAGCGCCTCGACGTTGTCCTGGATCGAACCCGTGGCGGCCCTGTACACGCGAATTCCGGATGCGTTCAGTTTCTGAATCGCGCGGGCTCCGATGCCGCCGACGATGACGGCATCGATGCTTTGTGCGCCGAGTGCCCCGACGGGATTGCACCCGCCGTGCTCATGATGCTGATTGGCGTTCTGCCAGACCTCGGTGGAGTCCGTGTCGAGATCGTGAACCACGAAGAAAGGCGCCGAGCCGAAGTGGCCGTAAGGATTGCTTCCGAAGCCGTCGCCCGTCGCCGCTGGGATGCATACCTTCATGGAATCCCCCTTGCGTCGTGCTGGAATGACAAAGGATAGTCCGCCGATGCAATGCGCATCAAGCGTCGCCATGAGCAGCCGGCATCGAAGCGTCGACCCACGAGCGAAATGCCCTCGGCGTCCGGAAACGAAGGACCTCGATGTGGGTGTGTTCCGGCTGTCCGAGGATACGAGGCAGGTTGCGGCGCCGCCGCCAGTACGTCTTGAGACACCAAATGAGAATCGAATGCTTGGAGAAGAACGACGCAGCCAAGCGCTCGTGGCATCCGTCCCAGAGTTCCTCCCGCGTCACGGCACGACGGATCGTGCGGACCAAGAGCTGCGTGAACACTCGCGGGAACCGGTAGTCGAGCCAGATGATCGTGTCCAGTCTGGGCCAGAGGATCGGCCGAACGTCGGAATAGTTGCCGTCGATGACCCATCCATCGCCACGGGTGGCTTCGTCGACAAGCTCCCGGAATTCCTCGCGCGGGGTCATCTCCCAGTTGGGGCGCCAAGACAGGGCATCCATCTCGATACATCGGATCCCCAGACGTCGAGCAAGAAGTCTCGCGGTCGTGGTCTTCCCGGATCCGGTTGTACCGATCACGTTGATCCGCGAGAGACGAGTCGTTTGCTCGGACATGAGGAATCCCGCCTGCGTCATGGAATCGGACGAGTATCCGAAACAGACGGGAGTTCCTCAAGCTCGGCTCCAAGGAAGGCAACCGTCACGACGTCCGGCGCGTCGCCTCCTGCGGCGTCGTTCAGCGGGCGTCGATCCGGATCGAGCCGTTGCTCGTCCGTAGCTCCACGTTCTGAGTCGCGGGCGGGTTGAGGGACGCATTCCAGTCACGCCCCTGTGTGTCCCCGATCAACGGAAGACTTGTACGGATGCTTCCCATATTCGTCGATGCGACGAACGTGATCGAGGAAGTTGCAGGTACTCGAACCTCGATCGTCCCGTTACTCGTTCGGAATCGATGCGTGTCGCCGACAAGCTCGCCCGAGAACTGGATTCGGCCGTTGCTCGTGTAGGCGTCGACCGTTGCCTGGACGTCCTCCATGTCGATCTCGCCGTTGGACGTATGCAAATTCAGAACCCCGGAGAAGGAATCGACATCGATGGCCCCATTGGCCGTGTCGGCGCTGACGACGCCGACGAGATCGCGCAGGTCGATCGCACCGTTGGCCGTCTCGAGAGAGAAGTTGCCTTCGGTGCCGCGGATCGTGATGTCTCCGTTGGCGGTATTCGCGGAGACGTCAGCTTGCCTGGGAACGACAACGTCAAACGCCACGTCGGAGTATCTTCGCACATCCTCGGACTGCTGAGATGCGCGATACCTGACGATGACCGTGTCGCCTGACTGACTGAGATCGAGAACGATCGCATCGACGCGCTCTTGGGCCGTCTCCAGCGTGTCTCCGCGGGAGCGCAACGAGGCCGTCACGGAAATCGACGTCACATCTGCCGACTCGACATTCACGTATCCATTGGACGACTCAATCTGGAGATCCGGCAGGCCTTCAACCTGGAATGTCTGCGTGACCTCGCGTGTCGCCTGGACGGTGTTTACGGAGCTCCCGACGACGGCGCCGATCTGCTCCTCGATGTTGCATCCCCATATGCCCGACAGCATTGCCGAAGCGAAGACGGCGGCGGCGATGCACTGTGCAATCTTCAATCGGTTCATCCGATCCTCCTCATTCCTGAATGGCCGCAATGGCATGGCCATCTGATCAATTCCACGTCCCGGCCGCGGCCTGCCAGATCATGACGGCCGAGAAGATAGTGCCCAGAATGCGCGAGGTCGGGCTTCGTGTCCCCCGCCACAAGCGATATCCCCAATAGAGAAACAAAGCGACGGCCAGAATACGCACGACGATCATGAACGCTTGCGTCATGCTTCCACCTCCTGCCAAATGCGGCCGGCGATTGCCAAGAGAAGCGCTGTCACGCCGAGCATGATCAATAGCGGCTCAATCGGGACGCCCGCGTACATGACGCGGCCGATGTCCACCGACGCATCGGGATTCAGTTCCGTGAACCGCTCAGCCAGTGCAGCCGGAGCGGTTGTGAACAGCTGCCATCCGGGCAACGCCCACAAGACCCGCACGATCCCGTGAGTCAACCATTGGAGAATCACGGGAGTCGCCAGCAGCATCAGGATGCCGGGGATCCATCCGGGTCGCGAAAGCCGATAGGCGCTGATGAAGACCATCAGCAACAGAACGTACGCCAGCAGCGGCAAGATGAGGATGCCCATCCCATAGACCGGCGTTGCCAGAATCAGATCGAACAGGCTGCGCGTGTCGAAGTGGATCCCTGCCAACTCGAAGATCCACCAGAAAAGGAATCCGATCGCGATGTAATAGGCGAACGCGACGCCTGCTGCATACGTGAATCGGGCTAGAATGTGCGCGTATCCCGACGGCGGAGTCATCAACAGCACCTGGTACTGACCATTCCGGGTTTCGGAGCGAATCCGTCCGATCATGAGACACAAGACGACCGCGCCGATCACGCAGGCTGCCGCCAGCAGGCCCGCACGCGTTCCCAATCGCTCGCCGACGTCCATCAGCGTGACCTGTTTGATGCCCCATGCCCAGAAGATCAACGATCCCACCAGCGACAGGGCCCACACCCAGTTCCGCCGATTCTCGAGCCAGATCAACCTTGCGAATCGTCTCATGCCAACGCCTCCCGGAACGTGTCGACCACCGACTTGCCACGCTCGCGCAACGATTCGGCCGACACATCGAGCGCTAGTCGCCCTTCCTTCAGGTACACGACGCGCTCGAACAGTCCCTCCGCCTCGGCAACCTCATGCGTCGACAGCAGGATCGTCTCATCCGTGTGCCACTCCTGGACGATCGACGAGAGGATTCGCTCCCGGCTGATCAAGTCGATGCCGGCCAACGGCTCATCGAGCAGATAAAGCTTCGCTCCGCGCGCCAGGGCCATCGCCAGTCTCAGCCGGCCGCGCTCCCCCTTGGACATCGTTTTCGTCTTGCGCCGGGGCACATCCAAAGCCTCGAGCAGGTCGGCGAAGCGATGGGGATCGAAATCCGCATAGAGATCGCGCATGAACCGCTCGGCGTCCGCCGGCGTCATCCAGGGCCACAGCGCATCGTTCTCTCCAAGAAACACAATCTGGGAGCGTCGTTGTCGTGGGGGGGCATCGAATGCGAGGACGCGGCCCGATGTGGGGAACAGGAGTCCTGCCAACAGCTTCAGGAGCGTCGACTTCCCGCTGCCGTTGAGCCCCAACACGCCGACGACCTCGCCGGCGGGGAAGTCGAGCGAGAGATCTCGCACGCCTTCGTTCTTGACGTAGCGTTTGGTGACGTGTTCCAGCTTAGCCAGCATCCCAAGCCTCCTTCACAGCGGCGATCGCTTCCTGGATCGTCGCGTCGAGTTGCTTGCTCTCATCCGCATAGGCCGTGGCGGCCTGACGGAGCATCTCCTGCTTCAGTCCCGTGATCGGGGCATCATCGCGGACGAACGTGCCCAGTCCGCGGCGCTTCTCGATCACGCCATGAGCCTCCAACTCGCCGTAGGCGTGCACGATCGTGTTCGGGTTCACGCTGAGCATGGCCGCGAGTTCCCTTGCCGACGGCAGTTTGTCGCCAGGCTGCAGCGCGCCGCGAGCGAGCATCTGC
>CAZXQL010000079.1:8427-9188 GCA_964643395.1 uncultured Thermotogae bacterium
CTCGAAGATCGGGCCCGCGCTCATATCGAGGCTCCACCGATCCTTGTTCGCCATCATCGTGTCCACTTCCCGGTCAATGCGATCCTCTCATCTCGTCCATCCTGCTTGACGGCTCACTCTCCAACCGGCGCCCCCGGCGTGGCCGGGATTCGGTCATAGGCTCCCACGATGGCTCCGCCGTATTCCACACTCAGGCGAGCGATGGGACCGTCACGATCTTCCGTATTCAAGAACAGATCCGGATTGCTGGCCGTGAGCAATCGCAAACGCGACTGCGGATACAGTTCCTGGCAGCCGCTCACCGGATCCACGGCCAGAATGCGGCTTCCATCGACGTGGATCTCGACGTCCGCGGGCAGTCCGGACGCTGCATACGCGGGATCGAGCCGGTAGCTTCCCTCCCAGCGTGCCATCTCCTCGGCCGGCAGCTGGATTCCATGAGCCGCAGGCTGTGGCGCGGGGGTCCCCACCAAGTACAACTCGTGCGGCGTGCTGCCGAATTCCGGGAACACCTGCGCATGCACCGCGAGGAGCTGCGCAGCGAGCACACGGTTCCCGACGCCCGCGGCCATCATGCGCCTCGTCCACAGCTCGCCCTCGAACAACGTACGCAACTCCGGATCCTTCACTTCGGCAAGCTGATCGACCACGCCATGGGTGCCCACCGTCCAGTCGATCAGCGGCAACGGATCGTCCAAGCGTGGCTGCAGCACGAACGTCTTGTAGAACTCGAGCGCGAACGGCGACGTCAAGACGCTGAT
>CAZXQL010000080.1:0-7132 GCA_964643395.1 uncultured Thermotogae bacterium
CGAGCGTTCCTGTCGTGTTGGCCAAGTTCCCCGGCTGGAATGGGTTCCACGTCGACGGCGGTCCCCACGCCGCACCGCTTACATACAAGGTTTCATTCCGGGGATACGTCTGACCCATCCCCGTCAATGCAATTGCTCCGACAAACAGCACAAGTAGGATCGTGCTGACTAGCAGTTTACTCCGGCACCACATATGGCCTCCCTTATGCTCCTACGCCTTGACCGCCTTCTCGACTGCGCCTCGCTCCCATCCATCACCCCCCGATCATTCCTCCCATCCTTCGAATCGTCCGGCAGTCATCTAGTGGAGGTCGCCGCACGACACTGACGAGAACCGCCGGCCCACGTCGGGCCGGCGGACCAGGAAGGTTGTTGGGGAGTAGGGGAATGCGCGCCTCGGAATACGTCGATCTGGACTCTGTTGACTGCTGTGGTCGTCCTATGGCGACGTCCGGCACTGTCAGCAAACCGACCTCCTTGGAAGCGCTCCCAACCATAGCATGCCTTTTCGCCTCTGTCAAGCGTTTCGTCCAGACCGGCCACACGGTCATTAATATCGTTCCTAACTGACTATCCGCACCCGTTGCCCAAGGAATTGGCCATCAGGACGGACCGGAGGGCACCGCTCAACACGCTCCGGTTGCCCGTTCAATTTCGCCACTCTTGAATTCCTATCAGCATGAAATCGCTTTCAACCATTGACTCTGTTGACTCTCGCTTTGGCCCGCATGCATCCCGCTCGCATCCACATCAACTCTCGCAACAGCCGAGACTCACGCCAATGCATGTCTGCTCTACTCCTCTAGAGTAGGCAGTTTACGTGTACACGAGCCATCGATCATGTCGTTAAGTTCGATCCGTCTCGCCTCGGAAGTGCGTTCTGTCGCGCAGATCCGCGTTCCCGGCACTGGGGAATTGACAGACGGGTCATGCCGTGGTAGGCTTGAAAGCGCTTCCATGGGGGTGCTATGACGAACACGCTAGATGAGGTCGCACGGAACGCGGGTGTCTCCCGCTCGACAGTGTCACGCGTTGTCAACAACCATCCGAACGTCAGCCCCGAAACGCGACTGCGCGTGGAGGCAGCCATCGCGAAGTGCGGCTACCGCCCGCATGCGGTGGCGCGAAGCTTGGCAACCAACCGAACGAACATCGTCGGCATGGTGATTCCCGAGTCGGTCACCAAGCTGTTCACGGATCCCTATTTCCCATTGATGCTGCGCGGCGCCACGGAGGCCTGCAATCGACACGGGTATCATCTGATCCTGTCCTTGTTCACCGGTTCCATCGCCTCCAGCGTCATGCACGATCGTCTTGCCCAGAGCGGCTATCTCGACGGCGTCATCGTTGCCAACGCATCGCTGGACGACAAGTTGATTCCCCGGTTGTTCGAGGAAGGGATCCCGTTTGTAAACATCGGTCGCCACCCGGATGCCCGGGTCAACTACGTGGATGTCGACAACATCGGAGGTGCCCGCATGGCAACCGAACATCTCATCCGGTTGGGGCACACCCGGATCGCGATGATTGGCGGACCGTCCGACATGACGCCTGCCCAGGATCGACTGAACGCATTCCTCGAAGTCATGAATACGCACCGCTTGCCTGTTTCCGAAGGGACGGTGGCGGAGGGAGATTTCACGGAGGCAGGCGGCCGTGCCGCGATGGTGCAGCTTCTGCCCTACGAGCCGACGGCCGTCTTCGCGGCCAGTGACTCTATGGCGATTGGGGCCATCAAGGCGATCCGTGCGGCCGGTCTTAGCATCCCTGATGATATCGCGGTCGTCGGGTTCGACGATGTCCCGTCGGCCCTCACGATCGAGCCCGAACTGACCACTGTCCGGCAGCCGATCGAGCGGATCGGCCAGCTCGCCGTTGACATGCTGATCGCCCTGATTGAAGCAACCTTGGCAGAAGGGAGTGAACCATCGATACAACGAATCGTCCTGCCGACGGAGTTGGTCGTTCGCAGTTCTTGTGGTTCGAGATAGGGTCCTCGTCCCGTTCGACTCATCGGTCGTTCGCTCCGGCATGCTGCGCATCGGACCCACTGTGTTTCCCCGTTCTTGGTAGTGCAAGGGCGGTTCGTCGCGAAGACCGGCGTGGGGATCGGAGCGCTCGATGAAATACGGGCACTTCGATGACTCCCGAAGAGAGTACGTAATCCTGCGCCCGGATACGCCGCTCCCGTGGATCAACTACCTTGGCGGCAGCCTATTGACGGGGATCATCTCCAATACCGGGGGAGGGTACACGTTCCACCGCGACGCCCGATTGCGGCGACTGACCCGCTATCGCTACAACAACGTGCCCGTGGACGGCAACGGAAGGTGCATCTACATCCGTGATAACGCCGACGGAGCGTACTGGTCTCCGACGTGGCAGCCGACGCGACGGGCACTCGATTCGTACGTCTGCCGCCATGGGCTTGGCTACACGGTCATTCGAGGCGCAAGGGCCGGCATCGAGGCGGAGACCACTTATTTCGTGCCTCTCGACCGAGCGCTCGAGGTTTGGTCGATGCGAATCGCGAACCGCCGAGACGTCGACGTAGATCTTTCGCTCTATTCGGCCGTCGAGTTCTGTTTGTGGAACGCGCTTGATGACGCCACCAACTATCAGCGCAACCTCAACATCGCCGAAGTCACCGTGGACGGCTCCACGATCGTGCACAGGACGGAGTATCGGGAGCGGCGGAACCACTTCGCGACGTTCTCCTGCTCGGAGGCCCTCGCCGGTTTCGAAACGCAACGCGATGCGTTTCTCGGGGCCTACCGGGGATGGAACGAGCCGATCGCAGTCGAGAACGGAACGTCGACGGGCTCGATTTCGGTGGGCGGCTTCCCTGTCGGTGTTCATCACGTTCGCCTTCACTTGCGCGCGAACGAGGAGAAGCGGGTCGTCTTTGTCCTTGGATACCATGAGGGGCCTCCCAAGCGGGGAGACGGTTCCGATCGGATGAGTCCGGATCTTGCAGAGGCAAGACGGGTCGTTGCCGAATACGTCGTCCCGGCTCGCGTCGACGAGTCGCTCGAGAGGCTCCGCAAGCACTGGGAGAGGAAGCTCTCCGCGTTGCAGGTGACGACGCCGGATCCCCACTTCGATCGGATGATCAATACGTGGAACCCCTACCAATGCGCAATTACCTTCCACGTGTCGCGTTCGGCCTCACGATATGAATCGGGCATTGGCCGGGGAATCGGCTTCCGCGACGCCAATCAGGATCTGCTCGGCTGCGTACAGATGATCCCTGACCAGGCTCGTCGTCGAATCCTTGACCTCGCCTCGGCGCAGCTCGTCTCCGGCGGCGCGTATCACCAGTACCAGCCCTTGACCCGTCAAGGGAACGACGCCATCGGGGACGGCTTCAACGATGACCCGCTTTGGTTGATCTACGCGACGTCAGCCTACATCAAGGAAACAGCCGATTGGGCGATCCTTGATGAGCAGGTCCCGTACGGCGACGAAGCTCAGACGATCGAGCCGCTGTACGCGCATCTCGTCCGTGCCGCCGACTACACCCTAGAGCGCCTCGGCCCGCACGCGTTGCCGCTGATCGGCCGGGCCGACTGGAACGATTGCCTCAACCTGAACAGCCACTCGATCGTCCCGGATGAGCCGTTCCAGACGATGCCGGTGCATGACGGCAAGACCGCCGAGTCGGTGTTCATCGCCGGCCTTTTTTGTCTGGCGGGTGACGACCTTGGCGAGATCGCACGGCGAAGAAATGATCGAGCCGTGGTAGAGCACCTCAGGGAAGGCCTTGCAGCCACGCGGTCCGCCATCGATCGAAGCGGGTGGGACGGCGAGTGGTTCCTCCGTGCCTACGACGCGGACGGGGCGGAAGTAGGTTCTCACAAGAACGACGAAGGACGCATCTTCATCGAGCCTCAAGCGATGTGCCCGATGGCGGGCGTCGGACTTGAGGATGGGAGAGCGGCGTCTGCACTCGATGCCGTCGATCGGCAGCTCCTGACCGAGCATGGGTATATCATGCTTCAGCCTGCCTACACGTCGTATCGTCCGTCCCTTGGAGAGATCAGCTCATATCCCCCAGGCTACAAGGAGAATGCGAGCGTCTTCTGTCACACGAATCCCTGGGTCGCGATCGCGCAGTGCCGCCTCGGCCGGGCACGCGCAGCGTGGCACACCATGCTGCGGATCAACCCCTCCAAGCGGGAGGGGATCACGGAGATCCATCGATGCGAACCGTACGTGTACGCACAAACGATCGTTGGACGAGACGGAAGCGATCACGGAAGAGCTCGCAACTCGTGGCTCACCGGGACGGCGTCGTGGGCGTTCGTGGCCGTGACGCAATGGATCCTCGGAATCCGCCCGACATTCGACGGGCTGGCGATCGATCCGTGCATTCCCTCCGAGATGCTCGAGTATCGGGTGGTGCGCCGATTCCGCGGAGCAACGTACGACATCCAGGTGATGAATCCCGCCGGGGCCGGACGCGGCATCCGCAGCGTTCTTATCGATGGGAAGGCGCACGTGGGGTCCACTCTCCCGGTCTTCGCCGATGGCATGACCCACATCGTCGAAGTGACACTTGGCGAAGCGGAGACGTAGTGGTCTCGTTCGGCAAGGACTTCGTCTTCGGCGCCGCCACGTCCGCCTACCAGATCGAAGGAGCGTGGAATCAGGACGGCAAGGGAGAGTCAATCTGGGATCGGTTCGCCCACACACCCGGAGCGATCGAGGACGGCTCGACCGGCGATATCGCTTGCGATCACGTCCACCGCTGGCGCGAGGATGTGGACTTGATGGCCCGTCTGGGACTCGATGCCTACCGGCTGTCGATTTCGTGGCCACGCATTTTCCCGCAAGGGAGAGGCCCGGTTAACGAGTCCGGGGTCTCGTTCTACGACCGTCTCGTTGACGGCCTGCTCGAGCGCGGCATTCGCCCGTTCGTCACCCTCTATCACTGGGATCTTCCCCAAGCCCTGCAGGACAGCGGAGGATGGCCGGAGCGCGCGACCGTCGCCGCGTTCTGCGAGTACGCGGCGACGGTTGGGTGTGCACTCGGAGATCGGGTCAAGGATTGGATAACCGTCAACGAACCATTCGTGAGCGCAATCGTCGGGTACTACGAGGGCCGTCACGCCCCCGGTCGTCGCAGCGAGGCAGAGGCCCTCGCGGCCACGCATCACCTTCTGCTCGCCCACGGTCGAGGCACCGCCGTTCTCCACGAGTGCGTCCCGGATGCACGTGTCGGCATCGCCCTCAACCTCTATCCGGTCATTCCCGCATCCGGCAGCCGTGAGGACTGCGCAGCGGCCGATGCACGAGACGGCCTTGTGAACCGAACGTTTCTCGATCCGCTCGTCGGGCGCGGGTATCCCGCCGCCGTCCCGTACGATCGAGCGCGGCTTCTATCATTCGTTCGCGATGGCGACACGGCCTCGATTGCGACCCCGATCGACTTCCTGGGAGTCAACTACTACTTCCGAATGGTCGTCCGAGACGAGAGCGTTCCCGAGTCCGAGAGGCAGCCAGTATCGATCGGGATCCGCGACGAAATTACGACAATGGGGTGGGAGGTCTATCCCGAGGGTCTGTACGATCTGCTGTCTCGACTCGACCGAGAGTACGGGTTCCCCGCCTATTCCATCACCGAGAACGGAATCGCCTGCGACGACGTCGCGGACTCGGCCGGTTTCGTGCAGGATGACGATCGGATCTCGTTCCTTCGCCGCCATCTCGAACAATCGCGCCGCGCGATCGTTGAGGGAATCGCGCTCCGCGGCTACTTCGCTTGGTCGCTTCTGGACAACTTCGAGTGGTCGTTCGGCCTGCGCCAGCGTTTCGGACTCATTCACGTCGACTTCGAGACGGGAGAGCGAACGCCCAAGGCGAGCTTCGAGTGGTATCGGAACGTCATCTCCCGGCGCGAGTTTCCGTAGGTAGCTTGCCGTTCCTGCAAGCTCGTCCGCCGCTGCCGCCCCGTTGCCGGTCTACTCCCTGCCGTACCGATCATCGAGCCGGACGACGTCCATGAGGTGAGGCGTGGACACCTCGACCACCGTGCAGTCTTGAAGCGCCTCCATCTGGTGCACCATTCCAGGCGGGATGGCTCGACTCATGCCCGGCTCCAAGATGAGCGTCTCCAGCGTGTCGCGAGACGTCCCCAGACGAAATCGCATGCGGCCCGAGACGATCCGGATCGTCTCGTCCTTTTGTTCGTGGTACTGCAGCGACAGGGACTCGCCCGCCGCGATGAACAGGACCTTCCCGGCGTAATGCCGGTTGAGCGCCCACAAACGTTCATACCCCCACGGCTTCTCGACATGTTCGAGGGCGTGCCGGATCCCCTCCCAGTCCGTCATGTCGACCCAGCTGCCCTCTTCCAAAGGCACGGTCTGCAGTTCGGACGCGAGCTTCCCGAGCGCGTCTCCGATGCTCAATGCGCGATCGACG
Organism: uncultured Thermotogae bacterium; assembly: GCA_964643395.1. Classification (GTDB taxonomy): domain Bacteria; phylum Bipolaricaulota; class Bipolaricaulia; order UBA7950; family UBA9294; genus SPBW01. The sequence continues at coordinate 6,427 of CAZXQL010000080.1, forward strand.
CTCGCCTGCTTCAGCCGCTCGTCCAGGCGTTCCATCGGCCACGCCTGGATCCCCGTCGAACGAAGCCCGCCACATCCGTCCTCGACGGTGAACGAGACGCCCGCGTGGCTCGTTGTCGCCTGCTTCGACCCTGCGCTTACCCGCTCGAGGAAGCTCGCTTCCTCGGTGACAACGGACTCCGCCGGGTGAACAAGCACGCATGTGGGTGAACCGAACTCGGATGTGATCTCCGCGAGTGCCGCACGCAGGGCTCCGATTCCATCTACCTCGTCTGATTCGGCGACGTGGATCCGTTCGCCAAGTTCTTCTCGGAGCCGGGCGCGGTGCCGCCCTGCGGCGAGGACCCAGACAAGTCTGCGATCTTCGATGTCGGTCCAACGATCGATCACTTGCTGTATCACCGTTCGCCGGTCTCCGAGTTGGAGGAGCGCGATCGGCATGTCCTCATCGGTCAGCGGATGAAGCGAGCTGCTGGCATCGACTGTGATGATCAGTGCAGTACGCAACGGTCGCCTACCTCCCATCGGCCGCCAAGCAGGGTGCGCCTACGGCTTCCAATCAATCCCATAGAGTCCGCCGATCCCCCCAGCATAGAGAACGTCAGTGCTCGGATCATACGTGAGAAGTCCGATCTGTACCTCGGCATCAAAGACCGTTCCCACCACCTGCCACGTCGTGTCTTGCGTCACCGTCCCTCCCTGAATGT
>CAZXQL010000080.1:7142-9115 GCA_964643395.1 uncultured Thermotogae bacterium
CACCTGCCACGCCGCACTCGAGGGGTCGATGCGATACACGGCCCGGTCCGTTCCGGCCAGCAGCGTCGAGGCGTTCACCGGGAGAAGGGCATACGTTCTCGCGAACTCGGGCGATGTCACCAGGGAAGTCCACGTCGCACCTCCATCGTCGCTGCGGAAGATGCCGGCCCCTTCCGTACCCGCGTAGGCGGTCCCCGGGCGAGTTGAATCGAAACAGACTGTCCGTACTGCGATCCCGGCGGGCAGCCCGGCATTGGACAGCGCCCAGTCTGCACCGCCATCTCCGGACCGATAGACGATCGCCCGATCCCCACCCGCCAAGAGTTGCCGTGGGTCGTCCGAGGCTTGCGCCAACGAACGGATCAGACTGGTCGTGGCTTGTTGGATCTCCCAGCTGCTGCCAGAATCGCTCGAACCCCAGATCCCGGAGCTCGTCGCCGCAAACACGACGGACGGCTCGTCGGAATCGATGAGAAGATCGTAGGCGGACACTCGCCCGCGATCGAGCCCGGCATCCGAATCCGACCAAGACATTCCGCCGTCCTCACTGCGGAAGACCGAACCCGAGTTCCCGCTCAGAAGGACGCTCGGATCGTCCGGATACTGGACCATCGCATAGACGACCGGATAGTGCATTCCGTTTCGCGAGGACGTCCAGGTGATCCCTCCATCTGCGCTGCGGAAGACGCACGGTCCGTACGTCTCGATGCCGACAAGCAGGTCGCCGGTTACAACGTCGATGACGAGCGAACTCGCGATGTAGCCGGACAGGCCCGTATTCGCTCGGACCCATTGTTCGCTCGTGAGCGTTCGGCGATACACGCCAAGACTGAACAGGCCAGTGAGGACCTCGCCGGTGTCCGGACGGACCGTCAGCGCGTACTGCGACTCGCTTGAGGGGAGACCGTCCGCCCACGCACTCCAGCTGTCTCCGCCGTCCACGCTGCGGAACAGGCCTCGGCCCTGCGTGCCCAGGTACAGCGTCTCCGGAGACTGCGGATCGATCGCCAATCGGAAGCTCCCACCTTGGAGCCCCTGATTGATTGGTTGCCAGCTGTCTCCTCCATCGCGCGATCGATAGACCCCGGCCGAATTCGTGGCCACGTACAAGGTCGCTGGATCGGCGGGATCGATCGCCAAATCGCGAATCAGCACATCGTCAATCCCCGTCGAGATCTCACTCCACGATTGTCCTCCATCGACTGTGCGGAGAACTCCGCGATCATTCGTCCCCGCGTAGACGACATCCGGATTCGTCGGGTCGATCGCCAGCGCGACGACGCTGATGTCTCCGAGTTGGCTTCCGATGTCCATCCATTGGCCGCCGGCCGTTGTCGTCTTGAACAGGCCGCCCCATGCTCCGGCGTACAACGTACGGGAATCAGTGGGGTCGGCGGCGATTGTGTACAAGTAGGTCGCGGACAATCCTTCGACGCGCTGCTCCCATGTGTCGCCGGCGTCCTCACTCACGTAGAATCCCCTCGATGAAGCGGCGTAGACTGTGTTGGAATCATCTCGATCGACGAGGATGGTCCCGACGATGCCTCCTCCCGAATACCCGGTCCGTGTCCAGTGCTCCGAGCCATCCGTGCTCCGAAAGATGCCCGCGGATTGAGCGGCTACGTAGACCGTATCGGGGTTCGTCGGGTCGATGGCCAGCGTGTTCACGGTCGCGCCGTATGGGCCCAATGCATCCCAAGACTGGGCAAGGGCACCGATTGACAACAGAGCCAGAGTCCCTGTGATCAGCCCCGCAGTCACGACGATCCTCAGCGCGGCGGCGCGGACGTGCCGCACAGTCAACTCAGCATGACTCATCGTTCTCATCGCTTGTCAAGCTCCTCTTCTCACCCGCAAGTCTAGCCCTCGGCGTCGCGCCCCGGCAAGATGGACCTCTGCGGACTCTGCTGGCAGCTTGCGAGGATGATGAGTATCCTTGTCACTGACGGGGATGGAGTCCCTCGATACCTGCC
>CAZXQL010000081.1:0-8931 GCA_964643395.1 uncultured Thermotogae bacterium
TCGTCAGCCCTTCGATGATGGGGATCCCGGCGGACAGAAGCATCCGGTGCACCGGATAGTCGCCCGAGGTGCCGTCGACGCTCGGCGAATCCAGACCGACGAGGGCCACGTCGCCGTCGATCAGCTGCTCTGCGAGTTCGGTTTCGAGATACGGGAATCCTGCGAAGAAACGCTTCGTTCCGGCGAACCTCTCCCATCCCGTCGAGAACAGCACGGCCCTCCCCGACCATTCGGAGCGCGGCGGCAGGGCAGTGACGGGAATCGGACCCTCCGGCGCAGGAATGACGACGATCTCCGGGAACATGAGAGGGAGCGTCGCGACATCGGCGGCCTCGGGGACGAAGTGCAGCGGGGCATCGAGATGTGTCCCACAATGCGCGTCCAGGTGAGCGAATCGGGTGAGCGCGCTTCCCGAAGCCGGCGGCCTAAGTTGCTCCAGCTCGACACCGGCTGCCGTACCGGGATACGAGAGACTTCCGTCTTTCAGCTCGAGTGTCAGGTCGATGATGCGCACTGCGCCTCCTTCACGGACGGGTCGGATGGAATCGTCCGGCAAGACTGTACCGCACGATCCGCGACGCGTCACGCGTTGCCTTGACGCATGTCCCTCAACCCGGTCGATCCGTGCACGCCGTCCAGGTACACTACGCGCGGAGGTCCCATGAGACTGAACCCGCTCCTGTCGTACCTTGCTGAAGAGCTATCGGGCCTGCGAGCCAAGAACATCGTTGCCGACCTATCCGGCTTCCATCGGATTCAGGCATCGCCTGGGTACGCTGCCGCCACGGATTTCATCGCCGAACGGCTCGAACGGCTGGACGTCGCCTTCACGGCATCATCGTTTGCGGCCGACGGACGAACAGAGACGTACGGTTGGATCTCGCCCCCGGGATGGACCATCCAGTCGGGCGAACTCGTTCAGATCGAGCCGTCGATCAACCGCCTCGCCTCGTTCGAGATCATGAAGGTGTCGATTCTCGGCCAATCGGGCCCCGGCAATGCAGAGGGCCCCGTCGTTCACGTCGGCCGAGGCGATGAGGAAGCGTGCTTCCAGGGACGGAATTTGGAGGGCGCGTTCGTTCTCACATGCGGACGGCCGGCGGCGATGTTGCAGTTCCTTCGAGGCAAAGGCGTCGCAGGAATCATCCTGTATCCCGATGGGGAGCGAGCTTCGGCGTCGTACGATCTGGTTCAGTACGGAGGGCTCTTTCCGAGAGCGGAGGACCTGAGTGACGTGCCGATGGGGTTCTCGATCTCGCGCCGCGCCGCCGATGCCCTGCTGAACGAAGTGGACGAGGGCGACGTCCGCGTTCGCGGACGCGTCGACGCCGCATTCATCGAGCATCCGATGCAGGTCCTGGAAGCCACCATCCCGGGATCGGACCCATCGCGGGCGCGGGACGAGGTCTTGCTGGTCGCCCACCTCTGTCATCCGTCTCCGTCGGCGAACGACAACGCCTCAGGCAGCGGTCTCCTACTAGAGGTCGCGCGAGTCCTCGCCGAACTGGCAGACCGTGGCGACCTGGCAAACAGCGTGCGGCTTGTATGGGTTCCGGAGTTCAATGGCACCGTCCCGTGGGTCGCCGCCAACCTCGATTCGCTTCGTCAGGTGCTGTTCGCGATCAACCTGGACATGGTCGGGCAATCGCCGGAGCGAATCGGCGAACCGCTACGCGTCTTTCGCGTTCCCAACTCGCACCCTGTATTCCTGAATGCTTGCTTCGAGCCGCTGCTGCAGGTCATCACTCAGGATCCGCGATTCCTGGCAGTGCAAGGGACGCGGCGGCCGCTCCACTGGGTCCTCGACGCGCCGACGGGGGGGAGCGATCACCTGGTCCTTCAAGCGCCACCCGCCGCGATCCCCACCGCGATGCTCGGGCACGACGATCCCTACTGGCATACGGACCTGGATACGATCGACAACGTTGACTCGACTCGACTGAAGCACGTCGGTGTCCTGACGTCCACGCTCGCAGCCCTGCCCAGCTGGGGGAGGTTCGAGGCGCGTACGATGACGGAGTGGCTGATGAGCTACAGCCAGCGGGAGCTGACTCGCGCGTGGGGCCTGGCCCGTGCGGACGGATCAACTCGGCGTGAGCTTGCGGAGATGTCGTTACGGATCGAGACGGAGCGGGCTGCCTCTTTGGCTGGGTTCCTGGGAGCCGATGCGTGGGACGCGACGAAGCATGTGAAGGCGTTGCGAGCGACCCACATGGCTCTGGGCCGATCCCTCGATCGTGTCGAGGCCGACGTCCGGCCCGCACAGGGTGAGGAGACGCCGGTCAGAATCCTTGACGGTCCCATATGTTCCGACGCTACCCAGCACCTGGCCAAGGAAGACCGCGACTTCCTGGAGAAACTCTCGCCGCATCACGGGGTGGCGCCGCAGATCCTTGCGAATCTCGCGGACGGAACCCGCACCATCTCCGATATCGCGGCCTGCCTGACGCTCGACTTCGAGCAGTTGCTCTCGATAGAGGATGTCTCCCGCGCAGTGTCCCTGCTGACCAAAATGGGGTACTTGACGATGGAATCGTAGGAGGGCGGCGCGACCTTCGCGCTCGGCTTCACCGTGAAGGCTGTGGAGGTGCGAGTTGAGGCATCCGACGCCCGTTGCCAGAGTGATGGCGGTCGTGCGACGTTACGACCGCCGCTTCTGGACCCTCCTATTGGTCCAGTTCATCGTTGCTGTCGGATTCGGGGCGGCGATGCCGTTTGTGAGCCTGTACCTCCACACACAGCTCGGTGTTCCGATGACGCTTGTCGGTACCGTCATGCTGGTGTCGGCACTGGTTGCCTCCGGCGGCCGCATCGTCGGCGGGGAAATCGCGGATCGCATCGGGCGCCGGCCGCTGATCCTCGTCGGAATGAGCTTGCGTGTCATCGTCTTCGCGCTCATGGCAGTGGCGATCCACTTCCACGGCTCGGTCTGGACTGTCGGATTCGTCTTTCTGCTGATCCGACTCGTCGGAGCTGCCGTGCGGCCCGGCCTGACAGCGATGGTGGCCGACGTCGTTCCGAGCGATCGACGGGTCGAAGCGTACGCGCTGTTTCGCATCGGTTCCAACGCGGGCTGGGCCATTGGGCCGGCTATCGGAGGGTTCCTCGTCACGGTTTCGTATGCGTCGCTGTTCGTGCTCACGACGTTCGCCAGCCTCATCGGTGTCGTGCTGGTGTCGCTGTTCATCCACGAATCCATCCAGACAACAGAGACGGAACACTTCGCGCTCAAACGGGTCCTCGATGTGGGCCGCGACCGGCGCTTCCTCATGTTTTGCGGGTGGAGTGTCCTCCTGTTCATCGTAATGGGGCAGTTTGCCAGCACGCTGGCCGTGTTCTCGACGCAATCGATCGGCATCTCGGCGAGCAAACTAGGATGGCTGTTCACCGTCAACGGGATCGCTGTGGTGCTCTTCCAGTGGCCGGCTGCGCGCCTGGCCGCTCGCGTCGGCATCCGATGGGGGCTTGTGCTCGGATGCCTGGGGTACGCCGTCGGCTATTTCAGCGTCGGGCTGGTATCCGGATTCGGGTTCCTGGTCGGTTCGATGGTCCTGATCACGTTGGGAGAGGTCACGTTCTCGCCCACGTCGATGGCGGCGGTGGCCAACATGGCTCCAGCGGCGCGAGTGGGGCGGTACATGGGCTTCTTCGGGCTGACGGAGGCGCTGGGGTGGTCGCTAGGTCCGTTCATCGGCGGCATACTGTTTGACCGGCTGATCCAGGCTCCCGTCATCCTGTGGGGAATCATCGCCCTGATCGGCGTGACAGCCGCAGTCGGGTTCCTGACGATGCGGATGACAGATGCGCCGAGCTAATCGCGTGCAGGCGAGACGGCCAAGAATCTGTCGAGAATCCTGTCGGCGGCATCGTTGCGTGGAGGAGCGGTCTGCAGGGCGCGGAGCACGTGTCGCACGGGCTTCTTGCCCATCACGAGCGCTGCCTGCAGAAAGAACTTCGCCTTTCGCGATGAGATCTCGGGATGGGCTTGGATTCCCCACGCATGGTGTTCTCCGTACCGCAGGACGTGCGTGTCGCAGTACTTTGTCCGGCCCAGTTTGACCCACGGTGCAGGTGGGTCGACAACCTCATCGAAGTGGTACACAAAGGTGGTCCACGGATTCGGGAGTCCATCGAACAGAAGGTCGTCGCCCGTCATCTCGATCGTCGCCCATCCGATCTCGGGCGGCTGCGAGCGTCGCAGGAACTGCGGGCCGGACAGTGCATAGACGAGCATCTGATGCCCGAAGCACGAACCGAGGATGGGAATGCCTTGCTGGACGGCTTCTCGGATCATCTCAGCTTCGGCATCGAACCAACTCTTGGGGTCCAGAATTGATGCTTCGGAGCCGGTGAGGATGACGTGAGTGAAGGCGTCGAGGTCTGGAGCTGGATGGCCCGAAGGCACATTGAACGTGCGGGTCTGGATGCCCTTGAGGTGTCCTTTCCAGTGCCAAGCCGGCTTGAACGCGAATCGGTGGACTGCGTTGTCGACGATGAGGACTCGAGCGCCCATGCCTGGATGGGAAAGGGTCTTGGATCTAGCGCTAGTCATCCGGGCGTGGCTTTCTCCGGAGTGCCTTACGGCGACTGCGCCGCTTCTTCTCCTCCTGGACTCGGGCGCGAACACGTCGCGGGATCCCGGTTCGGATGCGCCGCCTCCTCGGGCGGTTGAGGGTTTCGAGACGGCTCCTCAGTTCCGCAAGAGCGATCTGCTTGTTACGGATCTGAGTTCGCTCCCGTTGACACGTAACGACGATGCCGCTCGGGAGATGCCGTAGACGCACTGCGGTGTCCCTCGTATTGACGTTCTGCCCGCCCGGTCCGGAGGACCGGAAGGTCTCCACGACGCATTGAGCCAGTAGAGCTTCGTCGGACTCGGGAATCCTCATGGACACACGATACAGTGGTTGCGGGCCAAAGAGAAAGACGTCCGCGTCATTCATCTTGGGAGTGGATGTCGCGCATTGCCGATCCGTTCGATTGCGATGGCGGGTTCCCCCCCCCTTGCCCCATCCCTGAGCCATCGTTGCATGGGGATGGCGGCGCTGCCAAGCGATCGCCCGTTGAGGCCGCCGCTGCCGATCGGGGATAATGGAGGATGGATGTGCAGTGAGGTGGTATGAGGATGCCCGAACTCCCTGAGACCTACTGTCGCGCGAGAGAGATGGACGAACATCTGGCCGGCCTGACGGTTCATGCGATCGAGGTGCTGCAGCCGAAGTGTCTGAACGTCCCGGTCGAGGCGTTCGAAGCAGGGCTCGTCGGCGCCACAATCGAGGGAACGACGTACCGAGGCAAGTGGTTGGTGACCGACACATCGCGCGGCCACCTTCTCATCAATCTGGGAATGGGCGGCGAGCTGCTGCTCGTAAGGCGGAATGCGATGCCGGAGAAATGGCGCATCCGGCTCGATGTCGATGCGGGTCGGTCGCTTTCCGTCAACTTCTGGTGGTTCGGGAACGCACACTACGTGGATCGCGGCTGCCTATCCGAGCATGCCATGACCGCGAAGCTCGGTCCGAACGCGTTGGACGTGACCGGCGACGAACTTCGCAAGCGCTTGTCCGGGCGACGTGGCGGCATCAAGTCGTTTCTACTCAATCAATCGAACATCGCGGGCATCGGGAATGCCTACATCCACGATATTCTGTTTCGTGCCGGGCTGCATCCTCTTCGGACGATCGCGACGTTGCGAGATGACGACGTTGAACGACTCGGACGGGCGATCCACGATGAATTCCAACGAAGCATCGCCAAGGGAGCGGCAAGCTACGAGTTGAACCTGTTCGGCCAACCCGGCGGGTTCGGCGCGGACGATCTGCAGGTTGGCTATCGCGACGGCCAACCTTGCCCGACATGTGGCACGGTGGTGGAGAAACTGAAGACGGGCAGTACGACGAGCTACGTATGCCCTCGATGCCAGCCGCTGTCGGGGCCGTGACGGAGATCTCGCTTTGACTCGGTTTCGTGTGAAACGTGATGAACATCACATTCGCGACGAACGATCACGAATCGACATGAGGGCGCAACCCGCGAACGTGTGCTGCAGGCTCCTAGATTCGTCGCAAAGGTCGATTACCCGCGGAGTTGCGAAGCGGGTACACTGGTGAACCTGGATCAGGAGGATGGATGACGTCGAATCTTCATCTCTTCGGCGCCCCCGTGCTTTTCGTGGAAGGCGCACCGACACAGCTGGGGCGACGCAAGGCGATGGCGCTTCTCTCGTACCTTGCAGTAACGCGTAGTCGGCACCACAGGGAGACGCTGGCTGCGCTTCTGTGGCCCGAGTCGGATGCCACGGCCGCTTACTCGGCGCTGCGCAACGTCCTGTGGATTCTCCGGCAAAGCCCAGTCTCCGAACTCCTGCACAGCGATCGAAGCGCTGTCGAACTGGTCGAAGACGCTTCGCTTGTCGTCGACGTCAACCGTTTTCGAGATCTGACGCGCCATTGCCCGAGTACGACACACGGCACGGGGGACGTGTGCGAGGTGTGCGAACCTCGATTGACGGATGCTGTCGAGCTTTGGAGCGGGCCTTTCATGAACGGCTTCACAGTCACCAACTCCGTCCAATTCGATGACTGGCAGTTCGCTGAAGGAGAGTCGCTGAAGCGAGAACTCGGGGACGTCCTGGATCGCATGATCGACTACTACGTCTCGACGAAGGACTGGACGTCGGTCGGCGTCTACGCGAGGCGGTGGCTGGGATCGGACCCGCTGAACGAGCTGGCATATCGACGACTGATGCAGGCGCTGGCGGCGCAGGGGAAGCGGAGTGAGGCGCTGCAGTGCTTTCGTGAGTGCGCCGAGATCCTGGAGTCCGAGCTCGGACTGTCACCGGAACCCGAAACGGCGCAGCTTGCCAAAGAAATCCGAGCCACCCGCAGGAAGGTGCCTGCGGCGCCGACGTCTCGTGCAAGCCGGCTTCCTCACGCGACCGGCCCGCTGATCGGCCGTGAAGCCGTCGCCAAGCAGTTGGAATCGTTGCTTGGCGACGAATCGACTCGCATCGTGACGCTGACGGGTCTGGGCGGATGCGGGAAGACGAGTCTCGCGCTTCACGCGGCCCGACGCGTCGAGCCCCGGTTCGAGGACGGCGTGTTCTTCATTCCGCTGGACGCTGGCGAGGGAGACGATGCCGTCGCTTCCAAGATATCACGAACCTTGGGAATCTCGACGACTCGGGATCAACGAATGCCAGTCGTCGAACAACTGAGCGACTACCTGAGCACGCGCAGTCTCCTGATCATCCTCGACGGCGTGGAACGCGTGCTTCCGCAGGTATCGAATCTGCTGCCGGTGTTCGGGAGCGCTCCGCATGTGAAGCTGCTGGTGACATCCAGAATCGCGCTCTCAGTGCGCGAGGAAGCAACGATCGTCCTCCACGGGCTGGAGTGTCCTGCCACCGAAACGCCACCTGCGGAGATCCCCGAGTACCCGGCCGTGCGGCTCCTGCGCATCATCTCGCAGCGGCAAGGGAACCCCATGGAGACTGAGGCCGAGGCTGTTGCCGGCATGGCTCGACTGGCGAGGATCTTGGAGGGTTCGCCTCTCGGTCTCGAGATGGCGGCCGGATGGAGATCGGTCCTGACGTGGAACGAGATTGCCGATCGCGTTTCCAGCAACCTTGAGTTCCTCACGCACATGCGCGAAGACATTGCGCCGAAGCATCGGACGTTCGCAGCGGTCTTCGAACAGGCGTGGGCGATGCTGCCGGAAGGGGCTCGATCTGCACTGCGTGGGCTGTCTGTCTTCCGGAATTCATTCACGACCCATGCCGCCGAGCACGTGGTCGGCGGCTCTCCGGCAAGCCTTGCGTTGCTCGTGAATCGATGTCTGGTCCGCCGCAGCGAGGTCGATCGCTACGAAATCCATGAGCTGCTGCGCCAGTTCGCCTTCGGGAAGCTTCGCGCCGAGGGATCGGAGGCCGACCGCGTTCGCGATCTCCACGCCGAGTACTACCTGGCTCGTGTCGAGGAGTGGTTTGGGAAGCTGACCGGACCGGAGCAGTACCCGACGTTGGAACGAATGGCACTTGATATGGGCAACGTTCGGACGGCGTTCCAACATGCCAGTACGGCTGGACTGACGGACCTGCTTCGCCGTGCGGCCGAAGGGCTCTACTTCTACTACGACATGCGGACGCAGTTTGAAGAAGCGCTTGGCGTATTTCGCAGCGCCCACGACGCGTACCTACAGCACGACGATCGTGATGCAGAAATCGAGGGATTCCTTCGAGTCTCATGCGGATGGTTCGGCATGCGAACGGAGCCTGGCGTGGCGATGGCGGACCGGCAAGCCGGACTGAAACTATTGGGCGACTCGACCCCGGCGACTCGTCTCCATGCGCTGGCCAACGTCTTCTGCGCGTATGCAAGTCGGGGCGAGGACCCGGTAGCCCACCTCCGACGAATCCAAGCCAGCGCCGAGTTCTATCGAAGCCGTGGGGACGCGTGGGGAGAAGGGCTGGCGCTCGATGCGTGGGCGTGGCTGGAGCTGGAACGAGATCAAGCCAAGGGGGAGGAGTTGGCCTACGAGAGCCTGCGCCTGCACCGCGAGGCCGGCGATGCGTGGGGCGAAGCGTTGGTTCTCATGTCCCTCGCCAAGATGGCGGAGTCCCAGGGGCACTTCGAACTTGCGTTGACGCGGTACGAGCAGAGTCAACGGTTGTCGGAACCGATTGGCGCCGACATCACGGGTGTCATCGACGCCATTGCCAGTCAAGCAAGAGTACTGGGCGCTCTGGGAAACATGCAGCGCAGCGAGCAATTGGCGGCGGAAGCACTTCGATTGAGTCGAGGGATCGGGAATCGCCTGTGGCAGGCCCAGGCATCGATCGAACTGGCGCGCGCGCGCGCACTGCTCGGCGACCGGGATTCGGCCCGAGGGCTACTCGAAGACGCGTTCAGGCTGTCCAGTCACCGCCATTGG
>CAZXQL010000082.1:0-8885 GCA_964643395.1 uncultured Thermotogae bacterium
AACCAAGATGGCGAAAGAAGATATCCTTCAACAAATCGAGGAGTTGTCGGTGAAGGAGCTGGCTGAGCTCGTCGAGATGTTTGAAGAACGATTCAATGTCTCGGCGGCGATGGCAGCGCCTGTGGCCGTGGCCGCGGCGCCTGCTGCTGGCGGGGATGCGGAGGCCGGCGGCGCGAGCGAAACGCTGAAGGTCGTCATGACCAGCGCCGGTCAGAAGAAGATCCAAGTCATCAAGGAGATCAAGGAGATCACCGGCAAGGGTCTGAAGGAATGCAAGGAGCTCGCTGACAATCTCCCGGCCACGATCAAAGAAGGTGTGTCCGGCGACGAAGCGACGAGCATCAAGGAGAAGTTGGAGGCGGCGGGAGCTGAAGTCGAACTGCAGTAAGCTGAAGGATTCGTCCTATCGAAAGCTGGTTTCGAACGCCTGCCTTGAGGTGCTCGTCGCCTCGGGGCAGAGCGTTGTTTACAAGGGGTGAAGATGAGGTATCGAGAGAGAAAGTCATACGGACGGATTCAGCAAATCCTTCCCCCTCCCTACTTGCTGCGTGACGTTCGCACATCGTTTGCCGATTTCGTCGAGCATGGGATAACGCGTGCATTCGCGGAGATCTCACCGATCGAGGGACACGGAAAGGACGGCCTGGTTCTCGAGTTCATCGATCCATATCTGGGCGAGCCGCGCAACTCCGAGTTGGAGTGCAAGGACAAGGACCTTACGTATTCCCGGCCGCTTCGAGTCACGGCCCGGTTGCTGCAAGACGGCAAGCAGATTCAGGAAACCGAGCTGTACATCGGCGATTTCCCGATGATGACGGGCCGAGGAACGTTCATCATCAACGGGTCCGAAAACGCGCTGGTGAACGAGTTGACGCGCGCACCGGGCGTGTACCTGACGCAGGAAGACACCCAGCAGTTCAAAGGGCACATCCTTCCAGAGATGGGCGCATGGCTCGAGATCGTGCTCGATACGCGGCGGGGAACGCTGCGTGCCCACCTGGACCGCAAGGCCAAGGTCCCTGCGACGACATTGTTGAAGGCGTTGGGCTTCGACACGCCGAGGCTGCGACGCTACTTCAGCTTCGATGCCGCCCCGGTCAAGGTCGACCACCTCGAGCCGTTCGTCGGGCATCTCGTGGCCGACGACATCGATACCGGCGGGGAGGAACCGCTTCTTCTGGCGGGCCAAACGCTTCAGGAAGAGCACCTCCCACTCCTCGAGAAGGCGAAGCTGAAGACGCTGCGACTGGTCAATCCGTACGTGCAGCGCGCCCTGGAGGAGGATCAGACCACCACCCAGGAAGAAGCGCTGCGCGCCGTGTACCGCCGATTGCGTCCTTCGGACCGCTCGTCCCCGGCGCAGATGGGCGAGTACATCGAGCAGCTGTACTTCCACCCCACGAGCTACCATCTGTCCGAAGTCGGACGATTCAAGGTCAACCGCAAACTCGGCCTGCAGTTGAAGCAGCCCGCGCTGTACCTTGCCGACATCGTCCGGACGATCCGGTTGTTGTTGCAGGTTCCCAACGATCCGTCGTTGCTGGATGAGAAGGACCATCTTGCCAACAAGCGCGTGCGGCTTCCCGGCGAACTGGCCGAGAACGCCATTCGCACGGGTCTGGTTCGAATGGCAAGAATCGCGCGAGACAAGCTGTCCAAGTACGCGCTCGAGGAGAAGGACACGATCCGACGCATCATCTCGACGCGGACCGTCCAAGGCGCGATCAACCAGCTGTTCTACACGGGTCGTTTCTCTCAGTTCCTCGAGCAGACGAATCCGTTGACCGAGTTGACCCACAAGCGGCGACTGAATGCGCTCGGTGGAGGGTTGACGAAACGTCGTGCCAAGATCGAGGTTCGCGACGTTCACTCCTCTCACTACGCCCGCATTTGTCCGATCGAAACGCCCGAAGGTCAGAACATCGGACTGATCACGTCCCTGGCCTGCTACGCCGGCGTTAACGAATTCGGATTCCTCGTCGCTCCGTACCGCAAGGTGACCAACGGAAAGGTGACCGATCAGATCGACTACCTGATGGCGGACGATGAGGAGCATCTGAAGATCGCTCCGGCCACAACGCCTGTCGGCAAGAACGGCAAGCTGTTGGGCGAGAGCGTCGAAGTGCGCACGGGACGCGAAGAGGTGTACCTGGTTCCTCCGAAGGAAGTCGACTACATCGGCGTGTCCCCTCAAGCGCTTGTCGGGATCTCGTCAGCCTTGATCCCGTTCCTGGAGCACGATGACTCCAACCGGGCCCTGATGGGGGCCAACATGCAGCGCCAGTCCGTGCCGCTTCTTCGTCCGGAGGCCCCGCTGGTTGGGACCGGTCTGGAACGACAGGCTGCCATGGATTCGGGCATGTTGCTCGTCTCGGAGGACGAAGGGGTCGTTGAATCCGTCGACGCGACCGAGATCGTGATCAAGAAGGGGCGCAAGAAGATGACCTATCCACTGGTGAACTTCGCGCGCTCCAATCAGGACACGATCCTGCATCAGCGCCCCGTTGTCTCCGAAGGCGACGACATCACCGTCGGCGATCTGCTTGCCGACGGACCGTCGAGCGACATGGGCGAGTTGGCGCTGGGCCGCAATCTGCTCGTCGCCGTCATGCCGTTTGACGGGTACAACTACGAGGACGCGATCGTCGTTTCGGACCGACTGGTGCGAGAGAACCTTCTCGATTCGGTGCACATCGAGGAATTCGAGGTCAAGGCCGAGGAGACCAAGCTCGGCCCGGAAGAGATTACGGCGGACATCCCCAACATCTCGAAGGAAGACCTCAAGAACCTCGACGAGTACGGCATCGTCCGAGAAGGGACCGTGATCCGCACGGGGGACATCCTTGTCGGCAAGATCACGCCTCGAGGGGAGTCGGAACCGACTCCGGAGGAGAAGATCTTCCGATCGATCTTCGGTGAGCGGGCACGAAACGTGAGGAACACATCCTTGCGGATGCATCCGGTGGCCGGGACGGCCAAGGTCATCAAGGTGAAGAAGTTCTCTCGCGATCAAGGCGATGAGTTGGACGCAGGGGTCAACGAACTCGTAAAGGTGTTCGTCGCACAGCGCAAGACGATCTCGATCGGCGACAAGCTCGCCGGACGTCACGGCAACAAGGGCGTGATCTCAACGGTCCGTCCGCTGGCGGAGATGCCGTTCTTGCCGGATGGGACCCCGGTCGATGTCGTTCTGAACCCGATGGGCGTGCCGTCGAGAATGAATCTGGGACAGATCTTCGAGGCCAACCTGGGTTGGCTGGCTGAGCTACGTGGAGAATTGGCGGCAACGCCGATCTTCGACGGCGCTCAGGAAGAGGAGATCCTTGCCGCTCTTCGAGAAGAGCGGGAGAAGGTCGGCCTGGCCGAAGGAGACGACTTCGACGGCAAGGTGGTCTTGCGGGATGGCCGAACCGGGAAGCCGTTTGCCCGGCCGATCACCGTCGGATACATGTACATCCTCAAACTGGAGCACATTGCCGACGAGAAGATCCACGCCCGCTCGACCGGTCCGTATGCGCTGATCACGCAGCAGCCGTTGGGCGGGAAGGCACAATTCGGAGGACAGCGTCTCGGGGAGATGGAAGTGTGGGCGCTGGAAGCCTACGGTGCTTCCGCATTGCTCCAAGAGATGCTGACCGTGAAGTCCGACGATACACGCGGACGGATTCAGCTGTACAAGGCGATCCTCAAGGGAGAGGAGTTCCCTCAACCCGGACTGCCGGAGTCGTTCAAGGTCCTGTTGCGCGAGTTGCGCAGCCTGGGGCTGTACCCACGGGTGTACGACAAGAACGATCATGAAGTCGACATCCCCTAGTCCATCGGAGGAGGGCGAAAGACGCGGCAGCGAGGAGCATGCCGCGGGGTTCGTCCTCTTCCGGGGCGACGGCCGTGAGCGCCGGTATCTGCTTCTCCGCCATCGTGGGGAAGAGTACTGGGCGTTCCCCAAGGGCAAGGTCGAAGCTGGTGAAGACACCTTCGCCGCCGCGGTTCGTGAGGTGTTCGAAGAAACGAGCATCGACGGACTCCAGCCGATCCGGGGATTCTGCGAGACGAGCCGCTACCACTTCTCGAGGAACGGCGAGACGATCGCCAAGCATGTCGATTACTTCCTCGCCGAAACGGCAGATGGCGACGTGTCGCTCTCGTCGGAGCACTCGGATTTCCGCTGGCTAAGCTTCGATGACGCGCTGCACCAACTCACCTACGAGGAGAGTCGGAGGATCCTGCGAGACGCAGAGGAGCGGCTTCTCAGCGTGCAGAGCGCTTGGGAGCCGGAGGACGTGCCGTAGTATTCTGTTTGGAACGAAAGGCGGACCGGATGGAAGGCGCAGCCGACTACGCGAAACGACGTGACGCTCTCAATGACATCATTCTCTCGCACGCCGATCTACCCGTGAAACGATTCTTGGCCCTGGACCATGATGTGTACGCGGAAGGGGCGCTCTCGAGGAAGCAGAAGGAACTGCTGGGGCTCGTCGCATCGACCGTCCTTCGCTGTGACGACTGCATCAGCTACCACCTGATCGAAGCGGTCGGATGCGGGGCGACGGACGAGGAAATCGTCGAATCGCTCGGGATCGCTTTGGTCGTCGGCGGCTCCATTACCATCCCGCATCTTCGGCATGCGTTTGCATTCCTGGAGACGGTGGACCGAGCGAACGAGAGTGCGGACGAGTAACCCACGAGCAAGGAGGAACGATGGGCAAACTGACATTCATCGAGCAGGCGCTGTCCGACCTGCGGGAGAAAGGGCTGTACAACACGATTCGCACCATCGAAGGGCCGAATGACGCATGGGTCAGCATCGACGGTCGATCACGGCTCAATCTCTGCTCGAACAACTACCTCGGATTCGCCAACGATCCTCGGCTGACGCAGGCCGCCATTGCTGCGATTGAGGAGTTCGGCATCGGCCCCGGGGCTGTGCGATCGATTGCCGGGACCATGTCGCTTCATCTCGAACTGGAGCGAACGATCGCCCGCTTCAAGGGCACCGAAGCCGCCCTATCGGTGCAATCCGGGCTCAACACGAACCTTGCCGTGATTCCTCTGCTGATGGGCAAAGAGGACGTGATCTTCACCGACGAACTCAACCACGCGTCCATCATCGACGGCGTGCGGCTGACCAAGGCCAAGCGCGTCATCTTCCCGCATCGCGACACCGAAACGCTGGCCAAGCAACTGGAAGAGAACGCGGACATCGAGAAGAAGCTGATCGTGACGGACGGCGTGTTCTCGATGGACGGCGACCTGGCGCCGCTGCCCGCGATCGTCGAACTGGCCGAGCAACATGATGCGCTCGTCATGGTCGACGATGCCCATGGGGAGGGCGTCCTGGGAAGTCACGGCCGAGGCATTGCCGACCACTTCGGATTGCATGGCCGCGTGGATATCGAATGCGGCACGATGTCGAAGGCATTCGGCGTCATGGGCGGATACATCGCCGGCAAGGCGGCGTTGGTGGAGTACCTGCGTCAACGTGCGCGCCCGTTCCTCTTCTCCTCGGCGGCGACTCCGCCTGACGTTGCCGCGTGCATTGCAGCGATCGAGATTCTGGAGGAATCGGATGAACCGGTCCGCAAACTGTGGGCCAACGCGGACTACTTCACGGGGAAGCTGAAGGAACTGGGGTTCGATTGCGGACACAGCGAGACCCCGATCACGCCGGTCATGCTCGGAGAGGCACCGACGGCATGGGCGTTCTCGAAGCGCCTGTTCGAGGAGGACATCTTTGCCACGGCGATCGCATTCCCAACCGTTCCGCGCGGTCTGGCGCGCATCCGTGTGATGCTGTCGGCCGGGCACAGCCGTGAGGATCTGGATTTCGCCATTGAGAAGTTCACGAAAGTCGGGCGGGAATTGGGGGCCATCAAATGACGAAACTGCAAATCGAGACGGATCGGGCGCCCGCAGCCGTGGGACCTTACTCTCAAGGCATCGCAGTTGGGCGACAGGTCTTCTCCTCAGGGCAGTTGCCGATGAAGGACGGGCAGCTGATCACCGGCGATGTTGCCGCCGCGGCGCGAGCGTCGCTCGAGAACGTCGCCGCCGTGCTGGAGGCGGGCGGAGCCGGACTCGACGACGTCGTGAAGGTGACTGTCTTCCTGAAGGACATGAATGACTTCCCGACGGTGAATGCCGTGTACGGGGAGTTCTTCCCGGAGCCGTTCCCGGCGCGATCGTGTATCGAAGTGGCTCGATTGCCCTTGGATGCGCCGCTGGAGATCGAGGCCATCGCGGTGATCCAGTAGTCCGATGACGTCCCCCCACGAGGCTGTCACGAATCCAGGATTCTTTGACGCTCACTGCGACACGGTGATGAAGGTCCTCGACCATGACGAAGACTTTCTGCAACCCTCGGCCGGGAAGCACATCTCGTTTGCAGGGATGCTCGATGCGGACGTTCGGGCGCAGATCTTCGCGTGCTTCGTTCTGAGCGCCCATCACCCCGGCGTCGAGTTCGAGCGCGCCCGTCGGATGATCGATGCTGTGTACCACATGGCGGAGGCGACCGACGGACGTCTTCAGATCGTCCGCACAAGCAGCGAGTTGCAGGAAGCGTTTGGCGGCGGGCCGAGGGCGGCCATTCTCGCCCTCGAAGGGGCGGACCCACTGGGAGCGAACGCGGAAACCATTCGAGACTTCTTCCAGCGAGGCGTACGCAGTCTCATCTTTGCCTGGCAAGACAATGCGTTTTCCGGCACTGCGTTCGGGAGTAATTCGCCACTGAGCGATCAGGGGAGGCGGTTGCTCGGCCTGTGCGAAGAACTGGGCATTGTCGTCGACGTGTCGCATCTGTCGGATGCGGCGTTCGATGAGGTATCGGCACTGGCCGACAAGTCGTTCGTGGCCACGCATTCCGACTGTCGCGCGCTGTGCCCGAGCCTACGCAATCTGACCGACAACCAGATTCGAACGCTGGCGGACCACGGCGGCGTCATGGGCATCAATCTGTCGCCATCGTTCCTGGATCGGGACTTCGCGGTTGCGGCCACACCGCTGTTCGAGGCATCGAATCGCCCGGACACCACGGAAGAGGAGAAGAAAGCCTTCCGACGACAGATGCTGGCCATCCCACGACCGGGACTGGACCGAATCGCGGCCCACGTCGTCCATGCGATCGACGTGGGCGGTGAGGATTGCATCGGCTTCGGCGGAGATCTGGACGGGATCGGGCGGACTCCAGACGGCGTGGAGAGCGTCGCCGACTACGGGAAGTTCCCTGGGTTGCTCCACGACGCGGGGCTGTCGCCTCGACAGATCGAGAAAGTCTGTTCCAAGAACTTCCTCCGCGTGTTCTCGGAGATCCTACCGGCCGCCTGAGCGGCCCTCCCACAGCGCGAACAGCGGACCGAGCGCGGCACGGTAGCGATCCGCGAGGACGGCTGGATCAAGCGACTCCGGTTCGTTGGCCATCGTGGCGTAGGGAACGTCGATATCGCCCACGGTCAGGACCCCTGTAGCCCCCTCGGTAAGATCGAGCCAATCGTCGGTACCGTACGTGCGTTCCATCTCCTCGCGTGGGACGGAATGCGTCAGGATGCCGTCCCTCTTCTTCTCGTCATACCTGGCGATGTTGCGTCGCCAAGACTCCTCGAACGATACCGAAACGTAGAGAATGGCCGCCCGGCGGAGAATCTCCGGGGAAAGCCGCTCCAGCGCTTGTTGGTAACCTGTGGCCCCGCCGCGAGAGAATTCAACGATGAGAGTTCGCCCTCCGGCGGAATTGACAAACGCAGGGTCTGCGAGCACGCGGTGGCTGATCTGCTCGATCAGGAAGCTCCAGACCGAGTCGTCCGCGACGGCGTAGTTGCCGTCGGCTCTCTTGGAGGACAAGCGCTTGCGCCCCACCGCCTCCCAATCGTCATCCTGCTGGAACAATCCCCATAGGATGGGAAAGTCGTCGATCACTCGAAACGGCGCGATGAAGAACTCGCGTGCCCGGTGATCCGACGAGATCTGGGTCATGAAATCGATGAACTCGGACTTCCCGCTTGCCGGACGTCCCAGGAGCAAGAGGACATCGAACGTCTCTTCGTTGACGAGCCCGGATGCCCCGTAGTCCAGCTCGAGAACGTCCTCGAGATCGGCGACGACATCGGCCGCGGGACGATCGGCATCGATCGTCAGCAGCGGCACGGCCTGCGACGCGTGCCATCGATCGAGTTCAGCGAGCATCCGTGCGAGCGCAGGCCCGTCGACGTCGAATCGAGCCGTTCCGCGAGCCTCCTGGCGATCTAGCGAGACGCTGATTGGAAGCTCCATGCGAACGTACGCATCCGGCGAAGGCAAGGCATCCGAGATCGACGGATACAACTCGAGGAAATCCCTGTCGCCCAATGCCGCAGAGTATGCGTAATGGACTCCAAGGTGGGACTCCTCCAAGCACAGGAATCCCCGATTGACGAGGTCGCGCACCTCGGCTCGTCGCTCCGGGAGAGCCCGCCGGATCGCCTCCGTGAGGCGAGCCCGTTCGCCGAACAGCTCGATGTGTTCCTCCAACACGAGGCTCTTGACGAGTTCGGGCAACACACGCACACGACGGGGATAGAAGCGGGCCAGCATCTCCAGGACCTCGCTCTTGCCGGCGGCAGGCAGGCCTTCGATCACGACGTAATTCATCCTACACCTCGTTTCGTCTGATTCTACCGAGGACATCGCGACAAGGACCAGTTCGGCGCAGCCCCGCTGGAGTCCTCGCACTTCGAGCGAGCTTCTGTATAATGGGCCACTTCGGAAAGGAGCCTAAGGAATTGAAGGATTTGATTATCGTCGAGTCGCCTACCAAAGCGCGCACGATCGGGCAGTACCTGGGGAAGCAATACGATGTTCTCTCCTCGCAAGGGCACGTTCGCGATCTTCCCAAGAACGATCTGGGCGTCGAC
>CAZXQL010000083.1:0-8790 GCA_964643395.1 uncultured Thermotogae bacterium
CGCCGGAGATCTCATCCTTGACCTGGCGTGGTATCAGCGGGGCAACTCGGACTGATCGTCAGCCTTCCAGGCTTGGGAGCCGACGTTTGATCTTGGCGTTCTGTTCCTGCGACGCTTCGATGCGCTGTACCGATCTTCCCTGGACAACGGTATCTCGATGTTTACCGGATTGATTCGGGTAATCGATGTACGCTCAAGCCGCGTAATCCAGTTCCCATCTTTATTGCTTGATCTGCAAGCCTCCGCACCGTACGGTGAAGGTACGGGATCAACCTGTGCAGGATGCCCAACACCGTGTACGTACAGGAGGACATCATGGTTGACTTCAGGGATCTATCCGACGAGCAGCAAGATGAACGTCTGGAGGCGCTGGCACGCCTCGCCTTGGCCGAATACGGACTGTCGAACGCTTCGCTGCGCCTCCACTCCCGCCGGGAGAACGCAGTCTTCGAAGTGATAGGCAGATCGTCAGACATGCACGCGTCGCTTCGCGTCTGCCGCCCTGGTTGGGAGACGGATGCGTTGAGACGCGAGATCAGCTGGCTCGAGGCATTGGGGCGGGACGACGATCTCCGGGTTCCGGTCCCCATCCGGACGAAGGCTGACGAGGCTTTCTGTGTTGTGCAGACCGGAGATATCCCGGGGCCGCGCGCTTGCGTGCTGTTCCACTGGGTCTCGGGCGCGTTCGCTGAGCCCGAGGCACTGACGCCCTCACGAATGAACAGCGTCGGCCGGTTCCTGGCCAGGCTCCATGACCACGCGGAAGCTTTTCGCCTGTCGCCGGAGCTCGCGACTGCGCCGTTCGATGCCGACGCGCTCGACGCGTCTGACCAGCGGGAACATGTCTCCGCCTACTTCACCAAGGAAGCGGATCTTGCTGCGTTCGACGAGGCCATTGCGGCCACTGTGGACCTGATGCGCGCCCTCGGCAGCGACGCCACGGTCGCCGGGATCGTTCATGGCGACTTCCATCAGCGCAATTACGTGTTCGACGGAGAGCGGGTGGGCGCCCTCGACTTCGAGACCATGTGGTGGGGATACTACCTCTACGATCTCGCGACCACGCTGAGCTATCTCGTGCCTCGATTCCTGCGCGACACCGATCCAAGGCCGCTTCGCAGCGCCCTGCTGGCGGGCTACTCGCAGGCACGAGGACTGGCCGACGGACATCCGCGAATGCTCCAAGTGTTCTCCGCCTACCGCGCGTGGATCATGGCCGACTGGTCAACCAGCAATCCTCACATGCTGGAATGGGACTGGGTCCGCCGCGATCTCGATGCGACTCCGGCCAAGATCCGAGAGCTTCTCGCCGGGGACTAGTCCGGACGCGATTCGAGAAGCACCGGTGGATTCCTACGCCCCAGAAATCGAGGCCGCAAGCCGCGAAGCTAGGGATTGCATTCCGGAAATCCAGATGCAGATGCGATCGCTTGCTCCGCTACCGCCTTCATGTCCCTCATGAGTTCTTCCAGTCTGACGTTGGTGCAGCTGCAACCGGCAGCGCGGGCGTGACCGCCGCCACCGAATTGAAGCGCGATGTCGCTGACATCGACGGTGTTCTTCGAGCGCAGGGAGACATGCACGGTTCCTTCGGAGGATTCGATGAACACGATGGCGACTTCGACACCGGCAATGGAACGGATCTCCCCGATGAGTCCGGACGTGTCGTCGCCGGTACATCCGGTCCGCTTCATCATCTCGGCCGTCACATAGGCGGTCGCGAGCCGGCCGTCGGCGGAGAGTTCGAGAGTGTCCAGCATCTCGGTCAGGAGTTGGATTTCGTTCAGAGTGCGGTGCTCGAGCACAGCTTCCGTGACTCTCCCAATGCTCGCGCCTTCGCGCACGAGCCTCGCTGCGTACGAGAACACCCGCTCGTCCACGCTCGCGTAGCGGAAGAATCCGGTATCCGTCGCGATGCCTAGGAGAATCATCTCGGCAAGAGCAGGATCGAACTCGACCAGCCGCTCACCGATCTCGTAGATGATCATCGCCGTGGCGGCGTAGGTGGAATCGCAGAAGTTGATCTTGCCGAACCCGAGGTTCGACTTATGGTGATCGAGAGTGATGTCCGGCGCCCTGCCTTCGAGGAGTTCCGCAGCCTCTCCGATGCGTGCGAGCTCTGACGCGTCGACGGTGATCGCGGTATCGTACGCATACTCACGCAGCGCGGCCGGCGTCTTGATGATTTGGGCGCGATCCAGCCTCTCGAGAAACGGAGACGCGTCCTCAGCGATGCAGCCCTCGGCCGCTTTCCCCGCCTTGCGCAGAATCATCACCAACGAAACCACGGAACTGACATCATCCCCATCCGGTCGGATGTGACCAATCACGAGGAAGCGCCTTCCCTCGTCGATTCTCTCGAGTACTTGATCCAGCGTGTCGAACATGCCATCTCCCGTCGTCGAACCACGAAGTGTATCGCATCCGGCACCCGCCCCGTCGCGACGCCGTGGGGAGTGGGCGCAGTACTGAGGTGTCGGCCCACGACTCTTGCGGGAGGGCGACACAGACAGCGCGCCGGGGAGATTTGCAGACGCGGGCGCCAAGACGTGGCATGTGCGGACGGGAACGGGTATACTTCGCGACAGTTTCGTAAGCAATTCATCGCATACCAACGATCTGATCGATTGCTGCAATCCCGAGCTGAGAGTGCGACTTGGCTCAACGAAGCCAAGGAGTGTCTTCTATTGAGTTTTGAGCAGTTTTCGTTTGACCGGCGGATTGCCGCCGGAGTGAAGTCCGTAGGCTACACCACCCCGACGCCGATCCAGCTCAAAGCGATCCCGGTTGTTCTCGAAGGTCGCGACATGCTGGGATTGGCTCAGACAGGGACAGGCAAGACGGCAGCCTTCGTGCTCCCGATGCTTCAGCGCCTGTCTCAGGGACAGCGCGGGAAGGTAAGAGGCTTGATTGTCGCGCCGACTCGCGAGCTCGCCGAACAGATCCACCAGGACATCGTCCAGCTCGGCCGCAACACGAAGGTCCGGAGCGTTGCCATCTACGGTGGCGTGAGCAAGGGACCGCAGATGGCGGCATTGCACCGCGGCGTCGAGATTGTCGTCGCGTGCCCGGGCCGGCTTCTCGATCATGTCGATGCTGGGGCGCTCGATCTCTCTCAAGTGGAGATCCTCGTTCTTGACGAGGCCGACCGGATGTGCGACATGGGTTTCCTTCCCGACATCCGGCGCATCCTTCGCCAGGTTCCGGAGAGGCGGCAGACTCTCTTCTTCTCGGCAACTATGCCGAACGACATTCGAGCGCTTGCCGATTCGATCCTGAACACGCCGAAGACGGTGCAAGTTGGAACGACAGCGCCTGTGGAGACTGTATCCCACGCGCTGTACCCGGTTCCTGAGGATCGCCGCAAGGAGCTCCTCGTGGCGATGCTCGAGCGGACATCGACGGGAAGGGTTCTCGTCTTCACGCGCACGAAGCACCGTGCGCGAAGCCTGGCGATCCACCTGAAGAAGCACGGACGCCGCGCTGCCGCACTTCAAGGGAACATGAGTCAGAACCAGCGCCAGCAAGCGATCACGGGATTCCGCAAGGGGAAGATCGACGTGCTCGTCGCGACGGACATCGCCGCCCGCGGGATCGACGTATCGCAGATTTCCCATGTCATCAACTTCGACATGCCGAACACCGTCGATGCCTACACGCATCGGATCGGCCGCACGGGCCGTGCCGAGCATACAGGTGAAGCGTTCACGTTCGCCGTTCGTGGAGACGGACTGATGATCGGGCAGATCGAGAAGAAGCTGGGAAGTCGGCTCGAACGGCGCCGGCTGCCGGGTTTCGACTACGGCAGCGGATTCGCTCCCGAAGCGCAGTTCCCGTCGAGAAGCCGCAGCACGTCCCTGCCGGGACGCTCTTTCTCCAGCCGTCGCGGTCGCGGAAGGCGATAGAGAGCAGGCTCGCCGGGACTTGGGACCAGCGCAACTTCACTGTTGTCCGCGCCGATCTACTCACGTGTGCTTGGGTTCAGATGGCTACTCCCCTAGTATGGATGGGCATAGGGGGTAGCCATGGACGAGCAAACTCCGACCGAGGCAAATCAGCCATCCTCTGAATCGTCCAAGATGGGGCTGTGGGCGGCGACATCGATTGCCGTAGGGACGATGATCGGCGCCAGCATCTTCTCGATCTTCGGGCTCGGTGCTCAGATCGCCGGGCAGAACCTTCCGCTCGTCTTCGTGCTCTCGGGCGTTCTGGCCTTCCTCGTCGCTCACTCCTACGCACAGATGGGATCTCGCATCGTCTCCAATGCCGGAGCAATCGAGTTCATCCTCAAGGGATTCGGCGACGGGACGATTGCCGGCACGCTGAGCTTTCTCATGTGGTTCACCTATGCGATCTCGATCGCTCTGTTCGCCAAGGGGTTTGCCGGGTACTTCCTGCCACTGATCGGAGTGTCGACCACATTCTACTCGGCCGGATTGGTCGGTGCGGCCGTCATCCTTGTGTTCACCGTGCTCGGTCTGCTCGGAACCAGGGCCGTCGGGCGGGCTGAACTGGCGATCGTCGTGGTCAAGCTCTCGATCCTCGGGGTGTTCATCGTGCTCGGCCTGAGGATGGTTCATCCGGCGTGGGTGACGCCGACGTTTGCCGCCGGACATATCGGAGGGACGTTCACCGCCGTGGCCGTCTTCTTCCTCTCCTACATGGGATTCGGCCTGGTGGCGAATGCATCCGAGAACATTCGGAATCCTACGAAGAACGTTCCTCGGGCAATCTATCTGAGCATCGCCATCGTGACTGTCGTCTACGTTGCTGTCGCTCTCGTCGCGGTGGGGAATGTGGCCCTCCCGGAGTTGATCCGAACACAGGACTTCGCGCTCGCCGTGGCAGCCAAGCCGTTCCTGGGCCAAGCGGGATACTTGCTGATCGGCATCGGCGCCCTGTTTTCGATTTCGTCCGCTTTGAACGCAACCCTCTTCGGGGGAGCCAACATCGCTTTCGCCTTGGCCAAGGACGGTGAACTCCCTCGCTTCTTCGAACGCAAGGCATGGTTCAGCGGATCGATGGGGCTCTACCTGACCGCGGCGATCAGCCTTATCCTTTCCCTCACGTTCAACCTGAACGGGATTGCGTCCATGACCAGCGCCGTGTTCATGGTGATCTACCTATTCGTGCTCATCT
Organism: uncultured Thermotogae bacterium; assembly: GCA_964643395.1. Classification (GTDB taxonomy): domain Bacteria; phylum Bipolaricaulota; class Bipolaricaulia; order UBA7950; family UBA9294; genus SPBW01. The sequence continues at coordinate 5,140 of CAZXQL010000083.1, forward strand.
CGCACTTGCGCCTGATCAAGACCGTCGGCGGCAGCCGGATCGTCATTCTCGGATCGATCGCGCTCATCGTCGCCGTATTCGTGCTGCTTCTGATCCACGAGTGGCGGACCGAGCGATCCTCGTTTTACGGGACGTGGATCGTCTTCCTTGCCGGACTGGCTGTGGAACTCATCTACCGAGCGCGTACGCACAGACACCTGCATCATCGAGCACACTTGCCTCACATCCCCCGGATACGACTCCGGCACCGCTAGCGAAGTCCCGCACTAGATGCTCGGTCAGGTCGTCATTCCTGGCGTATTCCTTTCTCCAGCCGCCTTGCGATCGTACGGATTGTCGAGTCGCGGGTCTTCGTGGATACGAGGATTCGGCATGGCCTTCCCGAGCGGGTTTGCGTGCCATCCGTTGGCGCTTTCAGGGTTGCCGTTCCGATTCGTGTAGACTGTATCATCTGAATCTGCACTCGGAGGAATCTCATGGCCAAGTCGCAAGATAAGAGGCGATCGTCAGACAAGAAGACGGCGCAGAAGTCCATCAAGGAGAAACGCGCCGCCAAGAAAGCCAAGAGAGCGAACAAGACCTAGCCCGGGCCAGGATGAGGGCTTCTCCCGGCATCGTCCATTTCCCCCTCGACCCGTCTGGCGACCGAGAGTCGGTGGCAAGTCTTCATGCAAGCCTATTCGGCTCTTCTCCATCTACCTGGCAATCACGCAAGTCATCGAGTTGTGCAGTCCGAGTCGGGCACAGGAGGATTCGTGCGTGCCTCGGCGCCTCATCTGCGTCGGGGCTTCGCGCGGAGGTGTTCGCATTGCGAGCCATGCTCTGCTGCGATTCGTCAGGACCCCGTCGGCTTCCGCTGCTGGCGCTCAAACTGCAGTACGGCAGCCAGGCCGCCCAGAGACGTCTCTTTGTACCGGCTGCGCATGTCCAGCCCGGTTTGATGCATGGCTTCCAGGGTTTCGTCGAAGCTAACGCAGTCTCGCCCTCCTGAGAGCATCGCCAGACTGGCGGCATTCAGCGCGGACACTGCGCCGGCGGCATTCCGTTCGATGCACGGGATCTGGACCAGCCCGCCAACCGGGTCGCACGTCAGCCCCAGGAAGTGCTCCAGTGCCGTTTCCGCAGCCCGATCGATCTGGTCGAACACGAAGCCCCCGAGCAGGTTGCACACGGCCGCCGCGGCCATGGCGCTGGCCACGCCGATTTCCCCTTGGCAACCTACCAGCGCACCGGCGATCGATGCTTTGGCAATCGCCAAACCACCAACGATTCCGGCCACCAGCAATGCATCGAAGACCCGTTCGTCCGGCACCTTGCGTTCTTCTTGGATCACGCGGAGACAGGCCGGCAAGACACCTGCCGAGCCGCACGTTGGAGCCGTGATCACCGCTCCGCCCGCTGCATTCTCCTCAGCCACGGCGATCGCGTAGATCGAAGCACGCGCGCCAGGTTCGGAGATCACGGCCCGGTCGCTGTTTCGCTCCGTGTATCGCTTATGCATGGCTGCAGCGCGTCGCTGAACCTCTAGCCCTCCCGGAAGGACGCCCTCTGTTGTCAGGCCACGATCGACTGAACTCGTCATGATTCGCCAGACGTCTCGCAGATGGGCGTACACGTCGTCCGGACCATGGCCGTAGATTGACGACTCCAGGGACAAAGCAAGCTCGGGCAGTGTTCGGCTCTCTTGCTCACAGGTTCGGATCATCTCCGCGGCACTCACGCTCGCTCCCTTGGTGCGTGGTTCCGCTTCATCGAGCTCATGCGCCTCCACGACCAGACCTCCCCCGACCGAGCAGTAGGTGCCGGCGAGGCGGACGCTGCCCGTGCGGTCGAGCAGTGCAATGCGAAGCGTGTTCGGATGGACTGTCGCTGGGGTCTGCGTATCGAAGACGACGTCGGTTTCCGGGCGGAAGACGACGCCCCCGGTTGGCAGCAAGAGAACCCCGGTTGCGGCAATCTCCTCGTAGATCGACTCGATTGTGCGATGCACAAGATCGAACGGCCCGTATCCACATAGACCGGCAACCACAGCACGGTCCGTGAGATGTCCCTTGCCCGTGTGGGCCAGGCTCCCCAATAGGGTTACCGTCAGGCAGTCGCCCGTCTGAAGATCGCCCTGCAGGAGGAGCTGGTTGCGAAACCGGCGGCCTGCTTCCATCGCCCCCAACGTATGCGAGGAACTCGGACCAATCGCCGGCTTCAGGACGCTGAGGATGCTCGGTAGGGCAACTCGTTGCTCGTTCACGCTTCGACTATCCACGAGCCGCGAGCAGCCGTCAACCCGCCGCCCTGGTGCAGTCTCCGTCTCCGGGCGAATCGGGGAGGCGTGTCTTTTCCGTGACAAGGCACGCCCGTTCGCGGTATCGTGAGCAAAACGAACGTGCAAGAGGAGAGGCGCAATGGAGACCAACAGAGCGACGGAGCATATGGGAGACGGACTCGTCTGTTCGGAGTCCGTGCTGCTGGCGACCTGCGAGGCATTCGGCGTGGATGTCGACGAGACGGTCATCCCCAAGATTGCCTACGCGTTTGCAGGGGGTATTGGGAACACAGGTGCCGTCTGCGGCGCGGTAGCCGGCGCTGTCATGGCAATCGGCCTGATCAAGGAACGCGGCGAAACGATGGAAGAGATGATGGGCGTCATCGGCATGGCCGCAGAGTTCCGCAAGCGCTTCGAGGCCGAGATGAAGACGATCAGCTGCCGGGAACTCACGGGGCTGGATCTGACTTCCCCGGAAGAAATCGGAGGCCTCATGGACTCGGACATTCCTCAGACGGTCTGCTTCCCCGCCGTTGCGACGGCACACCGGTTGGTCGTGGACCTGTTGGAGGACGCTGCCTAGCCATCGTGTCAGGAGCCCAGCTTCGGATCCTGGCCGCGAGGTCGGGGAAAGTCCCTCGTCTTGGCGATTCCGTTCGCGTCAATCCGCCTCACGAAGCAGGTGCCCCTCCATGCGGTCGGGAAGCACCCGATCGTCGTGCACGGACCGAGCGGCGTTCCTGAACGCGCCCGAACGTCCGCTCGATCTCGGTCAGTTTCCCATACAAGGTGAGTATCTCGCCACCAACCAATTCAAGCTCCGGGAGAGGACTGGGGATCCACTCTCCTCGTTGCTCGACGCCGAGGATCACAAACAGCGTGCCATAGAAGCCGGTGTTGCGCAGTGTCCCCTGGGGCAGATCCGATTCGCTCGGCACCGGAACCCGAACGACGCCGTACCCGCCGCCAAGGCGGAGCACATGCTCGACGGAAGGCACCGCGCCGAACAAGCGCCATTTCAGCAGCGTCCGCTCAACGAACGACTCCCATCGGCGGACAAGCGTCGTGTGGCGAGTCAGTCTCGAAAGGAGGGCAACACCCAGAAACAGAGCGACGATATCGACCGCCAGCTTGTAGTCGGTGCTGGTCGTCAGCGATGAGGTCCCGGTGACGATGACGGCCACAATGCCGGCGTTGCCCAGAATGATCAGCCAGGTGATGATCCTCCGGCGTTGCGTATGCCCCATGATGAGTTCGGACTCCTGCGTGGTGAACCCAGCCCGAGTGAAGGCGGACATTGCCTGGAACCGAGCGGTGGTGTCATCGAGGCCCGTCATCCGCAACGCGATCGCCCCGGCGCGAACGACGAGAATCGATGCCAGGATCACGAG
>CAZXQL010000084.1:0-8462 GCA_964643395.1 uncultured Thermotogae bacterium
CCCGCTACGATGTGGAAAGGTTCGGAATCATGCTGACGGGAACGCCCCGGCATGCCGACGTCTTGCTGGTGACCGGCCCGGTGACGCGGCCGATGTTGCCGCGGCTGAAACGGATCTACGAGCAGACGCCGGATCCCAAGGCCGTCATCGTCGTCGGAGGCTGCGGCTCGACGTCCGGCGTGTTCTACGAGTCGTACAACGTCGTCGGTCCGGTAGATGAGGTCATCCCCGTCGATGTCTATGTGCCCGGGTGCCCGGCGCGCCCCGAGGCCATCATCGACGGGGTCGTCAAAGCGGTGACGAAGCTGGAAACGCTGGAACGATCGGGGGTGGGCGGATGAACGTCGTAAACCTACTCGGCTCATTCAAGAACGCTCTCGGAGCAGCCTACCTCGAAGATCGCACGATCGAACGTCAAGTCGGAACGATCGAGCCCGGGACGGTCTACGATCTGTGGATCGTCGTCGATCGCAAGGCGTTCCATGACGCGGTCGGCCACCTGTGCGCGGAGTACAACCCGCACATTTCGGTCATCTCCGGCGAGGATCTGGGAGAGAACGTCGCCCTCAACTACCACTTCACGGTCGGATGGGGTGAGCGGTTCGGCGAAGCGACGGTCACGATCCGCACAGTGCTTCCCAAGTCCGATCTATCGATCCCTACGATCACCGATCTCTTGCCGGGGGCTCAAACCTCCGAGCGTGAGAAGATCGAGTTCTTCGGCATCGATGTCGTCGGCATCCCCGATGATCGGAATCTCTTCCTGCCGGAGGACGCGGCGATTCATCCGTGGCGCAAGGACCTCGAAGAAGAGACGGCCCAATCCGTCAAGCGAATGGTGAAATGGGAGGGGCGCAATGAATAACGAATCCATCCATTTGGAGATCGGGCAATGCGCCGCCACGACGTACACCGTCCCCGTGGGGCCGGTCCATCCGGCGCTGAAGGAACCGATCCGGTTCAGCTTCAATCTGGACGGCGAACGCATCGTCGGCGTGGACATCAAGCCGGGATTCGCCCATCGAGGAATCGAGTACATGGGCATGAGGCGCAACCTGATCCAGACGCTCTACCTGTCCGAGCGCATCTGCGGGATCTGCTCGATCTCGCACCCGCTTGCGTTCACCCAGGCCGTGGAGAACGCGGCCGGGATCGAGGTTCCTCCGCGCGCCCAGTACATCCGGACGATCATCGGAGAGCTGGAACGCGTCCACTCGCACCTCCTGTGGGCAGGTGTCGGTGCGCACGAGCTCGGATTCGACACGTTGCTGCATCTCACGTGGAACGTGCGGGAGAAGTCAATGGACCTGTTGGAAGAGCTCACGGGGAACCGCGTCGACTACGCCATCCCCATCTTCAGCGGCGTGCGGCGAGACATCCCGGCGGAGAAGGCGCATCTGGCCTACGAGGCGCTGGACTATTACAAGGGACTCCTCGGGCAGATGATCGACGCCTTCCTGCACGACAAGTCGGTCGAGATGCGAACCCGGAATGTCGGCGTGCTGTCCTACGATCAGGCCGTGGCGCTATGCGCCGCCGGGCCGACGACCCGGGCGTCTGGCGTGAAGAAGGACGTCCGCCAGGACATGCCGTACCTTGCGTATGCGGACACGCCCGTCAAGGCGATCACGCCGGAGGACTTCGGCACGGAGCCTCATGGCGACGTCTACGACAACATCATCGTCCGGTTGCTCGAGGTTGCTCAGTCAATCGAGATCATCGAATTCTGCCTCGAGAATCTTCCGTCCGGAGAACTGATGTCGATTCCGAAGGTCCCAGCGCTCCTAGCCGCGCTGAAGAAGGCCTCAGGAGAGGGAATCGGGCGTCATGAAGCCCCTCGTGGCGAGGTCTTCCACTACGTGCGTCTCGAAGAAGGAGTCGAGGAGCCGGTCGCCTGGAAGGTCAAGGCGCCGACGTATTCCAACTTGATGGGATGGGTACCGAAGTTCCTGGGTGAGGAGATTGCCGACGTGCCGATTATCGCAGCGTCGATCGACCCATGCATGTGCTGCATGGATCGCGTCCATCTTGCCGACGCGAGCGGCGACATGTCCGTTCGAACCAAGGAAGAGCTCATCCGGCTTTCGCGGGAGAAGACAAGGAGGATCTGCGGATGACCGTCACACTACTCAACGCCGTCTGGCAGGGGATCGTCATCCTGGTCGGAGGCGCTCTGCTCGGGATGGTCTACAAGGGGCTGGACCGAAAGCTGGCCGCGCAGATGCAGGGGAGGATCGGACCGCCGCTACGTCAACCGTTCTTCGACGTCGTTAAGCTCATGGCAAAAGAGAACGTCGTGCCCGATCACGCGGTTTCCTGGCTGTACAACTTGATGCCGCTTCTGTCGTTGGCCGCTGCCGCCACGTTGCTCTTCTACGTGCCGTTGGGCGGATTCCGGCCGCTGCTGGGTTCGGCGGTCGGAGGCTTCGGCGACATGATCCTGATCCTGTACTTGTTGGCCGTGCCGTCGCTTGCCATGGTGCTGGGCGGCTTTGCCGCCGGCTCTCCATTCGCAACCGTCGGAGCCCAGCGTGAGATGGTGATGATGATGGCATACGAGTTTCCGCTTGCCATCACGTTCCTATCGTTGGGATGGGCCTTGTCGGCGCTCATGCCGGGCGCCCAGGTCTTCTCGCTGTCGGTCATGGCCGCGCACCCGCTGTGGGGCATGGTCGGTCCGCTGGGAATCATCGGCCTGTTGCTCCTGTTCGGCGCACTGATGATCGTCACGCCGGCCGAGCTCGCGAAGATACCGTTCGACATCCCGGAAGCCGAGACCGAGATCGCAGGGGGCTTGTTGGCCGAGTACTCGGGGCGCAACATGGCCATGTTCTATTTGGCCGATGCCATCAAGATGGTTGTGATGGGCTCGCTCATCGTGGCTCTGTTCATTCCGTACGGTCTGTCGGGAGTCTTCGGACTCGCTGGAGCCTGGGGAGGTCTGGTCGACGTCGCCTTCTACCTCGTGAAGGTGTTCCTGGTCATCTTCCTGGCCGTCATCCTGGTGCGCGTCGCGTTCGCACGGTTGAAGATCGGTCAGGTCGCGCGGCTCTTCTGGCTTCCCATCACGGGCATCTCGCTTCTGGGCATGGTGCTCCTGACGCTCGATCGGTTCGTGTAGGAGGACTCATGATTTTCGGAACGTTGATCAAGCAGCTGTTGAGCAAGCCGGCAACGAACCCGTTCCCTGCACGGTACATGCCGAAGTCGGTGACCGCGTTGTTGGGGAAGGTAGCTGCCGGGGAGGCAGCGATTCATCCGCCGGTTCCTGCACCAAGCGACCTTCGCGGCAAGATCGTCTATGACCGCGAGACCTGCATCGGATGCCAGTTGTGCATCCGTGTGTGTCCGGCCAACGTGATCGAGTTCTTGCCGGACGACAAGAAGATCCGCATGTACGTGGCGCGTTGCACATTCTGCGCGCAGTGCGTGGATGCGTGTCCGGTCAATGCTCTGGCGACGAGCCCGGACTTCCTGTTGGCCGACGTCGATCGATTCTCGAAGAACCTGATCGTTGACTAACGGCCTAGAGCCGTCGGAATCACGAGAGGGCATCCCGATGGGTGCCCTTTCTTATTGGGCGTAGCGCCCAAGGGAAAGCGCCCTTCGGCGTTGCTGTTGTATCTGAACGGTAGGGTTGAATGGCTGGGCGGGATGGACGTTCGTGCTAGATAAGCTCGACGAATGAGCGTTTCCCGACTTGGAGAAGCAGCGGCGCCGCAAACGGAACGTCGAGGTCAGGCGAGGTCACTTTCTCCTCATTGACTCGGACCCCTCCCTGCTCGATCAGACGCCTCGCTTGGGAACGGCTGTCCACCAACCCGGACGCTTGGAGAAGGTCGATCACCCAAACGGCCCCGTTCTCCTTGACCAGCGATCGGTCAAGACTGACCTGAGCAACCTCGGACGGGCGTTCGTGATGGATGTGAATGCGGTCGAACTCCTCTTCTGCAACCTGAGCATCTTCGGCCGAGTGGTACATCGTGACGATGTGGCGCGCCAGCAGACGCTTGGCATCGCGCGGGGAGAGATCGTCCGCGTCGCTCGGGTCGACGTCCGTGAGGAAGACGATGTAGTCTCGAATGAGGGCATCGGGGATCGACAGCAACTTGCCGTACATCTCCGAAGCCGGCTCGTTCAGCCCAACGTAGTTGCCCGTCGTCTGACTCATCGCCCGCTCACCATCGATCCCGATCAGAAGCGGGACAGTCAGGACGACCTGGGCTTGTTGGCCATACTCGCGTTGGATGTCCCTCCCCACGAGCAGGTTGAACAGCTGGTCCGTCCCGCCAAGTTCGACGTCCGCTTCGATGGCCACCGAGTCGTACGCTTGGGCGAGCGGATAGAGGAATTCGAGGACGCTGATCGGTTGCCCGTCCCCGTAACGGGTGGCGAAGTCGTCGCGCTCCAGCATCCGAGCGACCGTGTATTTCGCAGTCAGATGAATGACGTCGGCAAACGACAACGCGCCGAGCCATTCCGAGTTGTAGCGGACCTCGGTTCGCTCTGGATCCAGAATCTTGAACGCCTGTTCCTGGTAGGTCTCCATGTTGCGGTGGATCTCGCCCTCCGACATCAATGCGCGCGTCGACGAGCGGCCGGAAGGATCCCCGATGAGTCGCGTGAAGTCGCCGACGACCAAGATACCGGTGTGGCCGAGGTCCTGGAATTGGCGCATCTTCCGAAGCGGAACGGAATGGCCGAGCGTGAGATGAGGTGCGGATGGGTCGATCCCCAGCTTGATGCGAAGGGGCTCCCCGCTCTTCTCGGCAGCCTCGAGTTTGGCGACCAGTTCGTCGCGCGGGACAAGCGTATCCGCTCCCACACGAAGCCGCTCGTCCACGAGTTTGGCGAACCGCTCGTTCATGCCCCCTCCTAGGTCCGCACGACGGAAACGATGCGGTCGTCTTCGTCCAGATGGATCAAGCGAACGCCCCGCGCGTAGCGGCGGTAGATATTGATGTCCCCGGCCGTGATTCGAATGACCTTCTGTTCCGTCGTGATGATAATCTCATCCTGATCGGATACGATGCCGATCGATACGAGATCTCCGGAATCCGCATCGAGCTTGATCCCCTGTACGCCCTTGCCGCCGCGCCCTTGGATCGGGAAGTCGTCGAGCGATACGCGCTTGCCGTAGCCGCGTTCGGTCACCATCAGCAGCTTCTTGTCCATCGTGATGTCTCGGTCGAGGCACGCCATGCCGATCACGCAGTCACCCTCGTCGAGCCGAATCCCAATGACTCCCTTGGACGGACGCTTGGTCAGCCTGACCTCCTCCTCGCGGAATCGGATCGTGTGCCCGCTTTTCGTCGCCAAGATGAGTTCGCCGCCGCCCTCGCTCGATGCGACGTACACCAATCGATCTTCGTCATCCGTGTTGAGCGCGTTGATGCCGCTCGCATAGACGTTCGAGTAGTCGGTCAGGAGGTTCTTGTTGACGATGCCGTTGGCGGTCGCCATCAAGCACAGCATGCCCTCGACGTCCTCGAAGCTTCGGAGCGGAAGGATCGATCGGACGATCTCGTCGGGTTCCAGCGGGATGTAACTACGGATGTTCTTGCCGACGGCGTCGCGGTTCATTGACGGAAGCCGATGGCCTTGCGTGCGGTAGACGCGCCGCTGATCGCTGAAGAAGAGCAGCTGATCGCGGGCATTGACCAAGCTCGACAGAAGAATGAAGTCATCCTCTTTGGTGCGTTGGCCGATGACGCCCTTGCCGCCCCGCCCCTGAGAGCGAAAGTCGATCGCACGAGGTGCGTTGACGTAGCCTCGGCTGGTCACGCTCACCATCAAGTCGTAGTCAGGAATCAATTCGTTGAAGTCGACCTCGCCGTCTTCGTCGGTGATCGTCGTCCGGCGGGCATCAGCGAAACGCTCGGCGACGTCCCTCAGTTCCGACTTGATCGTCTCATCCAGGACGATCTCCGACCCCAAGATTCGTTCGTACTCGGCAATGGCCTTGAGCTTCTCCTCGTATTCATTGTCGATCTTCTCTCGCTCGAGCATGCGCAATTGGGACAAGCGCATGCGCAGGATGGCTTCGATCTGCTCGTCGGAGAGGGCGAGTTCGGTCTGCAAGAGACGCATCTCGGTCTCCGTGTCTTTCGAAGTACGGATGATCTCGATCACCCGCTCGATCTGGTCCAGCGCGATCCGGTACCCTTCGAGGATGTGAGCGCGTTTCTTCGCCACGTCCAGACGGTGCTCGGTCCTACGCCGCACGATGTCTCGGCGGAAGTCGATGAAGCAGTTAAGGATCTCTTTGAGAGAGAGCGTTCGCGGATTCCCGTCCAGGATGACTAGGAACACTGCAGAGAACGTTCGTTCGAGTGAGGTGAACTTGTACAGCTGGTTGAGAACCACGTTGGGATTGGCCGAACGCTTGAGTTCGACGACGATCCGCATTCCTTCCCGGTCCGACTCGTCCCGCAGATCCGAGATACCGTCGATGTCTCCGCTTTGAACCTTGGCAGCAATCGATTCGACGATCGTCGACTTGCGAACCAGGTACGGGATCTCCGAGATGATGATGTGGCTGTCCTCGATCGTCGCCTTAGCCCGCACGGTCATTTTCCCGTTCCCGGTCCGGTACATCTCCTCGATGCCGGAGCGTCCCATGACCAGGCCTCCGGTTGGGAAGTCCGGACCGCGGATGTGCGCCATCAACTCCTTGACGGTGATGAATGGGTTGTCCATGAGAGCGAGGATGCCGTCGACAAGCTCAACCAGGTTGTGCGGCGGGATTTGGGTGGTCATTCCCACCGAGATGCCCCAGGCCCCGTTCATCAGCAGGTTGGGGACCTTCGCCGGCAGGACGAGCGGCTCTTCAAGGGACTCGTCGAAATTGGGGACCCAATCAACCGTCTTCTCGCCCAACTCTTCGAGCAGCTCCATCGCAATTGGGGCCAATTTCGCTTCGGTGTAGCGCGTCGCGGCCGCCGGATCCCCGTCAATCGAGCCGAAGTTGCCCTGGCCGTCGACGAGCGGATAGCGATAGGAGAAATCTTGCGCCATGTTGACCATCGTGTCGTAGATGGCTTGATCTCCGTGGGGATGGTACTTACCCATGACTTCACCGACGACACGGGCGGACTTGCGGTGCGGCTTGCCCGGAACGACCCCGAGCTCTCTCATTCCGTAGAGGATCCTCTTCTGAACGGGTTTGAGGCCGTCACGCACGTCCGGGATGGCGCGCCCTCGGATGACGCTCATCGCGTAGTTGATGTACGACTGCTCCATCTCCTCTTCGATGAACGTGCGCTCGATGCGTTCCATGATCCCCCTCATTCCCACAGTAGAGAATACCGGATTCCCTTTTCTGATGCAAGGTTTCGCCGTTTTGGCGATTTGCAGAGCGGGCGCTCTAGGACGGGGCGGCAAGAGAAAGAAACGGGCCCGGCGGAAGATGCACCGGGCCCGCAGATGCCATTTCCTTCGCGGCTAGACGATCGAGTACGGATCGACAGCGTCTCGCAAGGCGTCACCCATGAAGTTAAATGCCAACACGGCGACTACGATGAAGGCGCCGGGAAGCAGAATCCACGGATGCAGCTCGATCGCGCCGACGTTCGTGGCCACGTTGAGTAGCTGTCCCCAACTGGTCATCGGCTCTTGAATCCCGTATCCCAAGAAGCTCAACGCTGCTTCGGTCAGCATCATGGCCGGGATCTGCAGTGTCGCGGAGACGACGAGATAGCTCGTCACGTTGGGGATGATGTGCCGCAGAATGACGCGCATGTCGTGCGCGCCGGCGGCGCGAGCCGCCGTCACGAAGTCCATTTCGCGAATCGCCAGCACCTGGCCGCGGATGACGCGGGCCAATCCGCCCCAACTCACGACCGACAAGGCGAGAATCATCCCGAAGAAGACCACCATGGCGGGTAACCCAAAGCCCCGCAGTGCGGCCCCCATCGCCAGCAGAATCGGCAGTCCCGGAATCGCCAGCGTGACTTCGCACAGACGCTGGATGAACATATCGACGCCGCCGCCGTAGTACCCGGAAATCCCACCCAATACGATGCCAATCGGGAAGATCACGACGATGACCAGCGGACCCACGGCCAACGACACCCAGCTGCCGACCAGACACCGTGTGAATAGGTCGCGCCCCAGCATGTCACTCCCGAACACGAAGATCTCCGCCTCGGTTCCATCATCCGCACGGGCCGCAAACAGATGCGTCGTCGTGTTGAAGATCCCAAGGATCTTGTAGTCGTACCCCCCTGAAGCGAAGAACCGGAGATAGTACTTCTTGCTCGTGTCCTCCGTGTATTTGACTTGGTATGTGGCGGGGTCTACGCTGCGTGTCGTCTTGTACACGTAGGGCCGCGAAAGCGAACCATCATCAGCCCGCCAGTGAACGATGCTAGGCGGCGAATACGGATACGCCCGGTACTGCTTCGAGTAGCTGTAGGGCCCGATGAACTGAGCGAAAACCGCAACCAGAATGAAGATGAGGA
>CAZXQL010000084.1:8472-8743 GCA_964643395.1 uncultured Thermotogae bacterium
CCGTTCCCACGTTGCCGACGCGGTGACGGCGAAAAGCCTGCCAGATCATCTGCCCTTGAGAGCGGCTGATGTACCCTTGCTCTTCTAGCTGCGCTTGCGCTTTTCTTTTTCTACGACCAAAGAGCCTAGCCATTGTCGTCCTTACTCCTTTGCCCAGTCTTCAAGGGTATCAGTCGTACCGAATCCGCGGATCCACCCACGCCAATAGGAAATCTGCAAAAAGGTTCCCGATCAACAAGAACAGGCTGAAAAAGAGCAGCCCAGCCATGAT
>CAZXQL010000085.1:0-1153 GCA_964643395.1 uncultured Thermotogae bacterium
CGAAGGAAGAGGATGAGGAACGGATCGAAGAATCGCAGGTTCTTCAGGAATCCGTAGGAGCGGAACTTCCAGAATTGCAGGTCACGCGGAATGGGTTGGCTAGAAGTCGTCTTCACGTACATCTCGTTTCATACGGTCCCTGTCTCTCTTTCTATCGCGGCACCGCACGCTCCGTGAAAGGCATCTCGCACGTTCCGACGACGAGACAGATGACCTTGCGAGGAGGTACTTGGCCTGAGTATACTTCGTTCGTTGTTGGTGGTAACTGCAGCTGCTATCCAGGCGTCAAGCTGTATCTGAGGTCCTCGAGTGCTCTGCTCAACCAAAGCTTCCAGCATGAAGGAGAGGTTCGGATGTCCGAACGATTGACCGGAACCGTGAAGTGGTTCAACGACGATAAGGGCTTTGGCTTCATCGAGCGCGAAGGCGGCGAAGATGTCTTCGTACACTTCTCGTCCATTCGTGGAGAGGGTTACAAGTCCCTGAACGAAGGCCAGAAGGTCGAATTCACGCTTGGCCAGGGCCAGAAGGGTCCGCAGGCTCTGGATGTGACCGTCGCCTTCTAGAACGACGCATCATCTGTGAAACCCACGCGGCGTGCCGATCGGCGCGCCGCGTTTTCTGCTTGGTGCCGGAGCTAGAACGTTCCTGCGGAGACTGTCGCTTGCTGCCGGGGACGACCGAGAAGCAACTCATCGTCGTCGATGTGTCGTTGCGAGAACAGGTTGACGAGATCATCCACCGTTGCGAGCTGTTTCTCTCGTCCTCGCAACTCATGGATCAACTCGCCCTTGTGCATCATCACGAGACGATTCCCGACGGTGATCGCCTGTTCCATGTTGTGCGTTACCATCAGCGTGGCCAATCCGGACCGGTCGACAAACGAGCGGGTGAGCCGAACGATCATAGCGGCGTTCGCGGGGTCGAGAGCCGCGGTGTGTTCATCGAGCAACAGCAGCTTCGGTTCGACCATCGTGGCCATGAGCACGGCCAACGCCTGACGTTCGCCTCCTGACAACAGCGAAACCTGACAGTCCAATCGAGTTTCCAATCCGAGCCCCAGAGTCTCCAGCCGTTTCCGGAGGCGGCTTCGCAACCTGCGTGGAAGCGCGGGACGCAACCCACGGCCGGTGCGCTTCATTGCGAGAGCCAG
>CAZXQL010000085.1:1163-8712 GCA_964643395.1 uncultured Thermotogae bacterium
CATCGGATCTTGGACGATTCGGCCAATGTGGCGTGCTCGACGATACGCCGGGGCGGTCGTGACATCATCGCCGTCAAGCACGATTCGACCGGTGGTGGGGAGAACGGTTCCGGCGATCAAGTTCAGCAAGGTACTCTTCCCGGCACCGTTGGACCCGATGATGGTCAGGAAATCTCCCTCGGCCAGGCGTAGGTCGAGAGGGCGCAACGCCTCGACTCGATCCGCACCGGTGTGGAACGTCTTGGACACGCTCTTGAGGTTTATCATGCCTGTACCCTTCTCAATCGACGTTCTCTCAGATAGGGAGCCACGAGCGCAATGATGACGAGGAGGGACGTGATCAGCTTGAGATCGGACGCCTGGAACCCGATGACGTAGCCGTAGCGAAGTGCGAGACCCACGGCGATACGGTAGATCATCGATCCGATCAGCACCGAGGTCGTCATCCAGCCGACGCGGTTCGAGCGCAGAAGCGTTCCCCCGATGATCACAGCGGCCAGGCCGGTGACGATGGTTCCGATGCCCATGCCAACGTCGGCGAAGCCGCTGTACTGAGCGACCAACGCGCCGGACACCGCGACGAGTCCGTTCGACAGGGCGAGTCCGAGCAGCTTCATCGTGTTCACATTGACCCCCTGAGCGGTGATCATTCGCTCGCTATCGCCCGTGGCGCGCAACGCGAAGCCGATCTCCGTTCGGAGGAAGTAATCGAGCGCAAGCTTGATCGCAATCGTCAACACCCCAATGAATGCTAGCACGGCGAGGCTGCCCAATGGGGTCCACGCCGCGGATACGACTCGAGTGGCTGTCGCAACGCGAAGAAGAGACAGGTTGGGCCGTCCCATGATGCGTAGATTGATCGAGTACAGCATGATCATCGTCAGGACGCCGGCAAGCAGATTCGTGATGCCCAGCTTCGTATTCAAGAGGCCGGTGATCATCCCCGCGAGGCAGCCGGCCACGAACGCGACCAGGAGAACGCTGAACGGATCGATCCCGGTTCGAAGAAGGAGCAAGGAAGCGATGGCGGCTCCGGTTACGAAGCTTCCATCCACGGTGAGGTCAGGGAACTTCAGAATTCGGTACGTGAGAAAGACCCCAAGTGCCGCAATCCCGTAGGCGAGCCCCTGCTCGGCCGCATGAACGAGTAGACTGACCATCGCTCCTTCTCCTCCTAACGTTGCGGACTACCGCTGAAACAACACGCCGCCCACGTACACGGCGGTGGCCTGTTCGATGACAGAGACGGGGAACTCGAATCCGATGCGTTCCGCTTCGTCCAGGTTCAGATAGACCTGCCCCTCGGTCACGTACGTGACCGGGATCTCATCAGGGCTGGCTCCGGACAAGATCTGCAGGATGATGCCGCCGACCGTCAATCCCAAGTCGTGGTAGTCGAACCCGGCGGCCAGCGTCGCATGAGCGATGCTTGTCGGATCGGCCATCAGGAACGGAACCCCTGCCTCTTCGGACGCTGCAAGAACCGAGTCGATCGCCGACACGACCGTGTTGTCGGTCGTCACGTAATAGGCGTCGACGCGCCCGATGAGCGACTGCGCGGCCAGGGGCACGTTGGCCGATGAATCCGCCGTCGCCGTCACGATCTCAAGGCCCAATCCCGGCGCCGCCGCCAGGGCCATGTCCGTCAGGATCGCGGAGTTCGGTTCTCCGGGGTTGTAGACGATGCCGACGCGCGTGATGTCGGGCGAGAGATCCTTGAGCAGCTGCAACTGCGCGGCGACGGGGATCATGTCCGATACGCCGGTGATGTTCTCGTTGCCGCTGGGGTCCGTCGCGCTGGGAACAAGCTTTGCAGCCTCGACGGGATCGGTCACCGCACCGTAGATCACGGGCGTATCGGTGCCGCGGAACACCTCGGCAGCTGCCTGCGCGGATGCCGTAGCGATTGCGACGACGAAATCGACATCCTGCGACTGGAAGTTCTGCGCAATCGCAATCGCGTTGCCGTAGTCTCCCTGGGCACTGGAGAGGATGTACTCCACATCGACATCCTGCTCATAGCCAGCGGCCGTCAACGCGTCGATAACTCCCTGTTCAACGGCATCCAACGCGGGATGCTCGACAATCTTGGTGATGCCGATCTTGAGCGGATCGGCGACTGCCGATAGCGCCGCGAGACCGACGATGAGTCCGACCAGTACTGCCATATGCAAGCGTTTCACTTTGGCTCCTTAGCAAGGTATCCTTGCCGTATCCGCAAGGACTCTGTGCGATTTGTTCGCAAATCGCGCGTGTACACCCGCCCGCTGGGCCGTGACCCTACGTCCTGCCCGTGGGCGGGCTCCCATTTCCGACCTGCTGTTGTGCATGAAGCCTCCTTGTCAAAGAAAAAAGACCGCGGAATTCCGCAGTCTTCTCGCCTGACCTCTTCGTTTCCGCGCGCTACTCGCTACGCAGACGAAGCGTCAGGCAGGGTCCAATACCAAAAGAAGCCGAAGCCGGTCGAACTGCTCATGCTCAGTCGGCGACTTCCTGCTTCAGTCATGTTGTGGCCACTATAGTGCGGCGGCCCGGCCGTGTCAATAGGTGCAGCGGACGTGCGATCCGGAAGCTGCGTTGGGCAGGTTGGTTTCGAACATGCTATCGAGGGCTCCGAGGCACAATGCGTAGGAACTAGGCTGGAGCGGTATCCGTGTCGCGTGCCTCACGGTAGAAGAGCATCAGCGCGGCTGCGATCAGAGGCAGGACAGAGACATAGGACATGATGGCAATGATGCCGAAGCGATCGGCGAGCCACCCAATCGGCGTCAGCGCAAGCCCGCCGACCCCCCAAGCTAGCCCCATCACCAAGCCGGATACCAAGCCGGTTCTTCCCGGCAAGCATTCCTGTGCGGCGACGACGCCGACCGGAGTTGCCGACAGCGCGAACAGCCCGGCGGCGGCGATGGCGGGCAGGAGGAAAGCTGTGGGGCCATGGAGGAACAGCAAGTACAACGGTGTCGAAAAGAGCATCGATCCCAATAGGACGGCTTTGCGTCCCCATCGATCGGAAAGGTTGCCGGCGAAGAAGCTGCCAATCGCTCCCGTCAATAGGAACGCGCTGATGGACGCTCCCCCGACCAATGCGGATCCTCCGCGGGCCGTCACGAGGACGGCCAGGAAACTGGCAAACGCCGTGGCACTGGCGGCCCGCAACACAATGACGGCCCATAACAGGAAGAACCGACTCGGGAGGTGGCTCAACCGGAACCTCTCGTGCGTACGGCGAACCCGCTCGGGCAGAACGCGCCGAAGTGGAGCCGCGAATGCGAGGACGACGAGCAGCCCCGGAATCAAGAGCCACGGCGTGCTCTTCAGATCGAACGCCTGGGTGTAGGCGACGATGATGATGGGCGCCAACGCCCCGCCGAAGGTCCCTCCGGACGAGAAGAACGCCATCAACAAGCCGCGACGCTCGTGGATCCCAACCGCGACCAATGCAGCCGCAGCCGGATGGAACAGCGCCGTGCCCAATCCGGAGACGAGCATGATCGCCAACAGAAGCGGATACGAGCCGGCGCGACCGATCAGGCTCATCGCCGCCACGGTCAGGATAGGGCCGACGACGACGAGGGAGGGCCGCTGGGCTCGATCGACCAGATGGCCGAGCCATGGCTGCATCAGCGAATTCGTCAGAATGCGGATCGTCCCGAGAAAGCCTGCCAAGGCGAACGACAAGTCGAGGCGCTGGATCAGCAGAGGAAGCAGAGGAGCGAGGAAGCTGGAGTATCCATCGTTGAGTAGATGGCCTAGGAAGAGGTAGGCAGTGCGTTTCCAAGGCTGACGAGCTGGATGCTCCATAGCGAGGAGAGATGGTAGCTTCGCACCCGACCGGCGGCAAGCCCGTGCGGGTGTTCTCGGCCACGATCGGCGGTCCGACCTACAGGCCCCCACCCACGTCGATGAACAACCTCTCCACCCCGTCGGTTCCCACCAATGGGACGGCGACGCCGATTTCGGCTGTCAACGTCGTGCCCAAGAAACCCGCAAACGAGAACGTCAGCCCTGCCCCTGCCTCCAGCCGAGTCTCGGCCTGGCAGGCGAACGTGCAATTGGATTTCGTCCTGCCGCCCTGCACGAATACGGATGGAACGATCGAGTCGAGTCGGGTCAGGTTGAAGATGGCGTAGCCCGAATCTCTGACCAGCGGTGGGAAGACAACCTCGAGGGACGCGAATACCTGATGATGCCCCATCGGCAGGTACTCAAACGCATGGAGCTTGTCCATGCTGAACAGAAACTCGTCGGGGAGATCGCGGTACAACGTCTCCTCGACGGAGGTCGACGCATCGAGGTAGAAGAGAGGTGCGAGGCACCATCGCTTGGCCGCCTGCCAGGAGAGGGTCCCGAACGGCTCCGTGCCGAGTCCGGGAACGCCGAGCTGCAGCGTCAGCGAGTTGACCAGGTACAAGCTCAATCGATCGTCTCGTGTGATTGACAGCGAGAGAACCGGGATCGGATGCAGGAGCGTCCCCCTCACGCCGATGGTGAGCGTCTGTCGCCAGGCCGGGTACCAATACTGGCCGGCGCTGCCCGTCGGCGGATGGGTGAATCCGAGACCGAGGATGGAGGCTGTCGCCTCGAGCTGCCCATCGCCGGTCCTCGGATCGAGGGCGGTGATTGCGGCGGAGAACGAGAGACCGAGATCGCGGCTGAGGTTGGCCGCGAAGACGCCGATGACGTCGAACTCCGGCTCGAAGCTCTGCGTGACGAGACTCCCCCAATCGGTGTCCCCGTCGACATGAGGAAGAACGGTCAGACTCCACGCGTGATCGTTGCGGAAGCCCCCCGAGATCCCGGTCGCCGACAGCCTGATCACGTAGGCATCAAGCGGCATTCCGATCTCTGGTGCATCCTTGGGTCGGAATGGATACGCGATGTCGATCTTGCGCGGCCAATGGTTGTTGAACCGGTTTGCGTCTGGGAGAACCTCGTCGGGATCCAGCGTGACGGCGACTACAGGGCGGCTCGTTTCGATCGCCCAGCCGGCTGGAGAGCAGCAATCCGCAGGAAGCTGCTCGCGAACCGTGCTTCCGTCATCGAGGGACGCTTCGACGGTGACGGGCAAATCGGGACCGGCTCCGGTGATCTGCAATCGGGTCGTGTACCCGCTAGCTGTTTCGGTCGTGTCGAACCCGGAGACGACCACATCGAACTGAACGTCTCCGTAGAGCCACGACGCGAAGAACTGCGACAGGTCGCGATCCGACACCTGTTCGGCGAGATCCTCGAATTCCCGGACCGTGAGAAGACGTCCGGCCCACTCGTTATGGGCCGTCTTCAGAATCTCGAACATCGTGTCGCGGTCGACGATGGCTGCGAGCGCCCGCAGCACCAAGTAGCCCTTGTTGTACGTACGTACGGTTAGGCCGTTAAGGTACTGAGAGTCGGCAATCGGCTCGACGATCGGTTCGTCGAACCCGAGATGAAGAAGCGTCAAATACGGCAATTCCGAAAGGTGGCGCCGGAGGTTCAAGTACCCGACCGCCTCCGACAGGATGTCCTCGACGAGTCCCGGCTGGAGCTGATCCAGCAGGTTGGGGTTGAATGCGCCGTGCTGTTCCTCGAAATACGTGATCGAGAGGTACTCGGCGAACCCTTCGGAGATCCAGTTCTCGGCATTGAAGTCGGCACCAATGCCGATTCCCCACCAGAGATGGGCCAATTCGTGCGCGAGGAGGTACTCGTCGATGCGATCGTACGCGCCGAGTGCCGGCATGTCCTTCAAGGTTACCGCGCTGGCCCCGATGAGCACCATTCCGTCGGCGGCCATGCCGAACAACCCCGGGCACGGGTTCTCGGAGACGAGGATGCGCTGGTTCGGAAGCGAGCCGAAATGCTGCCAGTAGTAGGAGAGGATCCCCTCGGCGTACGACAGCGCGGCGCGCGCATACGACTCGGCGCCTGGAAGGTAGACGGCCTCGATCGTCACGCCGTTCCATTCCGTCTCGACGGAGCGGAGATCAGGACCGATGATCAACGGAACGGAGCGTGTGGGATGCTCGTTGCGAAGCTCGATCGTCCTCAGCCCGGACGATGTCCCGATCTCGACCTGCGAGTCGGCGCCTCCGTAGGCCTGAACCGTATCGGGAATCGTCAGCTCGATATGGTAGTCGGCGGCGGGCAGATCGAACTTCCCTTCCAGATCCTCGGGCCCGACCGCGATCGGATTCCAGCCGAATCGCCATACGTACGTGTCCTTGTACACGCATTGGTCGCCCGTGAGGGCGCGTGCAAACTTGGTTTCAAACGTCATACGAAGCGTCGTCCGCTCACCGGGCTCCAACGGGGCCGGCAAGTCGACCATCAAGGCGGCGTTGTCGAGCGAGTAGGTCTGCAGGAACGGAGGCATCGAGACGAAGTGAAACGGGATCGGGTTGTCGTTGGCATCGGTGACGTGGGAGACCTTCGTCCACGTCGGATCGAACCCCGACACGTACTGCAGATCGGTTAGAGCCGGATGGAGGTAGGGATTCTCCTCGGCGCCCCAGTTCGCGATGAGCGCGAACGGAATCTCGCTGATCGACGCGTCGGTTTCGTTGACGTAGTCGACCTCCTGGGTGCCTACAAGCTTGTCGTGGTCGGCGTCAAGACTAACACGGATGTCGTAGCTCGTCCTCGTCGTGGCGTCCTGACCCACCGCCGCAAGGCTCAACGCGACAAGGAGCACGACCCAACCGATGCACGCGATGCGTTTCCCCTTCATCGTACCTCCCGGAGATCCTTCACGTCTGACGGCATGGTAGTCGGCAACCCGAATGACGGCAAGGCAGGATCGGCGATTCTCGCGATCACTCAGGCGGCATCAATGGCGTCGGCTACCGCGGAGGCGAACCCGTCCGGATTGTCCCCCATCATGTCGTGGGCGGAGCCGGGTACGATGCGAACGTCGATGTGTTGCTCACGGAGCGCCGCCTCATCCGGATCGGGCAACGAGCGTTCGCCGAAGATGAACGTACGCGGTCCGCGGAACCGATACAGGCGCTCTCGGTAGGTCGGAGACCGTTCCGCGATCAACGAAACTGCGCTCCGGTACAGGCACGCCGGGTCCGAGGCGCGCACGGTGGCCGCGTAGTCATAGTACCCGGCGTCTCTCATCTGCGCGATGAAGCTGTGGATTTTCGTCGAGACGAACATGTCCTCGGAAACCGTCACGATGCGCCCGCTGATGAATCCCGGGCCCGGATCCAGATTCCCCTCGGCGACGATGAGATGCGAGACGAGGTCCGGTCGGGCATTGGCCAGCAGGATGGCGATGGAGCCGCCCATGCTGTGCCCGACCAAGACGGTCGATGAAATCCCGAGATGATCCAGAAGCGATGCAACCGTCTCCGCCTGCGACTCCATCGAGTAGTCGTAGTCGGTGGGGCGATCGCTGTATCCGTATCCAAGCAGGTCGACGAGAATCGCGCGGCGATCGCGCAGGCGAGGATGACGGGCAGCGCGCGGATACCACGACGAGGACGCCGACCCGAGGCCATGAAGCATGACCAGCGCGGGTTCCTTCCCCGGGAAGTCATGGAAGAACAGCTGGGCGTCCGGCTTCTCG
>CAZXQL010000086.1:0-8689 GCA_964643395.1 uncultured Thermotogae bacterium
TCGGCGCATGGCTCACCGCCAAGTTGGATGCTCAGGTCCCCAAGGACGTCGCGAGGGAGCGCAACCGCGCATCACTCTCTCAAGCCGCCGAGCACGTCCGTGACGGAGGCGCGCTGCTCATCGCCCCGGACGCCGGCAACCCGAAGGCGAAGTGGCGCACCGGCATCGGACTGATGCTCAGGCACCTCGCCGAGGCCGGGGAGGCGGGAGACGATCCCCTCCTGGTTCCCTACAGGATCTGGGCCTCGCTCACCGGGATCTTCCATCTCGTGTCGTGCAATCCGATCGTTAGGCTCCTAGGGAAATGGGAGTACCGGCAGCCGATCCGCATCGCATACGGGGAGCCGATCCCGCTGTCATCTGTCATCGCAGAGACGGGGCTGGATCCAGCTGCGATCACCAAACGCCTCGAGAATCACTACCGCAGCCTGGGATTCTAGAGCGAACGCGCACGGGAGCGGATGTCACGTCTCGTACGTAGCCACGACTTGCTTCGCGAAGTCCGCGATCGACAGACGAAGCGCATCGGGTTCCACGACCTCGACCGCGCCGCCGTAGGGAAGCAGCGCCGTTCGCGCCTGGTCAAGGTAGTCGAACGTCATCCGGATTTCGACGCGAGACGATTTCGACTCGATGTCATCCGTACCCTCGATGTGGCGCCCCAGATCCCGCTCAAGCCGTGGCAAGTTCTCACGTGCCAGGCGAATGCGAACGGAGTACGGCCATCGGCTCGCTTCGTAGGCGCTCGCCCACTCCGTCCAGAACTCCGCAAGGTCGAAGTCCGAAGGGCGCTCGAACGTCTCGTCCGTCAACTCGGCAGACACCACATCCGATGCTCGATCGACAGACAATCTCCCGTCACGCCGTCGCCAGACGACGTACCACGTACGACCTTTGGCGACCAGACCGTACGGGGCCATCTCGTGATCAATCGGAATCTGCCGCACACGAAGAAGCGTCCCACGAACCCAACGGTCACCCCACACCGCTTGGCGCAGTGCGGCCAGCGTAGGAATGGCTTGGTGGGACGCATGCCAGGGATTCGGATCGAGGTACAGGCGCGCGCGAACATCTCGATCCACGTTTTGCCGCGTCGTCGGAAGGGTTGCCGCCAGTTTGAGCAGCGCCCCCTTCGCCTCGACTCCCATCCCGAGATCGGTCAGAGGAGCCGGAACTCCAAGTGCAAACAACGCCGCCAACTCGTTCTCATTGAGATCGGTCAGCCTCACGCGGTAGTCCTGGTGCAAACTGACCCCGCCGTGAGGTCCCCGTTCCGTGTACACCGGGAACCCGGCCACACGTAGCGCGTAGAGGTCTCGAACGATCGTACGCGAGGAGACTTCCAGTTCCTCGGCGAGCCGGCTCGTAGTCGTTCTGCCCCGGTTTTGAAGGTGAAGCAGCAAGGCAAGCAGGCGATCGGCGCGCATCGGCACCTCCTTGGACAATTCGGATTCTAGCATAAATACGACAAAAGATGTCATAAATCTCCACCATACTCGAAGGTGAAAACAGAGGAGGTCGCAGCATGCGCCGCAGGAAAGCGAGGAGGCACTGGCAGGGCCAAGAGACCACTCCGGTTGAGCGTCTCGAGGCTCGCAAGGCCGAAGTCTTGCAGTCAGTCTTTGCCACACCCGTCGGGTTCGCTCTCACGCGTCCGTCGATCTGTCCGCGAAGCTGCCATCAAGTCACCGTCATCCCAGGAGGTCTGCATGAGCAAGGAACTGGAAGTCCGCTACGTCGATCTGCCCGACATGACCGTCGCCAGCGCGCTTGGGTTCGGCAAGGAGCCTGAGCTCGAGGCGGCGAAGCTGCTGAACGCATTCACGCAGAAGCACGGATTCGAGCCGGGATTGCCCGACCATCCATCGTACGGGTTCAACAACCCCAACCCGTCCCCCGGCAGCGAGAACTACGGCTACGAGCTGTGGTGCCGCGTTGATCCCGGCATGAAGCCCGAGCCGCCGGTCAAGATCAAGCAGATCCCCGGTGCTCGGTACGCGGTGACTCGATTCACCGGGTTGTCGAACATCGGCGACGTATGGAAGCGATTCGCCGCCTGGTTCGAGGACCATCACGGCAATACGCCGCCTTGCACGATCCAGTGCTGGTTCGAGGCTCTCCAGACCCCCGACGAACCGGACCCGGAGAAGTGGGTCTTCGATCTGTACATCGTCGTCAGTGAATAGATCACCGCGCACAAGGCGCGAGGTGGGCATCCGCCGAGCGGGAGAGGGCAGCGTCCCTCTCCCGCCTTCGGTCGGCACCCGGGGAAGGAGGCCCCCGCGACGAGAGATCGAGGCAGCCGCCACTGTGCTACACGGGAGGATCGAACAGCCCCTCGGGAAGCGGATGGGCGGCCCGGCGGTTGTGAATCGCCTTAAGCTCCCAAATACCGCGCGAACTCCTCCAGATCCAGAGGGCGGCACTGACCTCCGGATGGGCCTCGAACAGCGGGGGACGCTGCTGCACGGTGTCTGACTCCTCCCCCAGCAGTCGCTCGACGGGCCGTTCCGAGAGGAGCTCGGCATAGCAGCGACGGCTCAACCCGACGCGCTCCGGGGCCACCGTGACAAGAACGTAAGGCGATTCGGCAGCGATCGCGTGCTGTTCCGCCGCCCGATCCGCAAGCGCGCGATCGAGTCCGAGCCTACGGATCCAATAGGCGAACGCGGGCCCGACCACAGCCAGATGGTTGCGCACCTTGTCCCGCGGCAGCATGGTCAGAATGCCTCCCCGGAACTCGAGACGATCCCCGGTGGATCGCGGCGCGGATTCCAGCCACCGCGTCACCTGTTCGACAATCTCCTGCCGCAACGCGTCTGTCGCGATCCGTCGAGGGGCAACGACCGCCATGTGTAGACGCTCGTTGATTGGGATTGTCTGCAGCTGCTCGACAAGTCGGCTGGTCGCCCTGAACTCCTCCAGCATCGCTGGCTCGAGATCGATCGGGATGACATCCGCGTAGTACTCCGCAAGTCCGGCCGCGGGTCGAACGAACCACAGTTTGCGCCCTCCCGCTCCATGGGCGACCGTCGGCACGTGACCGTAATCACGCAGGCAGCGTCCGACGATCTCGAAGCGATCCTGAGCGGGCCGATCCGGAGGAATCGTGGAGAGGTTTGCCATCATGCCCTCCCTCTTCTCAGAGTCGTTCTCCGAGACGGTAGTAGGTGGCCGCGCCGGCATTCGTCCAGACGACAGGATCGATCCGCCTGAAGTCAGGCCGGCCGTCGACCATCAGTGCTGGATCGATGTGGGACGAGACAACGCTCCCAATGACGCCATGATTGCGATCGGAGTCCAAGAGCCGATCGACCTCACACTCGATCGTCACCGGGCACTCCTCGATCATGGGCGCCGTCTTCAGTGTCCCGTAGAACGATCGGAACAACTCCGACTTGTCGTAGTCCCAGCCGGATTTGCTCCCTGCGATGGAGACCCGACCGAGCATGTCGGAGGAAGGCACGTTCACGCTGAAGGTCCGATGTTCTTGGATTCCCTGACACGTGTAGCGGCCCTTGTAGATGCTGAAGAAGATGCGGGTGCCGAAGTCGAACGGGCAGATGTATCCGATCGTTAGGTAGTTGGGTCGCCCTCGGACGAGCGCCCCGACCAGGACGACAGTCAGCGGTCCGAGGAGGTTCCCGGCGATAGGGCGTTTCATCCGCCCACTCCCAGAGCCAAGGCAAAGGTCTGATAGAGGTAGCCCAGGACGACGGCTCCGAGCAGACCGATCCCCAAGTATAGGAGGAAGACGCGTGGTTTGACGACGCCCCACACCGCGGCCATCGCCGGAATCGTTGTCACCGGCCCCGCGATCAGGAACGATAGGGCTGCTCCCTGACTCATCCCCTGCGCGAGCAATCCTCCGATGAGCGGGACAGCCATCAGGTTGCCGGTGTACACCGGGATCCCGACCAGTGCGCTCAGGAGAGGCGCCAGCGGATTCGATTGACCGCTCCAGTGCACGATGATGTCTTGCGGGACGTACAGCCGGATGACAGCTTCGAGAACGAACGCAATCAGAAGGAATCGTCCGACCCACAGGGTTGCGGAAACGGACTCCTTGGCAATCAAGCGCGTCTTCTCGTGGTACAACCAACGAGGTAAACGCTGTGGAGGCGCCTCGGTCGGTTCGGGCAAAGCGACTGCACGTTCGTCGGAGCAGCCGCAGCCCCCGCCGGCAACCGCAGAGAGCGATGCGGTCGGCTTTGGCTTGAGCGAGGCGACAAGTCCCTTGATGCGTGCCCAGGAACTGACCGATCGCGTCGAGGCGGTTGCGCCCGCTTTCAAGAAGTCATCGCCGATCCACCCGCGAGTGACGATCCAATGAGTGACGAGCCCCGCGGCCAAGCTCAGAACGACGGTCGCCACGAGCCGTCCGACCGCAAGCGGCCAGCCGAGGAATCCCACGCTCATGAAGAAGATCTCCGGATCCATCGTCGGCGACGCGATCCAGAACGCCATCACCGGCGCGAGCGGAACGCCGCCGATCAGCATGGCGGCAATGACGGGGATCACGGTGCACGAGCACAGCGGACTGAACGTAGCCACGGCCGTCGCCAGGAAGATTCCGACGATCGGCCGCCTGCCGAATGCGCCGGTCAGGCGTTTGGATGCCCCGGTAACGCGCAACACGACGGCAAACGGGACACTGATAAGCAGAAGCGGCCATACACGTTGGAGATCCGCAAGAACCATCCGGCCGATCGTTTGGATCGCTAGCATGCCCCCTCCTCTCGCTCTGCGCCGATGCCCAGCGTGGCCAATCGCAGAGTCCATGCCGCGATGGATTGCGCGAACCGCGACACCGTGTCGTAGTTGATGAAGCAGCATTGGCCGGCCCGGTCCCGTTCGCCGTAGATCAAGCCCGCATCGCGAAGAACGAGCAAGTGCTGAGAGACCGTCGCTTGAGCAATCGGCAACTGGTCTACGATATCTGCGACGATACTGCGGGGCCGTTCCGCAAGGATCTCGAGGATACGGAGCCGTGCGGGATTGGCCAGCGCGGACAGGATCCGCTCAAGCTGTTGCGTTTCATCGGAGAGAGGGATGTCCTTCATATCGATCACCATCGTTAATATACGATACATGCATCGGCCTGTCAAGCCTTCCTATAAGTATCATATCATTGACAGTCGAAGATATGGATCTTATATTTACGATTGTCTCGCAAGCATTCAAGCAGTGTTGCGAAGAGGAGGATGAGGATGAAGCGATCGGAGCAGGCCGCCGCAGCCGAACGATTCCGAGCTCTCCACGCGAGAGAAGATGTTCTTCTTCTACCTAACGTGTGGGATGCCGTGAGCGCGATGCTTTACGAGAAGTTGGGATTCCACGCCGTCGGGACGACAAGTGCCGGCATTGCGTCGACACTTGGCTACGCGGATGGCGAGAGGATCGGAATCAGGGATACGGTCCACGTGATCGAGAGGATCGCGAACATCCTGCGAGTCCCTGTCAGCGCCGACATCGAGACCGGCTATTCCGATGCGCCTGACGGAGTCGCGGACGTCGTCGAATCCATCGTGCGAGCCGGTGCAGTGGGCGTCAACATCGAGGACAGTCTGCTGGGGACCGGCGCCGATCACTATGTCGGGTTGGTCGATTCGGACCGTCAATCGGAGCGAATCGCGGCCGCGCGGCGGCGCGCGGAATCGCTGGGCATCCCTCTGTTCATCAATGCACGCGTGGACGTGTTTCTCATTCCTGCGACCGAGGAACAACGAGCTCTCGATGAGACGGTCAGGCGGGGAAACGCCTACTTGGATGCCGGCGCTGACGGCGTCTTCGTCCCCGACATGGGCAATCTCGGACCCGATGCGATTCGACAACTCGCGTCCCGGATTTCGGGCCCGCTCAACCTCATTGCCGGCCCGACGACCCCGTCTGTGCATGAACTCAATCAACTCGGGGTCGCGCGACTCAGTTTCGGGCCCCGCCCGATGCGTACGGCGCTCTGGCATCTGCAGGAGATGGCGCGTGAGTGGATCGATAGCGGGACCTACGATCGCATGCTGGAAGGCAAGCTCAGCTACTCCGACGTCAACAAGTGGTTCGAATCGCCTCGGTAGCCCGATCGAGACGTCACCGAGCGCCGATTGACATTCCCCTCTCTCAGTATTACAGTATTACATGTAATGGTTGGTGATACCGAATGAGCGAATGCCGAGAGCCGAAGCGTGTCATCGTCGACAACGAGAATTGCTGCGCGTCCGGCGACGCACTGTTCGACGCCGTCGAACGTGCGCTCGAAGGGCGAGAGCATGTCGTCATGGTTCGCGTCAACGATCAGACGCTTGCCCAACTTGACATGCTGGTCGAGGCGGGCATTTGCCGCAGTCGATCCAGCGCCGCCACGTTCGCGATCCGTGAAGGGATCAAAGCGAACGCACCTCTCTTCAACAAGGTGGGTGACGCCACCAAGAAGATCGCCGAGGTCAAGTCGGCGCTACGAAGCGCCATCGGCGACGTCGACGCTGAGAATTGAGTCTAGGAAGCCACGAATCGCGAAAGGAGGGCGAGAGTATTGCAGGGCAACAGCCCATGAGCGCAACGAGAAGTGCCCTTGCCTCGAGTCGGGCTCAAAGCAAGGGCGATGCCGATACGACCTCATGTCAGAGACAGGGCCATTCGGACACGCCATTGTATCTGATATGAGTCATCTCCGGCTCCCATTGAACAGGAGGACTCATGCATGATTCACGAATCGATCAAGTCGCCGACGTCTTGGTGAACTACTCCGTCGGTGTGAAGAAGGGGCAGAAGGCGCTGATCAACGTGCCCTACGTCGCGACCCAACTGGCCAAGTCGATCGCCATCAAGGTGCTCGAGGCCGGCGCGTTTCCGTTTATCCGGGCGATCGTGCCCGGATACCGCGAACTGATGTTCAAACACGCGAACGACGAGCAGCTCGAGTTCGTTCCTCAAGGAACGATCGAGTTCCTGAACGAGGCCGACGCCGTCTTCAACCTGATGGCGGAGGAGAACACCCGCGAGAACGCGAATGTCTCACCGGAGCGCCGAGCCGTCTTCAACAAGGGGATGGCGAAACTCCGCCAGGCGATGGGTGGATGCTGCGGCGACGGGAAGAGCGTGATGACGACGTTCCCCACAGTTGGATTGGCCCAACAGGCGGGCATGTCTCTCGACGAGTTTGCCGAGTACTACTTCGCCGCCCTTCTTCCGGAGCTGACGGATCCTGTCGGATACTGGAAGCAGTTCGGCGAGAAACAGGCCGACCTCGTTTCCAAACTCAATGCCGCCACGACGTTTCACATCGTCTCGGACGACACCGACTTCTCGTTCCGCATCGACGATCGCACGTTCGTCAACGAATCCGGACGAGGGAATCTCCCAGGAGGGGAGGTCTACATCGGCCCGGTGGAGGAGACGGTGGAAGGGACCATCGCGTTCACGTACTCGACGCGAAGGCGGGGACAATCGATCGAAGGCATTCGCCTTCGCGTCGAGAAGGGCCGCGTCGTCGACGCGAGCGCTTACGTCAACGAGTCGTCACTGCTCGAACTCCTCGACACCGACGAAGGCGCACGCAATATCGGCGAGTTCGCGTTCGGCACGAACGAGGGCATCCATACATTCATCGGCAATACGCTGTTCGACGAGAAGATGGCGGGGACCTTCCACGTCGCCCTGGGAAGAGGCCTCGCCGGCAACCAGGTAAAGTCGGCCATTCACTGGGACATCGTGAGCGATCTGACTCAGAGTGGAAAGGCGTTCGCCGACGGCGAACTGATCTACGAGAACGGGCGTTTCCTCATCTAGCCCCGTGGGGACGGATGGCAGGCCGTTCGTGCTGCCGTTCGTCCCCTATCCATCAGCAGACCCGTCGGCGCAAGACGAGCCGTCGCGCCACTCGTCCGGAGTTGCATTAGCCGGCGTTCACCTTTTCGATGCGAAGGATGACGTTGCCCAGCGGGTCGGGACAGACGACGGCGGTTTCCGTCGCCATCCAGTCGCCGGGCTCGAGGCGCTTCTGCATCGCCGGGAGCAGTGGAAGGACAGCCTGGAGAGCGTACAGGCAGAACGGTTGCGGGAGGTAGAGGCTGCTGCCGCGCACGAGCGCCGATTGCCCGACGCACATGCCTTCCACGCAGCGTCCCTCGATGCGTTCGACCACGATGCGCAGATCGCCGGAGCGAGCAGCCGGGATCCCATCGGTTGCGACTTCGGGGCTGCGTGCGCGAGCGGAGCCGCGCTGCTCGATGCGCCAGACGGTTCGGCCCTTCGGGTCGGGGCACTGCACGTGGTGGACGCTCCCCATCCAATCGGCCGGGTCGCCGTCCGTCACGCGCTCTTTGGCCGGGAGCATCGGAAGAATGCTCTGCAGCGCGTACAAGCAGATCGGCCCGCCCGATGGGAAGACGAGGCTTCCGTTGCGAACCGAGAACCCCGTCCCCGGCGTCATCGGCACCGGCCCCGTACAGGCCCCTTCGACGCGCTCGACCTCAATCCACAACTCATGCATCGTTCTCTCCCAACCCCAGTCTCTCGAGCGTCTGCCGCGTCGGCAGGCCGGTCGCGACGTCCCAGCCTCGACTGTGGTAGTACTCGTCGAGCATTGCCTCCAGCTCGACGATCGAACCTGCCGACGGCGAGCCTTCCGGACCGGCCGGCTCATCGAGGAATCGGCGCGGCAGTGTATCCGCTGCCCGATCGATCCCGAATC
>CAZXQL010000087.1:0-7047 GCA_964643395.1 uncultured Thermotogae bacterium
AGTCTCCGAAGCGGGCCTGTCCGCCAATTGCGCCGACGAGCCGTTTCGCCGGCTGATGGCGTTCCAAGTCGAACGAGCGCGGCAGTTCTTCGCTCGCGGGCTTCCGTTGCTCGATCGCGTCCACGGCCACCTACGAATCGATCTGGCGCTGTTCTCTCGCGGAGGATTGGCGATTCTTGACAAGATCGAAGCGTCCGGCTTCGACACGCTCCGAGAGCGGCCGACGTTGAGCGGCTATGAGAAGGCCTGCTTGTTCATCTCGACATTGGTTTCCAGGGGGTGGGATCGATGGATCTGAACGAGGCATACCGCGCTTGCGCCGAACTGACGCGCCGTGAGGCGCGCAACTTCTACTACGCCTTCTTGTCCCTTCCTCCTATCCAACGAAGAGCCGTCTACGCTTTGTACGCATTCTGTCGCGAAGCAGACGATCTCGTGGATTCGCTGGCCGACCGGGACATCGATGACGCGCGCGCCGGCCTCACCTCCCTCCGAACGCGCCTCGCCGACGCGGCGGCCGGCAACCCGATGGCGGGCCGCGACCTTGCCCTCGCGGATGCCATCGAGCGGTTCGGAGTCGATCCGGACGATCTGGCCGATATCCTCGCCGGTATGGAGATGGATCTGACGCTGACCCAGGTCGAGACGATCGAGGAGCTCGATCAGTACTGCTATCACGCAGCATCGTCCGTCGGCCTGGCGACGCTCCCAATCCTCAATGACGGGACTCCACCGACCGATGCGATGCGCGATGCGGCCATCGATTTGGGATTGGGCATGCAGTACGTGAACATCCTGCGCGACGTGGCCGAGGATCTTGCCCGCGGCCGCGTCTACCTGCCGCGCGAAGCGCTGGGTCGATTCTCCGTCGATGTCGCGACTCTCCGGTCGAAGACGATGTCCGACGCTTTGCGTGCTCTCTTCTCCGACCACGCTGCTCGAGCTCGACATCTCCTCGATAGCGGACGGCGGCTCCTTCCGATGCTGCCGCAGCGGGGCCGCTCCTGCCCGCGGCTCCTCGCCGAGATGTACGGACGACTACTCGCCCGGATCGCCGCCGTCAACTACGACGTCTTTGCCGGCCGGGTTTCGCTTCCCAAGATCGAGAAGGTCAGCCTGTTGGTGTCCGCTCGATGGAGACGTCCGTGAATCCCATTGTGATCGGCGGCGGATTCGCCGGTCTTGCGGCCGCTTGCCGGTTGGCCGGCGACGGGCGCCGACCGCTGCTGCTCGAACGATCCCCACATCTCGGAGGGAGGGCGACATCCTTTTGCGATCCGAAGACGGGTGAGGCAGTCGACTTCGGGCAGCATGTGCTGATGCGATGCTGCACTGCGGCGACCGGCTTCCTGCAGCGAATCGGGATGGACGATGCCGTCTCGTTCCAACGCACGCTGTCGGTCCCCGTCTTGCAGGGATCGAGGCGAACGCTTCTCCGATCACGGCCCTTGCCCGGACCGCTTCATCTCGCGCCCGCGCTCTTCGGCTACACGCCGCTTTCGCCGCGCCAGCGACGCGCCGTCGTCCAAGCGGCCTTCTCGCTTCTCTACCGGCGAACGCGCGACCTCGACAACACTTCGTTCGGGGCCTGGCTCGGCATGCACGGACAGGACCACGACGCTATCGAACGGCTGTGGGATCCCATCTGCATTGCAGCCCTGAATGCACCGGCGGCCGTCGTCAGTACGGCGGCCGCCCGCAAGGTGTTCTCAGACGGGTTCTTCCGACGAGGCGGCGCCGATATGGGATTCTTCACCGTTCCACTCTCCGAGATCGTAGCAGGCGCCGAACGGTACATCTCCGCCAATGGAGGACTCGTCCGGACCGCGACCGATGTCGCCGGAATCCTCGTCGAAGAGGGCGCCGTACGCGGCGTCTCGTTGGCTGATGGATCGAATGTCAGAGCGGACGCGGTCGTCGGCGCTGTCCCGCCGTGGGATCTCAGGACGATCGTACCCGCTGGAACGGCAGTCGAACCGATCGTCGAGAGTGCGTTGCGGCTCTCATGGTCGCCGATCGTCAACGTCCACCTTTGGTTCGACCGATCCGTGCTGGCCGAGCCGTTCTTCGTGGCCGTGGACACTCCGATTCAGGCCGTCTTCGACGTGTCGCAGCTCCACACGCTGGCAGGTGCGCCCGGTCATCTCACCCACATCGTCGTGTCGCAGAGCGCAGCCGAGGGTTGGATGAATCTCCCCGACAAAGAGATCGTGCACATCGTCCGAACGGCTCTGGCAGACCTCGTTCCGCCAGCAGACGATGCTCGCGTCGTGCGCGCACTCGTGCTGCGCCGTCCGCGGGCGACGTTCGTGCCATCTCCGGGATCCGACCGCCTTCGGCCCGGATTCGCGACGCCGACGCGCGGATTGTTCCTAGCCGGCGACTGGACGTCGACGGGTTGGCCGTCGACCTTGGAGGGTGCCGTTCGTTCCGGGGTCTTTGCCGCAGCACGCGCCGAGTCGCTGGATGCGTAGCCCGTCAGCCGCCTCTACTGGGGATCGGGGGCTTCGAGGGCCAGTCCACGGGCCGCTTCGCGGGCCCACGCGTCGACCTCCAGCAGATGGTCCAGCGTCGGAGCCTTCTCGCCGGATGCGTTCTTTCGATCGGCCTTCCAGTGCTCTAGGACTGCGCTGAGACCGGCTGCGATCTGTGTGAAGAGGATCTCTCCATCCAGGAATCGGTACACGAGGATCTCGTCCGCAGCATTCATTGCGGCAAGAGCACTCCCACCCTCGCGCGCTGCGGCAATCACCACTGAGTAGGCGGGGAACCGGCTCTCCTCGAACGGGACGAAGCGAATCTCCAAGGGTCGATCGAGCCGCAGCCGAGGCAGCCCGGTTTCCACACGGTGCGGATCGATCAGCAGGTTCTGAATCGGAATGCGCATGTCCCGCGGCCCCAGCTCTGCCTTGATCGATCCTTCGCGAAACTCGACGAGCGAATGAACATACGAGTCCGGCTGAACGACAACGTCGATTCGGTCGTAGTCGACGCCGTACAGGCTGTGCGCGACAACCACCTCAAATGCCTTGTTGACCATCGTGGCTGAATCGATCGTAATCTTCCGTCCCATCGACCACGTCGGATGCTGCAGCGCCTGCTCGGGCGTGACCGCCGCAAGTTCGTCCGGATCGGCATGAAGGAACGGCCCACCGGATGCGGTGAGGATCAGACGATAGACGTCGCTGGGGTCATGTCCGTGCAGGCACTGATGGATCGCGTGATGCTCGCTGTCGATCGACAGGAGCTTCCCCCCGTTCTCTGTAAGCAACGCCTGGATCAGGTCGCCTCCGATGACAATGCTCTCCTTATTCGCCAGGGCTACGGTTTTGCCGAGGGCGAGCGCAGCCAACGTCGGCGGGAGCCCGGCGGCTCCGTAGACGGCATTCACAAGAATGTCGACGTCTTCACGCTCTGCAAGGGCCAGCAGCCCGTCGGGCCCGTAGACCACGTCGGGGTTCCCAGGCAGTTGGGCGCGAAGCGATGCGACGTCGTCTTCCGACGCGATCGAAACCACGTGGGGGCGATAGCGATCGACTTGCTCGATCAACAGCTCCGTGTTTGTGCCTGCTGCGAGACCCACGACGTCGAATGCCCATCCAACCCCGTTCAATCGTTCGACGACGTCCAGCGTTTGCGTCCCGATCGACCCGGTCGATCCGAGGATTGCGATCTTCTTACTGACTCCCCTCATCCACCCTCCTCTAGAGCAGTCGTGCCACTCCGTCCATCACGGTCTTCTCGCGGACGAACAACTGCTGGTGCGATTCTCTGGCTCGGACATCGCGATGTCAACCGACGAGCCGTCGCCAAGGACTCCCTCGATCCAAGCAGGCTAGCCGCCGGTCTGCAGGAGATACCAGGCGTAGCCGACGGGGACCGATACGAGGATGTCCACCAGTCCGAGGGCCACAGCAACTCCGCCTCCGAACATCGTGATGAACCCGAGGATTACGCCGACGACGGCCACAACCACGCACGTGATCTTCGCTGTCTCCTTGTCGCCCGCGCGCAGTCGCAGGATTCCCCCGAACAGAAGCCCCAACCCTAGGGCAATCCCGATTACGAATCCCCAGACGTTGTTGCCTGCAATGGCGATGATCGATAACACACCGATTCCCGCCACCGAAACGATCATCAACGTGATGGGATCGAGAAGACCTTTCATCCTCACTCCTTTCGTGGTGCGGAATCTCCCGCACTCCAGTCCTTCCGCCGAGTGCCCCATTGTAGAGGCGCGGCCGCGCCTGGTGAAGCAAGCACACCCTGTCCCTCGTTCGACTCCACATCCAGGCAGGGAAGTCCATGCAGGAACTTCCCTGCGATTCAGGGAATCGGCCGATCACGGTCAGCGACGTCGATTCATGCTATAATAGCTTGGATACCACCTGTTTTGTGTGGTACATCACACTCGGGCTGGAGGCAGAGGCGGCGCATGGAAGATAGTCGGCCGACCGAACGCGGTCGGAACGAACGCGATCGGATTGCCGAACTCGAGGCCGTCATTGCTCGATGTGAACGAAGAATCTCCCAATCGAGAGAGGCCGAGACCAAGCTCCGTACCATTCTCGAGGCGACGGCCGACATGGTCGTCGTGATCGATCAGCATGGAGTATTCCGTGAAGTCCTCGCCAGTTCCGAAGCCCTTCTGTACGCGCCCGCCAACGAGGTCACTGGCAAGACGCTCCGCGACGTCTTCTCGGCCGAGGTGGCCGATCGCTTCGTTCAGCATGTTCGTGATGTCCTCGCGACGCACGAGGCCATGACGATTGAGTACGCGCTGTCGATCAACAACGAACCTGGCTGGTTTTCGTGTCACACCGCTCCACTTGAGGAGGACGGTCGGCCGCCGGACCTCGCCATTTCCGTGATCCGCGACATTACGGCCCGCAGATCGGCCGAGCAGCTGCTCCGCGAAAGCGAGGTACGGCACCGAACCATGTTCGATCGCGTCCCAGCTGCCCTCTACCGATCGACCCCGGATGGTAAGATCGCGGACGCGAATCCGGCGTTGGCCGAGATCCTGGGCTACCCGGACCAGGCCACATTGCTCGCGCAGTCGGCCAGCAACTTGTTTGTGAACCCCGACGACCGACAGAAGCTGAACGAATTGCTGAGAGAGCACTCCAACGTTCGAGACTACGAAGTTCGATTGCGACGATTCGACGGTAGCACGATCTGGGTGAGCGATACATGCCATGCGGTCAAGGATGATGAGGGACGTATCCTGGCCTACGAGGGGACGATGCGGGACATCACCGAGCGAAAGCTGGCGGAGGCGGCTTTGCACAAGGCAGACCGCGCGCTGAAGGTCCTCAGTCTCTGCAATCAGACCCTGGTTCGCGCGAGGGACGAAGAGGGGCTTCTCAACAAGGTGGGTCGGCTTCTGGTTTCCGTCGGGCAGTACCGCTTCGCGTGGGTCGGCCGGGCGCCCCAGAAGGGCATCCGCTGTATCGTACCGATGGCCCGCGCGGGGCATGAAGAAGGCTATTTGGATGCCGTGAGCTTCGGGTGTCCGGATGATGATCCATTGTGTGCTCCGTGCGTCAGCGCAGTTCGTTCCGGGGTCGTTGCCGTCGTGCGCAACATCGCAGCCGAAGATCCCCATGCTTCTTGGCGGAACGAGGCGTTGCGGCGCGGGTATGCCTCTACAGTCGCACTGCCTCTGGTCGCGGATGGCCAACTCCTGGGCGTGCTCGGCATCTACGGCGCAGAGCCTGATGCCTTCGACGAGCAGGAGCTTGCCCTCTTGGTCGAGTTGTCGAATGACGTGGCGTTTGGCATTCAGGCGCTGCACACGAAAGCCGAGCGGGAGCAAGCTGTCAGCCGACTCTATGAGGTCCTGCAAGCGACCGTCGAGGCGGTCGGCACAATCGCGGAGTCCAGGGATCCCTACACGGCCGGCCATCAGCAGCGCGTCACCGAACTTGCTTGCGCCATCGGCGAGCAGCTTGGGTTGGCCCACAACGTCATCGAGGGCATCCAGGTCGCCGGACTGCTTCATGACATCGGCAAGATGGCCGTACCCGCGGAGTTCCTCAGCTAGCCCGGCAAGCTGTCGGAGGCCGAGTACAACTTGCTCAAGGAACACCCGGCGACGGCTCACGCCATCTTGAGAAGCATCGATTTCCCGTGGCCTGTCCGCGACATCGTCCTTCAGCATCACGAACTCCTTGACGGAACGGGGTATCCGGACGGACTCACGAAGGATGACATCCTTCTCGAGGCGCGCATTCTCGCCGTGGCGGACGTTGTGGAAGCCATGGCATCCCACCGCCCCTACCGTCCGGCCTTGGGCGTTGAGGCTGCGTTGGAACAGATCCGAACACGGCGCGGAACGTCGTACGATTCCGACGTTGTGGACGCTTGCATCGCGGTTTTCGAACGCGGGTTCGCGTTCGCGACATAGCCAAGGCCGACAATACATGCTATCCCAAGGCAATCCAGCCGCAGGCCTGATCCGCGCCTACTGCGTGTTGTCGGCGTAGCGCGTTTGGAGCACGACTGCCGCGACGCCAACAGCAAACGTGAGCCCGACGACCGTCAGACTTCCCGGCGTCAGCACGTCCATCCTGGGGCCGGATATGCCTGCGAGCATCGGGACGATCGACCAAGGGAACCACTTTCCCCAGCCCGTCGTCCCAAAGACGTTCCCCATCACGAGCATGAACACGGTGAACCCAATGGGCGCCAGGTAACCTCTTCCGAGCGTCGCGATCCAAGCGACGACGGGTGCCAGGAGGAACCCCAGCGATCCTGCAATCAGAAGTTCGCCGACCGATGATAGAGCGAGTGACGTAGAGAATTGGGGCAGTTGCAGAGCTGCCCCAATGGCCAACCCTTCTGCGATGACGAACAGGAGCAGCGCGCTGAACCAGGCGAGGACGACAACGAGCTTCGCGACAACGAACCAGTGCCGCGACACCGGCAGCGCGAGCATGTTCTTCGCCGTCTTCTCCGAGTACTCACGCCCAAAGACATATGCCGCGATGATGGCAAGGAGGATCATCCCGCCGGCTCCCGCGACCTGGTTCAGTACGGAGAAAT
>CAZXQL010000087.1:7057-8666 GCA_964643395.1 uncultured Thermotogae bacterium
CGCAACGGCCAGCTGCGACTTCTGTCCAACCAGGCCGAGTTTCGAGGCTCGCTCAGGATCCTTCGCGATCCACATGAATAGGCCGCCGGCCAACGGCATGATCGAGAACGCAAGCCATGAGATCCATGTGATCTTGCTACGACGCAGTTTCAGGAATTCGGTTGCAAGGACTCTCAGGAATGTCATGACGATCCCTCCGTCAGTCGCATGAAATACGCTTCGAGGTCCTCCTGGACGACGGCCAACCGCGTCAGGTCAAGGCCTTCGCCGACAAGGGCTCGAGCGATGTCTGCGGCACGATCGTTGGCGTCCATCACGTGCAGCGCCCCATCCGCTGCTTGCTCAATATCGTGAATCCCGAGCACCCTCTCTAGCACATCCGTCGCCCGGGTCGCGTCCGAGACGCCGATTTCCAAGGTCGACCGGGATCGATCGCGCAACTCGTCGTAGCTCATCTCCTCGATCAACTTTCCTTCATGCACAATGCCAATGCGATCCGCCAGGTGGGCAACCTCGGCAAGGATGTGGCTCGACATGAAGACGGTCACTCCGTCCTGATCGGCTAGCGCCCGAAGGAGACCGCGGATCTCAACGATCCCCGCAGGATCCAGGCCGTTGGCCGGTTCGTCCAGCAGGAGCACGTCCGGGCGATGCAACAGCGCGCGAGCCAGAGCGAGGCGCTGCTTGTTCCCCAGTGACAGATGCCCGGCGCGGCGGTCCGCGTACGGATCGAGGCGTAACAGCTCGATCGCCTTGTCGATGGCTTCCCGCGGTGAGCGCGTCAAACGGCGCTGGATGTCGAGGTTCTCTCGCACGGTAAGGTTGCCGTAAGAGGATGCGTCCTCAACAAGATACCCGACGCGTGAGAAGACGGCTTGAGAGCCGGGACCCACCCTCGAGCCGAGTACTCTCACTTCGCCTGCCGTCGGCCGGATGAGTCCGAGCATCATCCGGATCGTCGTCGTCTTTCCCGCGCCGTTTCGGCCGAGGAAGCCGTAGATCTCTCCGCGTCGCACATGCAGATCGACTCCATCGACCGCATGGACGTCTCCGTAGTGCTTGACCAGCCCTCTTGTGGCAATGGCTGTGCCGGTCTGTGTCATGGCGTCCTCCGAGATGCCGTCGGGTTGCCTGGCACCGTTCCCGTGAACCCCAACGCGCGCAGCACGTAGCCCGTCGTCTCGATAATGGCGGCGGATAAATCGTCGGGGTTCATGTAGGCATGTTCGAGAACATGCAGACTGCCCAGGACGTGCCACGCCGCCGTTCGGGGCCGTTCGACCGTGAAGACGCCTTCTGAAACGCCGTCCGCCACGATCTCCTCGACGAGCGGCGCCAATCGCTGCAGCAGTCGATCGGCCACACGATCATGAGTCGCCCGGTTCTCCGGCCGGTGGTAGAGCTCGGCCAGTTCCTGAATCCCCGGATCGGTGCCGATTGCGACAAAGGCGTCGCGCAGCGCCACCAGCTTCGCGACGGCGCCTCCAGCAGTGTCTTTGACGGTCCGCTCGATCGATGCGGTCATCTGATCGCCGAGAGACTCCGCAACAGCGTTGATCAAGTCGCTCTTGGATGGAAAGTACAGGTAGAACGTTCCTTGGGCGACGCC
>CAZXQL010000088.1:0-8637 GCA_964643395.1 uncultured Thermotogae bacterium
GACCCGATTGATTCTGTATGTCTTGCTGTTTGCCGGCGCAGCGACGATGTTGCTTCCCTTCGTGTGGATGCTGTCGACCTCGCTGAAGTCCAGTGCGATGGTCTTGCGGATGCCGCCGCAATGGATCCCGCATGACTGGCAGTGGTCGAACTACGCGATCGCGTGGCACACGGCGCCGTTTGCGCGCTACTTCTTCAACAGCTTCTTCATGTCCGGCATGACGACGATCGGTGAAGTCATCTTCACGATCCTCGCTGCCTACGCATTCGCCAAGATGAAGTTCCTCGGGAAGAACGCTCTGTTCACACTCCTGTTGGGCACGCTGATGATTCCCGGGCAGATGCTTCTGGTACCGAACTTCGTCACGATTGCCAGTTTCGGATGGCTGGATACCTATTGGGCGCTGATTATCCCGTGGCTCGCGTCGGTGTTCTCGATCTTTCTGTTGCGTCAGTTCTTCCGCTCGCTTCCTGACGAGTTGTGGGACTCGGCCCGCATGGACGGGTGCGGCCGGCTACGCTTTCTCTGGAGGATTCTCGTTCCGTTGGCCAAGCCGGCAATCGTCACGGTGGCCATCCTCAAGTTCATCGGCGGGTGGAACGCCTATCTGTGGGTGCTCGTCATGACGAACTCGGAACTGATGCGTACCGTGCCGGTCGGCCTGAAGAGCTTCACATCGGAAGTCGGGACGCATTATGAGCTCCTGATGGCGGCTTCGGTGCTCGCCGTTCTCCCGATCCTGATCCTTTACTTCTTCACGCAGAAGCAGTTCATCAAGAGCTTCGCAAGAACAGGCATCAAGTAGTGCATACAAGCAAGGAGGTGGTTCGACAGAGGTTGGAACCAGGGCACAGACAACGACAATTCACACATCTTCAAGGAGGGAAAATGCTTCGCAAGATCACGCTATTGGCGCTCATCGGTGTCATGGTGTTCGGCTTGGCCTCGTCCGCCGTGACCATCGAGTTCTGGCACGCGATGAGCTCCCGTCACCAGACGAATCTGCAGACACTCATTGACAAGTTCGCGACCGAGCACCCGGAGATCACCGTCAACGCCACGTACCAGGGCAGTTACACGGACCTCGAGAGCAAGATCGGGGCGGCCGTCGTGGCGCATGAACTGCCGACCATGGCCCAGGTCTACGAGAATTGGGTCACCCCGATCGCCGACATTCTCTACCCGATCGGCAACTACATGACCCAGGCCGAGAAGGACGACATCATCGACGGACTCGTTCCCAGCAACACCTACAACGGTGTTCTGACGACGCTGCCGTTCAACAAGTCGATCATGGTTCTCTACTACCGCGAAGATCTCGTCCCGAATCCGCCGGCGACGTGGCAGGAGTATCTGGACATGTCCAAGGCGCTGACGACCGCGGACGCGGACGGCGACGGGTATCCCGACTTCTACGGGACGGGTTTCCGCCCGGTCAACCCGGAGCTGTTCCTGAACTTCCTCGACGAGGCTGGTGGCTCGATCCTGAACGATGACTGGACCGCTGTCGAAATCAACAACGCGGCCGGCCTGGAAGCAGGTCAGTTCGTCCAGGACATCGCTCCGTATTCGTACATCACGAACGAGTACATGAGTAGTCACTTCCCGCAGGATCTCGCCATGTTCATCGACACGTCGGCCGGCTACTACTACAACAACCAGGCCGCCGTGGATGCGGGTGTCGTGATGAAGGTCGCACGCGTTCCCGCCGGCCCCGTCACCCAGCGCTCGATGATCCAGGGAACCAACATCGCCGTCTTCAACGTCGACTACTACACCCAGGAGCAGAAGGACGCGGCTGTCACGTTCGCGAAGTTCCTGATCCGCGCTGACAACACCGTGTTCTGGGCAATCCAGAGCGGATACCAGCCCGTCACGAAGTCCGCCTACCTCACGCAGGAGTGGAAGGACTTCGTCGAGGCGAATCCGTATCAGCAGGCCATGTCCGCGCAGATGCTCGACGGCTTCTCGCAGATTCTCCATCCCGCATACGGCGACATGCGCAACATCATCGCCACCGCGTTCGAGGAGATTCTGGCCGGTGCCGCGACTGCCCAACAGGCGCTCGACCAAGCGGCCGTTGATATCGCAGACTTGCTTGAATAACCGGTGAATCATCCGAGGGGACGGGGCGCCGTCCCCTCGGCTTCTTGTCTACGGTTCGCAGAGAGGACGCCATGGAAGAGAAGAAGACAGGGTGGGCCCGCTTCCAGATTCCGCACCAGTGGCGGGATCGGAGATTCTGGACGGAAACCGGGACAGCGTATCTCTACCTGCTTCCGTCGTTGATCGTCCTGGCCATCTTCGTCTTTTATCCGTTCTTCAGCGCGTTTCGACTGAGCCTATACAAGTGGAGTTCGCTGAACCCACCGGGAACCTTCTACGGGTTCCAGCACTACGTCTACCTGTTCGGCAACAAGACGTTCCTCCAGTCGCTGTGGCACACGTTCTACTACGTTGGCGTCTCCGTCCCGCTGACGTTGTTGCTAGCGATCCTCATTGCCACGATTCTGGACAAGGCGCTGCGGTTCCTCTCCTTCTACCGCGTCGCCTACTTCTTGCCCTACATCAGCCCGGTGGTGGCGCTGGTCATGGTGTGGCAATGGATGTTCAATACGAGTTACGGCCTCATCAACTACTTCATCAAGCTGATCGATTCGATCCCGTTCATCCATATCAATCCCGTCAACTGGTTCCGTGAACCGTCGATGGCGATCCCCATGTTGATCGCCTACAGCGTCTGGAAGTTCGTCGGGTACCAGGCGATCATCCTCTTGGCCGGGCTACAGGGCATCGACAAGATGTACTACGATGCCGCCCGGATCGACGGCGCATCAGCCTTCCAGACGTGGCGGAAGGTCACGTTGCCGCTTCTCTCGCCGCAGATCTTCTTCGTGTTCGTAATCTCGCTCATCGGCTCGTTCAAGATCTTCACCGAGATCGACGTTCTGTTCGGAGGCCCCGGACCGCTTGGGAGTGCACGAACGATCGTCTACTACATTGTCGAACAAGGGTTGCGCGGTACGTATCGAATGGGGCGTGCAGCGGCCGCGTCGGTCATCCTGTTCGGCATCATCTTCCTATTCACCATCTTCCAGATGGTCGTCACGCAACGCCGCGTCCACTACCAGTGATGCGGAGCGGCATCTTCGTCATTCTCATCCTGATCGCCGTGACCGTTTCTGCCGTATCGCAGACGCCCGATGTATCGTTCGCCACCCTAGATGCGCGCTGCACTCGCGTTGTTGACGGAGACACCCTCGTACTTCAGGGCGGCGAAACGGTGCGGTTGCTCGGCATCGACACACCGGAGCTTGGCCAGCCGTACGCGAACGACGCCAAGTGGGCGCTCCACGATTGGGTCGCCCACAAGCCGTTGCGTCTGGAACTCGACGTCGAGACACGCGATGCCTACAACCGTCTGCTGGCCTTCGTCTACGTCGAGTCCGACGATGGCTGGATCCTCGTCAACGCCGAGCTCGTTCGTGCGGGATTGGCGAAGCTCCTGTTCATCCCACCCAATACCCGCTACTACGGCTACTTCCTCGATGTGCTCGAACAGGCCAAGTTGCAGCGCCGCGGGATGTGGGAACACGTTGGCGCTTGCCTGAGCGTCCCGGCTCTGGAAGAGGACCTCACGACGTACATCACGAAGCTGGAGACCGTCGAGTTCACGATCGGCGAAGTCGCGGAGACGTCTCGGTATCTCACGCTGTACTCGGTGGAGGGCGACTACGGCTTCTACGTCAAGATCCCGGCCGAGTTACTTCCATCTTTCGATCTCGGACCTCCGCTCGATTGGGTGGGAGACTGCGCGATCATCACCGGCATCGTGGATTGCGAACGCGTCGGCCGCGGCCCGAGCATCCTCGTCGAGTACGTCGAGCAGCTGATCCTTCCCTGTCCCGATTCACAGCCGGAGTAGCCCTGGCTCATCCACGAATACCGCGGCACGATTGCCGATCAGATCCGCGGACGTACGCCGACAACTACGCATCGATCACGAGCACAGCAGCGCCTTCGATCGACCCGCGCCGAATCGCATCGAGCGCCTCATTGGCGTCTTCCAGGGCGAACGGTGTGACGACCGTCTCGATCGGCGTGTGTGCGGCCACCTTCAGAAACTCGTCGCCGTCCTCGCGAGTCAGATTGGCGACCGAGCGAACGATCCGCTCCTCCCAGAGAAGACGATAGGGGAATGAAGGGATATCGCTCATGTGGATGCCGGCGCAGACAACGCTGCCGCCGCAGTCCACCGAGTCCAGAGCTAGAACGACAAGCTCTCCGACGGGAGCAAACAGGATCGCTGCATCCAGCCGTTCAGGCGGCCTCTGCGTCGAGTCGCCGGCCCAAACGGCTCCCAGCCGCCTCGCAAACGCCTGACCTGAGCGGTCACCCGGGCGGGTGAATGCGTAGACCTCTCGGCCTTCGTGAGCGGCCACCTGGGCAAGAATGTGCGCAGCCGCACCGAATCCGTACAGCCCCAGCCGTTTCGCATCCCCCACCATTCGGTAGGCGCGGTATCCGATCAGGCCGGCGCACAAGAGCGGCGCAGCATGTGCATCGTCGTACCGATCGGGGAGCGAAAACGCATATCGCGCATCTGCAACGGCGTACTCGGCGAATCCGCCATCGATTGTGTAGCCGGTGAAGCGCGCGTTTTCGCACAGATTCTCGCGCCCCCTTACGCAGTACCGACAAGTTCCGTCGGTCCATCCGAGCCACGGCACGCCCATGCGATCGCCGGCCGAGCAGGACGTCACATCCGGTCCGACGTCGACTACGCGGCCGACGACTTCGTGGCCGAGGATCAGTGGAAGCTTGGGATGGCTCAACTCGCCATCGGCGATATGTAGGTCCGTCCGGCAGACCCCACATGCCGTGACCCGGAGAAGAACCTGGCCAGGCCCGGCCGGCGGGACGGCAATGTCATGGAGTTCGAGAGGTGCCCCCGCCTTCGTGAGCACCATCGCCTTCATTCTGTCAGGAACTCGCACCATGCTCGTCACCTCGCGAAGGATTCGGATGCCATCGCGGCC
The DNA here is from genome assembly GCA_964643395.1 of uncultured Thermotogae bacterium. GTDB lineage: Bacteria > Bipolaricaulota > Bipolaricaulia > UBA7950 > UBA9294 > SPBW01. The sequence goes on from CAZXQL010000088.1 coordinate 5,040, forward strand.
GGTCGCGCCAGCCTGCCTCGAAGACGCACGTCCCACCCCAGTCGTTTCTGGGACACTGTTTGCATTCTCTCGCCGACCGATTGCGGGTGCAACTGCGCGAGAGAGGTGCCTCTTGAGAATCCACCGATGCCGAGAGTATAGTGCAGGGTCGCCTGACACTGCGGCCGGGGATGATGCGAGCGCTTCATCTCACGTCGTGCGGTGGCTCTCTGGCCCGCGGTGCAGAAGATGCTTTCAAACACTAGCGGGTCCGATCCGAAGGAGGAGCGACAGGTCATCATGGGGGCAAGCTCGTCTACCCGTAGGTACGATCCGCGCAGAGGAGAGAGGCTGCATCGATGACCGATCTCGTGATCGTCGGGTGCTGCCTCGGTGTCGCTCTGATCCTCCTGTTTGCGGAGCGAGTCTGGATCGAGCGAGTTCGTCGAGCTGTTCCCGTACGAGTTGCCGTCATGGGAATGCGCGGCAAGTCAAGCGTCGTCCGCCTGATCGCGGCGGGGCTTCGCGGTGGAGGACATTCCGTCATCTACAAGACCACGGGGTCTCGTGCGATCATCGGACTCCCGCAAGCGGACGAGATCCCGATTCGTCGTCGATCGCTTCCGACTCCGCTGGAACAGCGGCGCGTTCTTCATCTCTCCCGACGATCCCGCGCCGATACCCTGGTCGTTGAGACAATGAGCATTCGAGCCGAAAGCCTCCGCGTCGAACTCGCGAGTATCCTTGCGCCTCGAGTCGTCGCGCTGACGGCATTTCGTGAGGACCATCTCAGCGACCTCCCCGATCCGATTCGTGCCTTTGCCGATGCGCCTCCACGTCGCGCCGTCGTCATCTCGGCCCCTGATATCCCGGACGAGCTGCGCCGACGCATGATCGAGCGCGGTCTTGCTGTTCACGCAGTCGACCCGGACAGCGCCGCAGGGCATCTCCAGGAACTCCCGTATCCGGAGTGGCCCGTCAACCTAGCGATTGCTCTGGACGTGTGCGAGCGTCTGGGCGTCCCCTCCGAATCCGCGCTCGACGGCATGCGAACCGTTATGCCGGACGTAGGAGCCCTGGCGGCCTGGCAACTGGACCTCCATGGAAGCAAGTGGTGCATTGTAAATGGCTTTGCGGCCAATGATCCGGCGTCGACGCGGCTCGTGTTGGAGCGATCTCTCGACCGCTGGGCGCAGCCGGGCGACGGGTGCGTAGGACTTCTCAATCTTCGCAGCGACCGAGGAGACCGCACCGAGCAATGGCTTCGCACTCTCGGTCACGGCAACTGGCCATTCGACGATCTTGCCGTCGTTGGAGCGGTCCCGTGGGCCCTCGCGCGGCAGCTTCGACGAGTCCTCGGCGAGGTGCCTCTCATCGTGCGATCGGGAGCTGTTGATGTGATCCTCGAGAAGATCCATTCGCTTCGACCGAACGGCGGCGTGTTGTTTGGGTTCGGGAATATGGGAGGTCCCGGAGGCAAACTCGTCGAGTGGTGCCGCCAGAAAGGGGAGCCCTTGCGATGATCGAATCGGCATTCATCGGGCTCGCGGTCGCGTCCCTGTTCACTGAATTGACTGGCCTGTACCCCGGTGGCATTGTCGTGCCGGGATACTTGGCGTTGTTCGCGAACCAGCCGCTACGCCTCGTGGGGACGTTGATCGCTGCGCTCATGGCATGGGTGATCTACCGCGCGGTCGCCCGCTTCTTCGTCGTATTCGGCCGGCGACGCTTTCTGCTTTGCGTCCTGTTGGGCGGCGCGTGCGCGCTGATCGGTTCGCGTGTTCTTCCCATGGCATGGCCGGTCTCATTGGAGTTGCGTGCGATCGGCTGGGTCATTCCCGGACTGATCGCCAACACATTCGAGCGCCAAGGATTCTTCCGGACGCTGGCGGCGATGGGGATCGCCTCTGTCGTGACGTACTGCCTTCTGCGACTGATTCTCGGCTAGGAGATGAGAATGCGCTCTCTACACCGCTCGATTCGATGGGATCTTGCACTGCTCTTGTGCGTGGGAGTCCTCGCGATCGCGGCGATCGAAGTGTGTCGAAGCGGCCATTCGACCAGCAGTGCGCTGATGGTCGAGGCATCCGACCGGATGCTTGCGGGGATCCAGAGCCTCCGCACGTATCGCGAGGCGTACGGCCCCGCCATCGACCCGGCCCACGACATCAACCAAACGGGCCTCATCGGAGCCCAGTTCACTTCGACGACGACGACGGTGGGCGATCTTCAGGCCAAACGTACCACCACCAATCCGAATACCGCCGGGCTGATGGCACTTCTCCTGTCCGAAGCCGGCGTTCACGACGGCGACTTCATCGCCGTCGGCGCATCCGGTTCGTTCCCCGCAATGATCCTGGCGACCCTGTGCGCCGCACAAGCGATGCATCTCGACGTCGCGTTGATTGTCTCCCTGGGCGCCTCGCAGTGGGGCGCCAATCTGCCGGGATTCTCGTGGCTCGACATCGAGGATGTCCTCTACGCGGACGGTATCACTCCGTATCGAACCATCGCGTCCTCGCTCGGCGGCGCCGACGATGTCGCCGACGATCTGACGCCGGCCGCACGCCAGCTCCTGCTGGAAAGGATCGAAGCATCCTCTGCGACTCTCATCAGCGAGCCCGACCTGTCGCGCAACGTCGACATCCGCATGTCCATCTACCGGGACGCCGCGGGGGATCGTCCGATTGTCGCGTTCGTCAACGTCGGCGGCTCGTGGGTCGATCTGGGCACGGATGCATCCGTCTTGTCACTCACTCCAGGCGTCAACGAGAGCGTGCCTGACGCACCGCCCGCTAGGGGCGGTGTGATTCAAGCCATGGCGCGCGACGGCGTACCCGTCATTCATCTGCTCAATATCAAGCAACTGGCTCAGGAGTACGGGTTGGCCTGGGACCCCTCTCCACTACCGCCGCCGGGTTCGTTGCGTGTTCCCGAGCAGGAAGGCCGTGGCCGGACGTGCGTCGTCGTACTGGCAATCGGCTACTTGGTTGTCGTTGCGGGTTGGCTTGCGTGGCTTCGCCTACGGCAACGCCCGAAAGGCGGGAATTCTGGCTGAAGGTTCCGCCGCCTCACTCGCGAGCCGTCGAGTACTCGGGAGTCGCCGGAACCGTCACCACAAGCATGTGGCATTCGCGATCGAGCGGAAGACACGCGTGAACGGCCTCGGCGGGAATCTGAAGCACGTTGCCCTTCTGCAGCACGATGGGGGTGCCGCTGATCACCCAATGGCTTCTTCCTCCAAGCATGATCGCGTACTCGTCCGCGTCATGCGAGTGTTGTGCCATCGGCCGCTGAAGTGCATCCCGCGCCCAGCACTCGAGAATCTGGAAACCTCCGTCGGAGGGACGCAATAGGCTCTGGATCTCCCAACTTCCGGACACCATGTCTCCGCTCGCCGTGATCTCAACCGGGGCATGGCCGGGCGTGAATGCGTCACGAAGCTCTCGGAGCGCCCCTTCAAGGATCTCTTGGTACTCCTCCCGATCAACGCGCCCGGACTCAACAAGCTTCTTGCCCAGGAGCTCCTCCAGGTGGACAGACGCAATGTGGGAGCGGAGGATAGCATTCCCGAGCTTCCCGATTGGCAGGCCCGTCATCGCCTTCCTGTCCTGAAGGG
>CAZXQL010000089.1:0-8635 GCA_964643395.1 uncultured Thermotogae bacterium
CGGAGCAAAGTCGGATGGCGCGATCGGATCCTCGACCAGGCCGGACCGGACCTGGCGCCCTCCGTGGTTGATCTGGGCGGCCACTGCGCCACCTTCTTGGTGCACAGCCGCTGCGAGGACCTCGAGATCGCGGATCCTCTCGTCCGAATCGACGCCCGCCATCGCGGGATGAGCTTTCCCGGACGGATGGACGTACATGTGTCCGGTGACGATCAATCCCACGCCTCCACGAGCGAGCTGTCGGTACAGCTCTTCCTGCTGCGGCAGCGGCCGTCCCGACTCGTCGGCCATCATCTCCGCGGTCGCGGATCGGATCAGCCGATTCTTCAGATGCAACGTTCGGATTTGGATGTCGTCGAATAGCACGGATTCTCCTCCCACTCTTGATTCCGATTCTATCCGTTCGGAGCAAAAGTCGCTCGGACTTGTCCGGGCGCGCATGGCTAGATAGGGTAGAACCGTGTGGTTTCTGCCAGGAGGCAACACGAAGGAGGCACGTATGCTTAGGAAGATCGGTTGGCTGGTGATGGTCGTCGCCCTCGTGGCGGTTGCCGCCCTCGTAGCGACGGCGGAGCCCGTCGCTCTCGAAGATCTCCACCTCGTCCATTGGGAGCAGATTCCCGGCGGGCGACCGTCGTACACGGGGCCCGTCAGCGCCGCGGTTCTGATGGCGTGGTACGCGCAACACGGCTATCCCGATCTGCTTTCCGATCTCAACGGCGACGGACGCCTGGACGAGCAGGATACCGTGCTTCTGGCACAGGATTTCGCCCAGCAGATGGGAGCGAACCTCGTCTCCGATCGACTGGCCGATCCTTTCATTGTCTATCCGTTGGCACGCTACATTGCGGACAAGTATCCAGATGTGTTTCACTTGCTGATCTACGATCTCTCGTTCCCGGAGGAGGTCGAGCGGGAGCTGGGCCAGCCATTCGTTCCCACGGAGGTGCCCGGCATCGTTCTCGACGTCATGGAGGATCCTTCGTACGAGTTGTACGTCCACGATCTGGACGCGCGTCAGCCGGGGATTGTAGGCATCGGGTTTGAAAGCCCGGATTGGAACCAGTTTGCGGTCAGCCGCTCGTACGACCCCGTGGAGGTCCCCGAGGGCCGCCCGGTCGATCTGGTGAACACCGGATTCGAGCCGTTCGGGCCCGAACCGGTTTGGGAGACATGGATGCGGTTCGAGCCGGACCGATGGGGATTCCTGATGCCGGAGTGGACGCCGTTCGAGATCTTCATCGTTCTTCAACCCGAGGAAGGAGCGGAAGGAACCCCAGGGACGCCGACGGATACCGGAGAGCCCGGCGGAAACCCTGAGGATCAGCCGGGGGGCACGCCGAGCGATGAACCCGGAGGTACGCCGAGCAACGGACCCGGCGACGAACCCGGGACTCCTGGCGGCTCCTGGCCACGCTACCCCGGCCAGCCCACCGGAGAGCCCGGCAATCCGCCCGGTCTCAGCGAGCTCGGCGCCTGCTGCTTGCCCGACGGTTCGTGTCAGACCACCACGTCCGGCGACTGCATTGCGGCCGGAGGCAAGTTCACGCTCGGCCTTCCCTGCGGCGAGGCGAACTGCGACGGCTCTTCCGGGTCGTGCGGGGCCGTCGATGGGGGAATCACCGACATCTGCTACACCTATGAACGCGGCATTCTGAGTGTCTATGCGTCCTACGCCATTCACAATCACAGCTCCGTGACGGCGCACGACATTACCGCGTACGGCCTCGTCGGGCTCAACGACGGCGTCAACGGTCTCGGGGGCGGGCTGGACAGCCAGTACTGGCAGTATGGTCTCGACATCCCCGGGAATAGCACCTATACGTTCGATCATGTCTTCACGACGTCCGCTCCGAATCTTGACCTGGACAACCTGTCGTACCTGTACGGATCGCTCTGGCTTCAGGTGGAGGCTCCGTGGCAGTGCTGGCCGATTCTCAACCAGTCGTTCGTGAAGACGTGGGATCCGGCGCCGCCATGCAATCCGGAGGGAGGCAACGACGAAGGAACGCCTCCAAGAGGTTCCGATGAGCCGACCGGCGCCTGCTGCTTGCCGGATGGCTCGTGCACGAGTCTGAGCGAGACGGAGTGCCAGAGGCAGAACGGCTTGTTCTACGGTCCGGGAGTGGACTGCGGGAATATCCGCTGCTATCCGTCGGAGCAGCCGCCTTGTCCGATCATCGATTCGAAGGTGGTCAGCGCCTGCCAGCTGTACCAAGGCCCCGACCAGCCGATGATCGTCAAGGCAGATTTCCAGTTCACGAACCCCGGGAGCAAGGACGCGTTGAACGTCAACGTGGCGCTCATTGCCGGCGCGCCGTTGGAGGCGAATCTCTACTTGCCGTATTTCGACCGGTACGACTTCACGATCCCAGTCCTGCCCGCCGGCGGCAACTACCAGATCTCGCACACGTTCACCATCAGCCCGGCGCCTCCACAACAGCCAACGGGCGACACGGCGGTGCTCGCTTTTGCGGTACCCAACACAGCTCTCTGCAAACCGGACTACCAGTCGGCGGTCCAGTTGTTCAATCTGCTGCGCCTCCAGCCGGGGCAGAATCTGTGCCCCGAGGATGAGGGCACTCCGCCCGGCGGCGAGGGCGACCTCATCGGGGCCTGCTGTCTGGGAGACGGCACGTGCATGGCGACCTCCGAGGCCGAATGCGAGCGGTACAACGGCATCTTCCAAGGCGTCGGCACGTCGTGCAGCACGGTAACATGCGGAGGGTCCGAGCCGGCGCCCGAGCCTGAACCGGAGCCCGAGCCTGAACCGGAGCCCGGACCGGGAGCCTTGCCCAATCTCTGGGTGACCGACATGACCGGATGCTGGTCATGGTCGACCGACTCGCAAGAGCACGTCATCGCTACGGTCACCGGCGTCGTTCACAACGGAGGCCAGGCCGATGCTTCCAACGTCCGCGCAAAGGTCTCCGCCGGGGGCGAGAGCAAGACCGTCACCGTCGGATCGATCTCCGCAGGTGGCCAGCGAACCGTCTCCGCCACGCTGGATCTGGGGGAGTATCACACGGTATCGTGGCCGGTCCCCACATCGATTACGGCGGATCCGTCCCACGTGATCACCGAGGCGGACGAATCCAACAACACGACGGATTCCAGCTTCCCACAATCCAGCGACTGCAACTAGCGCGATGGCACGCAAGCCTCCGGAACCGGGGGCTTGCGTGCGGGGTTGACTGCCCAATCGATCCTGGTTATCCTACGCTCGTTTCCGCAATCGTGCGGAGATCGGAGAAAGGAGGACCAACTATGTCTGCATGTCGGTTCGGTCAAGTTGTGGCCTCCCTGAGTTCCAGCTAGTTCCTTTCTGAAGAGACCGCTCTTCAATCCACTCCTCAGCGCGAGGCCGTTCGGATTCCATCATCGATGGCTGCTTCGTTGAAGGAGGCACCCTTGCAACACCATCCAGCCGCTTCTCGCGACTTGGAAACGAAACCTGTGTCTGTAGAGACATCGACCGGCATCCCTGAACTCGACGGGTTCGTGAATCAGGGACTCATCCGAGGGGTTCACGCTCGACTCACGAGCGGAAAGGAGGCAACCGTCTACTGCTGTCGTGCGCATCCGTCGACGCGCCGCAAGTTCCTTGCGGCCAAGGTCTACCGGGAGCACGCAGCACGATCGATCCGTCGAGGACTGTACTTCGAGGGCCGCGAGCGCGGAATGAAGGCGCGCGAGCTCCGCGCCATTCAGAAGGGAACCGACTTTGGGCATCAGGTCATGGCGGGCGTGTGGATGGCTCAGGAGTACGCGTGTCTGAAGCGCTTGTCGGAGATCGGAACGAGCGTTCCCAAGCCGTGGGCAGTTTGCGGACGAGTCCTGTTGATGGACTACATCGGCAACGGCGCGGGTCCCGCTCCCCACTTGGATGGGGTTGACATGTCGCCGGAGATCGCCCGGAGGACCTTCGAGGACATTCGGAGAAACGTGGAGACGATGCTCTCCGAGCATCTGGTTCATGGAGATCTGTCTCCATACAACATCCTCGTGTGGGACGACAGACCGTGGATCATCGACATGCCGCAAGCCGTCGACGTGCGGTTCAATCGCAACGCCTTCGAGCTGCTGGAGAGAGATCTGGTCAACGTGTGCACGTACTTCCAGAAGCAGGGAGTGACGTGCAATCCGCGTCAGTTGGCTGCGGACCTGTGGAGCCGATACCAGCGCGCAGACCTGTAGGACGACCGATGCAAACGTGCCCGCCGGAACCGGGCACGAAAGGAGATCGCATGAAGTCGAACCAAGCCCTTGTCGTCATCGACATCCAGCCGGTGTTCATGAAGGAACCCAAGATGCTGACCCTGGACGGAGACCATCTCGTGCCTCGGTGCAAGGATCTGATCGCACGCGCGCGATCCGCTGGCGCGCCGGTCGTCTACGTCCAGCACGTCGATCCCGAAGACATGCCGGAGGGGACGCCCATGACAGAGATTGCCTTCCATCCGGATCTTGCACCGCGGGCCGGAGAACCCGTCATCGAGAAGCGATTCGGTAGCGGGTTCATGCAGACGAACCTCAAGGAGACGCTGGACGAGATCGGAGTTCGGCACCTGCTGATTTGTGGATTGTCGGCGTATGGATGCGTCAACCAGACCGTCTTGTTCGCCAAGCTGTACGGCTACGATGTCACCGTCATTCAGGATGCGGTCGCTGCCCCTGACTTTGAGGCCTTTCACACATCGGAGGGGATTCCCGTCCATCTCGCGGCTTGGGGGCAAGGCGGGGTCCATCTGGTTCCGTCGAAGGCTGCCGAGTTCTAGCCGTTCGCGTCTGTCGTTTGGAACGCCGAGTGATCATCGGTGACGGACCGCGCGGCACGGGGACGGTACGGAGACGCACGTCGGGCACCCTGGACACGTCGGCGTCCCGCGCCGGTTTCGATCCGTTCCCGCCGCCCCATCGATTCGCCGGATGATTTCGTGTTGGCCAAGAACAGAAAGGGAGTGTCATGATCCACAGATTGCGAGCGGTGTACCGAGAGCTCCCGAGGAGCTTCTGGGTCCTCATTTTCGCGTCGTACATCGACGTCATCGGACGCAGCTCGGTGACCGTCTTCTTCGCGCTGTATGTGACCGATCGGTTCTCCGTCGGCATGACCGAGGTCGGCACGCTTCTCGCTCTGTTCGCGATCGCCGGCATGGTCGGGAGCACGGTCGGCGGGGCATTGACGGATCATTTCGGCAGGAAGCGCTTGATTCTGTTCGGCCTCGTATCGAGTGCGCTGACCACGCTGTCGTTCATCGCCATTCCCAGCATTCAGCTCTTCTATCCCGTCATCGTGGTCGCGGGGTTGTTCTCCAATTTCGGAGGTCCGGCACAGGGCGCCATGGTCGCCGATCTTCTTCCCGAGGAGAAGCGGTCGGAAGGATTCGGGATGTGGCGCGTTGCCGCCAATCTCGGGTGGCTCACCGGCCCGATCGTGGGCGGACTACTTGCCGACTACAACATCCTCCTGATCTTCGTCCTCGACGCGGTGGTCAGCGTGGCGGCCGCATTCATCGTCCTTCGCGCCATTCCCGAGACGCTTCCCGCTCGAAGCGAAGGCGAACCGTCGAGCCGCGGCGTACTGGCATCGTTCAAGGGGTACGGCGTCGTCATGCGGGATATGGCATTCCTCGCATTCATCATCCCGTCCGTGTTGGCAGGAATCGCCTACCAGCAAAGCTACGCCCCTCTCACCGTCTACCTGCAGGAGTACCACCATCTGCCGGCTAAGACGATCGGATCGCTGTTCAGCCTCGACGCGCTGTTTGTGGTCCTGCTTCAGTTCCCGTTCATCCGATGGGCCCGGAAGCGGGGTCAGTTCCTGATGATGGCCGTGGGAACGGCCGTCACTGGACTCGGGTTGGCACTGTACGGCGCCGTCGCGACCTATCCGTTGTTCGTCGTCGCGAGGCTGGCGATCGCAACGGGTGAGATGGTGTGGATGCCGACCGGTCAGGCATTGGCCACGCAGTATGCGCCCGAGCACATGCGCGGTCGGTACATGGCGTACTTCGGGTTGACGTTCGGGGTTGCGACGGCCGTGTCCCCGATGCTGGGCGGGCTCATTCTCGACAACCTAGACCCTCGGTGGCTTTGGTACGCCGCCGGCCTGATTTCCGCGATGGCCGTGCTTGGATTCTGGGTTCTCCATCTGAAGAGGAGTGGGCAGGAGTCCGCATTGACGCCGGAGGAATCGACCGCCGACGGATAGGGGTTGCCCTGTGCAGGAGGTCTGTCTATCCTGTCTCACAACCTATTCAACGACCGTCAAGGAGACCGCATGCACGTGCTTCCCAAGGGGTACACGATCCGGCCGGCCGCGCTGGACGACATCGAACAGATCGCACATCTCATGAATGCGTATGCCGTCTGCGTCACCGGGGATCCGTACATGCCCGTCGAATACCTGCGCAGGGTTCTCACGGCACCGGGGTTCCATCTGGCAACGTCAAGTCACCTCGTGATCTCTCCAGATGGAACGGCAGTGGGGATTGCATTGGTCATGAACAGTCATGCCCCGCACGTTCGCGTCACGGCCTATGGACTCGTTCTTCAGGAACACCAGGGGAACGGGATCGGATCCGTCTTGCACGATTGGATCGAGCCTCGCGCCAGGCAGTCGGTGGAGGCTGCGCCCCACGGGGTACGGGTCGTCCTCATGCAAGCGACTTACGATCAGGACGCGCCGGCCAAGGCCTTTCTCAAGCATGCCGGGTACACCCAGGACCGCCACTTCTGGCGCATGGCCGTCGCGCTCGATGACGAACCGCCTGAGCCGATCTGGCCGGAAGGGATCACAGTCAAGTCGGTCGACCTGCGTGAGGACCTCGAACGACCGCTTCGCGCCGCGGACGAAGCGTTTCGCGACCACTACGGGTACGTGGAGGGCGACTTCGAGGAGCAACTGGCGCGCTCGCGGCACAACCTCGAGAATAGCACGGACTACATGCCTGAATTGAGCTTCTTGGCCGTTGACGGGGAGAGGATCGCCGGAGTCTGTTTCTGCTCGCCGCAGTCCGGCACGGACACGACGACCGGCTACGTGGTTACATTGGGCGTACTTCGCCCGTGGCGAAAGCGGGGGCTCGGGCTGGCGCTCCTTCTGCACGCATTCCGAGCGTTCCGGGACATGGGCAAGGCGCGCGCCGCACTCCATGTGGACGCGGACAGCCTGACGGGCGCCACGCGGCTCTACGAGAAGGCGGGAATGCACGTCGATCAACTCTCGCACGAGTATCAACTGGAGTGCGAGCGGGCAAGGACCTATCAACGCAGTCCGTCGACTAGGGCGTAGACTCAGTCCTCGGCGGTCGGGTAGACCGTCACGCCCCGATGCAGCACAAGAACTCTGTCCGCAAGGCACTCGATATCCTGGAGAGGATTGCCCTGCACCACGAGGATGTCGGCAATCTTTCCCGCCTCGAGCGTTCCGATGTCCTTCTCTTTGCCCACAGCCAGCGCCGCGTTGGACGTGCCTGCAACAAGGATGTCCATCGCATCCATCCCCGATCGAAGCATCCGCTGGAACTCACCGATCGGCATACTGGTGTCCACGCGCACCATCGCTCCGGCGTCCGTTCCTAGGGCAACGATTCCGCCGTACCGCGAGAACTGCCCGAGCTTGGGGGTGCCGGACGGCCCGACCACGACGAGCGTGGGAATCCAGATCACGCCTCGCTCCGCCATCTCACGCAGCGTCGCCAAGGCCGTGAGGTCCTGAGTCATGTGCCCGACTTGATCGACGCCGGCCTCGAGCGCCACCAGGAGGTCCTCATTGTGCGTGACGTGCGCCACGACAGGAACGCCGTACTCGTGGGCCGTTTGCACGATTCCCGTCGCAATGTCGAGCGGCATGACGTGTTCGGGCGGGAACCGGGCTCCGTCGTCATAGGACTCGATCCCGATCTTGATGCAATCCACGCCGTCGTCGATGAGCTGCCGGACTTCATCCTGCGCGGCCGCGACAGAGTCGATGGTGACAGCCAAGTCCAGCGGGTGCGTCACCGCGTATCCCTCGGGCACGGTGATGAACGGCCCCGAGATGACGAGCGATGCGCACAGCGGGTCCTCCATGAGTTGGTCCCGTACGGCGTCCCAATCGAGATCGATCGGTCCGCCGAGATCCCGAACCGTCGTGACGCCCGAAGCCGCCCATCGAGTGAGAACGTCGGCGTCATAGGAGCGATGGACGTGTGTGTTGATGAAGCCCGGGAGCACGGTCGCATCCGCAACGTGCACGATGTTCGCATCGTCCGGAACGTCCACCGCGTCCGCCTCCCCGACGGCAGCAATGCGGTCCCCCATGACCACAACGACGCCTGCTTCGATCGGCGGACCTCCGGCGCCGTCGATCACCCGTCCATAGATGGCCGTACTGGTCGCTGCCTCCTGGCTCCACCCGGCCACACCCAGAAACAGGACGAGGCCGACGAGCAGGCAAGACGCTTGAATACGTCGAATTCTGTGCGGAGTCGTGGTCATCGTTCCCCATTATACGGCCGCGAGGCTGGCGCCGAGAGGGCGCGTCCGAGCCGGCTCTGGATTGGGCGTCCTCCCACGGCCTTGACGTGTGCGACCATCTTCGTTACCTTTGCAACCGCTGTCTCCGGGTCCTGCGGAGGCAACACAGCTA
>CAZXQL010000090.1:0-8372 GCA_964643395.1 uncultured Thermotogae bacterium
CGGCCGACAATCTGCTCGGAGCCATTGAGCGTTCCAAGACCGTCGCGTTGGACCGGTTCCTGTTCGCACTGGGGATCCCTGGCGTCGGAGGCCATCTGTCCACCGTCCTTGCGAACCACTTCGGAGACCTGGCCTCGCTCGTCGCCGCGAACGAGGAGACGCTGGCCTCCGTTCGTGACATCGGTCCGTTGACGGCGCATGCGATCGCCGCGTATTTCGCGGCGTCGCAGTCCCATCAAGCGTTGGATGAACTCCTTGCGGCAGGCTTGCATATCGAAGCGCCGTTGCCCGAATCCGACGGCGGTCCGCTCGCTGGACAGCGTTTCGTCTTCACGGGAACGCTCTCGTCGATGACGCGTGTGCAAGCGGGAGAGCACATCAAGCGGCTCGGAGGGACGGTCTCGTCATCCCTGGGCCCATCGATCGACGGAGTCGTTGTGGGCGAAAATCCTGGGTCCAAGGTGGACAAGGCAAGGCAGCTGGGCGTACGTCTCCTCTCCGAGGACGAATTCCTCCAACTGCTGGCATCCCATGAGTGAGGAGAGGTTGCTCGGCCTGGCATTCGAGAACCTCGAGGCCGTTCTAGCGCGTCTCGGCGAACGTCGGTTCCGCGCAGAACAGATTTGGCAGGGCGTCTTCAAGGAGCTAGCCAGCTCGTATGACCAGATCACAACGCTGCCGAAGCCGCTCCGGCAGCGGCTGGCCGAGGAACTGCCTTGGCCGGACGTTGCGACACTCACGGCGCTACGAAGCGCCGACAACCATACGACCAAGCTGTTGCTCGCCCTAGAGGACGGCGAGACCATCGAGACTGTCGCGATGCACTACGACAAACGAAACACGGCGTGCATCTCCACCCAGGTTGGGTGCGCCATGGATTGCCAATTCTGTGCCACTGGACAGCTAGGGTTCCGCCGGGACCTGACCGTGGCCGACATCGTTGCGCAGGTGCTCGCGGCCGCTCGACTTCTACAGAACCGGAGCCGGTCGCTCTCCAACGTCGTGTTCATGGGAATGGGAGAGCCGCTCGCCAATTGCGACGCTACGCTGGAATCGGTTCGCATCCTCAACGATCCGCGGGGACTCGCGCTCGGCGCGAGGTCGTTCACAATCTCGACTGTCGGCCTCGTCTCCGGAATCGAACGCCTGGCGCAGGATCCTCTGCAGGTCAATCTTGCCGTGTCGCTGCACTCCGCTGACAACGACCTGCGCGATCGCCTCGTCCCGGCCAATCGACGCGACTCGGTCGATCGAATCATCGATGCCTGCCGTCGCTACACGGAGGCCACCCATCGCCGAGTTACGTTCGAGATCGCTCTGATCGACGGCGTCAACGATTCGGACGGGCAAGCACGGCAGGTCGCCGGCGCGCTGCGCGGTCTTCTGTGTCACGTCAATCTGATCCCACTCAATGCCGTCGCTGGATCATCGTGGCACGCAAGTCCGAGGGACCGCGTGCAGTCGTATGCTCGCGTGATTGAGTCGGCCGGTTTACCCGTCACAGTACGTCTAGGGCGTGGTGCGGATATTCAGGCCGGCTGCGGCCAGCTCAGGTCGAGAGAGGACACGGCCCTGTCCTCCAACTAGCCGTTGAGCAGACCTCGGTAAACGCCGAGCGCCTGCTCGCCCCATCGCGTCGTGAGGCTCGTCATTCCCTCGTTGACCAGCTGCCGTGCCCGCTCGCGGGAAACCTCCATGATGCGACCGACCTCGGCCAGGTTGTACGGACAGCCGTCTTCGATTCCGTAGTGAAGGCGAAGGGCCAACGCCTGCCTCGCCGGGATCGTCTCCAAGATGGACTCCAATTCGTCTCGGAACAGCAATCGCAGTGCTTCGTGCTCCGGCGAAAGACCCGTCTCGTCCACGATCTGCTCGTCCAGCGTCTCGTCGGATTCACGACCGACGACGCGGTCAAGCGAGACCATCTCGTTCACCTGGGCTTCGATCTGCTGCAGGCGCTCCGCCGACATGCCCACAGCTTGGGTAATCTCCTTGTCGGTCACGAGCCCTTCGTCCGCCATGGAACGCATCTGCGACATTTGGCGCAACGCGCGGAATAGGTAGTCGGGAATCCGAATCATGCGCGACGACTGGTTGATCGCCAGCAGAATCGCCCGACGAATCCACCACGCGGCGTACGTACTGAGACGAAATCCACGATCCGGATCGAACCGGTCGACTGCTTGGATCAGTCCCAGGTTCCCCTCCTGAATCAGATCCAACAGAGGCAGGCCCAGATCCGTGTACTCCTGAGCGATTCGGGCGACCAATCGAAGATTGCTGACGATCAGCCGCTCGCGCGCCCCGGGCTCCTCGTCACGCACGCCACAGGCCAACGCATGTTCCTGGTCGGCAGTCAACAACGGGAAACGCCCGATCTCCCGGAAGTAGATATCCAGGATTGACGAGGCGGAGCTTCTCACATCGTTCGTCTCTTCGGGCGTTGTCTTCATACAGTCACCGACGTAACTTTACGAGACCCGATCGTCCGATTCCATGGACGTCGGAACCTCCTCCGAGAAGACTTCGAGAACGTCGAGTTCACGGACGCATGCCGGCACGCCGAGCCGTTCCGACAGACTCGGATGCGTCCGATCGTCGTCCCCGGACACCAATTCCTTGATGTACAGCCCTCCGTCGCCACGAAACTCGATAGCGGCATGCGTGGCATCCGTCCATTGTCCCGACGCTTCGTGCAACGTTCGATGCCGGACGCGATCCGCCCGACGATGGGCCACTCGGCGGGGCGTGCGCTGTGCAATGGGACCCGGCAGGCTGTTGACGGCCCGCTGGAGCTGCACGTCGTCGACTGGTCGTTCGAATTCAACGACCGCGCGATACGCCTTGGTGGCGTGCAGATCCTTGACCCACTTCACCGCATCGCGTCGCACGAAACGCATTGGCGAAACCTCCACGCTGCCAGCAGCACGCTCGTTCACGCGGAGGTGGGCCTCCGCAAGAGGGATGGTGCGACGCATGGGCGCTCGGAGTTCCAACACGAACGGACGTCCGTTTCCTAGCATGCGTGCATCGATGTCCTCTCGCCCCGCCCCGTGGAGCGCGGCGGATTCCGCGCACGACATCTCGATCAGCGGCGCAGCCACGATCTCCTCGACCGACTTCGGGTACTGCTTCCCCGAGAATCCACACGCCGCACACCCTCGTCCTCCGCACCGCCGACACGGCCAGCGCGTCTGCGGGATCCCTCGCTCGAGTTTCCGATACCGGCCGTAGGCGTAGAGCGACGAGATGCGCACGGCCAGTTCGTCCGATCCAGGATCGACGACGAACGAGACGTGGGGGTCCTTGAAGTCGACCGTCGCCCGATGCGACAGCAGCCGCTCGAATGCCATCCCGACGGCTCGATTGACGGAATGCTTGAGCGACTCGCGGTGTTCGGAAGGGAAGCGTTCTTGGTAGAACGCCTCCATCTGCTCCAGTCTCGGCGTCAATTGGACACCGAACAGGTAGGTCCCAAACTCGTACTCGGCGACGCGTCGGGCCGCTCGACGAGCCCAGTCGGGGACGCGGTCGAACAGGTTCCCACACACCCAGCATGTTCCGGAGCGCGATTCGATCCCGTCTCCGGCCAGCATGCCGCGAATCGCACGCCCACGCTCGGCATTGGCGAGGCGCTTCCCGAGCTTCGCAGCGACACGTCCCAAACACTCGTCACAGATCGGGCCTGCACGGACGATGCGAGCGCTGATACCTGAGACGTCACGGGGATCGAAACCGTTCATCCTGATCTCCTAATCATACGTTCGGTAGAGAATCATCTGCTGGCCCTCCCGCACGAACCCAGCCTCGGCCAGCTCGTTCGCGACCGGTCCGGCGGTGACGGACAAGCCGTCCCAAAGGTTCACGCGCATGGAGGAAGGACGTTCGCGTCCTTTGACCAGCCGCGACAGCAGCCGGAAGCATGCCTTGCGTTGTGTCGCCGTCACATCGTCAAGCGGGATGAGCCGCTCGCCGCGATTCTCGATGCCGAGAACGGGGCGGCCGCCCTCCATCACGAGGTAGTTCGCGGGGTGATGGCGAACGACGTAGCGCTCCCCATCAGGACGAACGATGGGAATCACATCACCGTACATGTTGGCCGGATCGCTGACCTGGATAAGGACGGCGCCGACATCCTCGGCCGGATGAGAGAGTTGTCCCACCACACCATGAAACGCGAACTGCGGGCCCGAGAGTCCGGAGACGAAGAACGCGCGATCGACCTCTCCCGCCCACTCCATCCGCGTCAACAGCGGATACGCGTCGCGCCAGGGGATCGCCTCTCGGTCGTGGGCGACGATCTCCCGCGTCAAGACACCGTACCGATCCAGCAATCGTCTGATCTCCTTGCGCTTCGCCTCTTCCGACGTGTCTTCACGATCTCCGGCCACCGACCAGCGTCCTCGCCCCCAAGGCGCCCGTCGGTAAAGCTGCCAGCGGTCCGGTTGTGGGCGATCCCCGAACGCCGGGTCCAAAGAATCGTTGACGATCCAGCCCGCCCAGATGAGGTCCCACAGCTCGGGCGCGAGCTTCGAGGGAGGTTCCCCCAGTCCGGACGCCAGGTGATGAAGAAAACTTGCCCCGTTGGCCTCCAGGAATTCCACGATTCGACGCGCCGCCGGATCCAATTCGTCCCGCGGCACTCGCGAGGCGTTTCCGAGGGCTTCCGTCTCCCCCGCAAACGCCAGCCACCGGGTGCCGGCGATGGTCCCGCCGAGCCAGGACACCATCCCATCACGAACTCGCTCGTCCAGAAGCTCCGGCCGAAACCCGCGGACGCGGCACGATAGCACGTCGTTCCAAGCGACGAGCGGCACTCGACAGCCCGCCAGTTGAGAGATCACGTCATCCAGTCCGACCTCATCGAGCGGTTCCGCAACATGCTGGTGGGCAAGGAGAAACTGCTGATACGTCTCGGCCGCAACCGGCTCGATGGTCCGTCGTCTCCGGCTCATCGACATCCGTCGCACCGATGCCAAGACCTGCGGATGCGCCCATCCACTCGTGCTCCCCGGCAGCTCGACCTGGATCCATCTGTTCGCAGAGCGGATCTCGTCCAGTTCGCGGGCATCGACCGGGTACCGGGCGCGGAGGCTCTCCGCGCTCGTCACGACGTGGTTCGCAACAAACCGTTCGACCATCTCTCGCACATCTTCTTCGGACATCTGCTCGTACCGAGGGGCATCCTCCGCAGCAACCAGGCGCTCGACGATGCTCGTGCCGGACAGCCGCAGGCGAACCACGCGTCCGTCGGCAAGAAGGTCCGGCAGCGCCGCGTGCGCATCCGGTTCACATCGGCGGGCCAGTTCCTCATCGGTGAGATCGCCGATGCGCCGGAGCAGCTCGACGAGTTCGGTCCCGTTCCTGGCGCGGTGAAAGTCGGCGGTCCCCTGCATCCTCTCCTCGATCGTGTTCACGGCTTCGTTATCCAGCACTTCGCTCGCCTGGACATGCTCGCCGATCAGGGCGGCGAGATCCTCCTCGATGTTGCGCGCAGAACGACCCATCCGGACAGGCCGGTCATCGAGGTAGAGGTGTTGCGTCGTGAAGTCGAGCAAGAGCTGCCACGAGAACGGGGACGGCGACGTACCGCGCCGCAGAGCGAATCGCGCTTCTCCCACTTCGACACGGCGCAGGAAGTCGCGAACGCCCTCGAGCGGGAGGACATCTTCGAGCAGTTCGCGGTACGTCTCGATGACGATTGGGAAACCCGGCCGCTTGCTCGCGAACGAAAGTAGGTCATGCGCTCGCAAACGCTGGAGCCACAGCGGCGTCCTCCGTCCGGGGCGGGCTTTGGGTAGAAGCAGAGCTCGTCCGGCATTTCGACGGAATCGCAACGCGAAGTACGGCGAGTTCTCCAGTTCACGGGTGATCGCTTCCGTCACCCATCCGCTGCGCAGACGCCCCAACACGTCCATGATCGCGTCCGGGGACACGGTTCCAAGCCGGAGCAGAAGCCCCGCATCCGAGTAGACGGCGTCCGGCGGATCGATGCCGGCCTCTCGAAGTGCGTGCTGGACGAGAAGCCATAAGGTCATGTGGAACAACCGCCCGAACGTCGAAATGATCGCCAGTCGCCTGTCGCCGGACTCCCCTCGGAAGACGTCCACGAAGACCGTCCGGTCCGTCGGAAGCTCGCCTCCCTCCCGCCGCTGTTCCCTTAGGTAATCGACCAAGATCTCGGCACTGCCCTCGTCCAGGGCGCACTCCTCGCGAAGCCGCTCCGAGAGTGAGGGTGTGGATAGACGTTCCTCACACGAGCGCACGAATGCCCCGAGCCGAACGCCGAATTCCCAGTCGTGTCCGAGCCCTTCCCCCTTCCAGAAGGGCATCATGGCTTCGATTTCATCGCACGGGGAGACGATGACACGATCGTTCGTGATCTCCTGAATCCGCCACCGCCCCGTTCCCAGGACGAACGAGTCCCCGACTCGCCTCTCGAACACGAACTCCTCGTCGAGTTCGCCGAGCCGCGTGGTCCCGTCGTCCAGAACCATGGCATACTGCCCGGAATCCGGAATCACGCCGCCGTTCAGAATGGCAGCGTGTCGGGTCCCGGGAAGCGAATACAGACGATTGGTCGCGCGATCCCATGACACGCGCGGCCGCAAGACCGGCATCCCGGAAGATCGAAACCGACCGGAGATCATGGCGAGAACCGATTCAAACGTCTCTTGCGG
This sequence comes from uncultured Thermotogae bacterium, assembly GCA_964643395.1. Taxonomy (GTDB): domain Bacteria; phylum Bipolaricaulota; class Bipolaricaulia; order UBA7950; family UBA9294; genus SPBW01. The sequence continues at coordinate 6,681 of CAZXQL010000090.1, forward strand.
CAAATCCCTGTACGGATACGCACATCGAATTCGCTCGTACAGGGCGGCGACATCCCATTCATCGACCGCAACCATGGCGACGATCTGCTGGGCCAGAACATCCAGCGGATTACGAGGAATGGTCACGCTGGAGATCTCGGCGCGAAGCATCGAGCGGGCGATCGCCGCGGACATCAAGAGATCGGCGCGCGTCTTTGGGATCAGCCTGCCTCTTGACGTCGCTCGCAGCAAGTGTCCTGCCCGGCCGACGCGCTGCAACCCGCCCGCGACCGAGAACGGTGACTCGACGTGACAGACCAGGTCGATGAACCCGACATCGATCCCCAGTTCCATCGAACTCGTGGCGACCAGCGCCGGGAGGCGACCCGCCTTCAGGTCCTGTTCGATGCGATGGCGCCGCTCCTTCGAGATACTCCCATGATGGGCCTGGATCCGTTCGTAGCCGATCCGGCGGTTCATTTCGGACGCGATCCGCTCCACCACACGCCGGCTGTTGGCGAAGATCAACGTCGACTCGTGTTCATCGACCAGTTCGATCAGTCGGTCGTAGATCGAGGGCCAGATGCTGGGCGCCCGATCCCCCTCTCGAGGAAGTGCCTTCATGTCCTCGACGGGGCTCTGCACGGCGAGATCGAGCGACTTGCGCATCCCCGCGTCAACGATGGCGACGGGACGTTCCGTTTCGTCGATCTCCGCTCCGCCAAGGAAACGAGCAACTTCGGACAGAGGCCGTTGTGTCGCGGATAGGCCGATCCGGACGGGGGATCGCTCGGCCAATGCCTCGAGCCGTTCCAGGAGGAGCGCGAGGAAGGTTCCGCGCTTGTTGGGACACAAGGCATGGATCTCATCGACAATCACGTAGCGGACCGACCGCAGCATGTCCCTCGCCCGAGTCGATGTGAGCAGGAGATGTAGAGACTCGGGAGTCGTGATCAGAAGGTGAGGCGGCTTCCGAACCATCTTCTGGCGCTCATTCGCGGGCGTGTCGCCCGTTCTGACTCCCACACGAAGTTCAGGCAGGGCACCACCCAAGCTCTCGGCACACGCTTGGATGCCTCGAAGTGGCGCTTCCAGGTTGCGTTCGATGTCATTGGCCAACGCCTTGAGCGGAGACAGATACAGGGTGTGGATTCCGGAGGGCGACGGGCCCGAGGAGGGAGTGACCCGCATCGCCGCGTCGATCGCACACAGGAACGCAGCCAGCGTCTTTCCGGATCCCGTCGGGGCAAGAATCAGCGTGTTCTCACCCGCTGCGATGTGCGGCCATCCGAGCCGTTGTGGTGGGGTGGGGGCCGCAAATGCTTCGGAGAACCACCGCTTGATCGCGGGATGAAACAGCTCCAGCACGTCGTTTGCCATGATCACATTCTCCGGAATCGTTCAGCGCATTCAACCGCTGGGCCACGCCCGATGTCGTCAGAACTTGCTCGATCGCGCACAATTGTGTAGTATACCAGTGTATTGAGTACCGAAAGGGCAAACTACCCGAAAGGATAGGGCGCAAAGTTACGGGCCTACAGGGAGACCCAAGGTCGCCGGACTGCCGAAGGATTCAATAGGGCTTTTGGTATCTTCCCTTTGTGATTCCTTCACCTTGATCCCTTGTTTGGAGGGTCGCGCTAACTCCGTGATGATGGACTCAAGCGGCTGCCCAAATGAACCTACTTCGCAGGAGTTCGAGCAGGGGACTCA
>CAZXQL010000091.1:0-8236 GCA_964643395.1 uncultured Thermotogae bacterium
GCATTGGGGATCCCGCTACGATCCGAGGATCGGGACATCGTCATCACGGGCATCTGCGAGGATTCACGGGCACTGCGTCCCGGGGATTTGTTCGCTGCCGTCCCGGGGCACGTGCATGACGGGGGCGACTTCATCCCCGATGCTATTGCACGAGGGGCGGTCGCGGTTCTGACCGAGCGACCCGTCGAGCTTCCCATTCCCACCCTTGCCGTGCCATCTGCGCGGACCGCGCTGGCCCTCGTTGCCGATGCCTTCTACGATCATCCAACGCGTGAGCTGTTCACCGTCGGCGTGACTGGAACGAACGGCAAGACAACGACGTGCCACTGGTCCGCCGAACTCCTGGGGCAAAAGGAGACCGCACTCCTCACGACGGTCAGCAACGCGCGTCTGGGACTTGCGGGACTGACGACTCCGCCGAACCCGGTCATTCAGCGGCAGGCCCGGGAGGCGTTGGACCGAGGCATCCGGCACCTGATCCTGGAGGCGTCATCGGCAGGCATCGCTCAAGATCGCCTCGGCTCAGTCGATTTCGACGTCTTGGTGTTCACCAATTTCTCGCCCGAACATGTGCAGCACCACCATGGAGTCGATGCCTACCGGCGCGCCAAGCTTAGGCTGTTCGAGACCCTCAAGCCTGAAGGATGGGCGATCCTTAATGCCGATGACCCCGTCCATTCAACCATCTCAGGTTCGACGCGAGCCCACATCCTGACCTACGGAATGGATGCGCCCGCAGACGTGCACGCGCGGGCTGTACGGCAGGATAGACTGGGAAACTGGATGTCGGTGACCGCGCGGGACGAGGCCGTCGACGACATCTGGGTGCCCATGCCAGGCGCCTACAACGTATCGAATGCACTTGCAGCGCTCAGTGTCGGCCTGGTCCGCGGCGCGCCGCTTGCCAAGCTGGCGACACGATTGGCGGACGGAAGGCCGATTTCGGGGAGAGCGCAGTTCTTCCAGCGCGCCGATGGAACGACCGCCGTTGTCGACTTCGCCCACAATGCGTCGTCATTGGAAGCCGTTCTCGGTTTCCTTCGCTCCGTCTACTCTCGGATTGTCGTCACGTTCGGCTGTCCCGGAGACGGGGAACACGAGAAACGAACCGCCATGGGCGAAATCGCAGGGCGCATGGCCGACGTCGTGATCCTAACGTCCGACAACCCGAAGCACGAGGACCCGCAGGCAATCGTCGACGAGATCCGATCGGGCATGCAAGAGACACGGGCCACGGTCATCACCCGAGTCGACCGCCGGGAAGCGATCGAAGCCGCTGTCTTGGAGACGGAGCCGGGAGACATCGCCCTTCTGGCGGGGAAGGGTCACGAGACGGTGCAGCTCGTACGTGGCGAGCGGGTTCCGTTCTGCGATGCCGACGTCTTGCGCGATCTGGGGTTCTCTCAGCGCGCCGATTCCTCGGTGCGCAGCTGATCGACCAACGTCTCGAGTTCCAGAGCTCGCGAGCCTTTGACCAAGATGACGGAGGTAGGGTCGAGGGTTCGAAGGTATGGCACGATCTTCTCTCGCGGCATGTCAACGATCCTGGAGTCGCCGGCGGTGCGGCACGCGGCCGTGGCCATCGAACCGATCGGCACGATGACATTGATGGGAAGGCTCAATGCGAGCTGAACGATATCGTGATGATAGTCGTTCGCGCTCTCGCCCAATCCGAGCATGTCTCCGAACACAAAGGCTCTGACGGCTCCTTCGTCGCCGTAGGCGGCCAAGACGCGCAACGCGGCCGCGGTCGAGGCCGGATTGGCGTTGTACGTGTCATCGAGCACCGTCCCTGATGACGTTCGAATGGGATACAGGCGCTGCGGAATCGGCTCGAACGATGCAGCTTGGTTCGAGATCGAATGCCAATCCATGCCCAATTCGTGCGCAGCTGCCGCGGCCAAGACGAGATCGAGGGCATTGTGGGCCCCTGCGAGGGAACACCGCAGGGTGGCGTTAACGTCGTCAAGTGCGAGTTCGATATCGGGGACAAGCCGAACGGCGCGGCCTCGAATCATGCCGCCCTCGAGCCCCGCAGTGAGGATCGGGACGTGCGCCGACGCGGCCCGCTCGAGAAGCTGTGGGCAATCGGCACAGAGGATGGCGCCGCCATCCTCGGGAAGATGCTCGATTAGCGTCCACTTCTCGGACGCGACGGCATCGATCGTAAGCAGTCGATCCAGATGGCCGGGTCCGATCGACGTGATGATTCCCCAATCCGGTCGCAGGATCCGAGCGAGCCTCGCAATGTCCCCCTTCTCCACCGCCCCGAGTTCGAACACGCCGAAACGAACGTCGGCAGGCATCGACAGCAAAGCGATGGGCAGTCCAATCTCCGTGTTGTAGTTGCGCGGGGAGACGTACGTGGCCGCATGCTCCGCCAGCATGTGTCCCAAGAGCCCCTTGACCGTGGTCTTCCCGTTGGTTCCCGTGATGGCAACGAACGTGGTGGAGAGCTTGTCCCTCCAGGCGGCGGCGAGTCGCTGAAGTGCGGAGATGACGGTTTCGACGGCAATCACGTTGTGCGCATTGCCCGGGATTCGTTCGATCTCGGACACGAGCGCCCCACACGCACCGCGGTCGAATGCGTCCGCCAGAAACGCATGGCCGTTCGTGCGCCGGCCTGGCAAGGCGGCGAACAAGTCGCCCGGCCGGATGAGCCTCGAATCGTGGATGACGCGGAACGGCGTCTCGGGACTCCCGCGGACAAGCTCGCCCTCGACAATCCGGGCGATCTCACCGATGGAGAACATGCGAACTACCACCCGGGGCCGAGATCCGTCCCCTGTGAATCCGAGGAAGCCGAACCCGCATCCAACCAGATGGGAACGGTGATCTCTCGAAGGTCATACACGGCGTATCCGGGGAAGTCGTTCTTCTCGTCTGTGACGCCGTGCAACGCCGTCGGATCGACCGCGTACAAGTTGCCGGCAAACAACTCGACGGTCAACGTCTCGTACGACGGGATGTCTTCGATCGCCTGAACGATGTCCTGCAAGCTCGTGAATTCGGGTATGGATTCCCCGTCTTCCAGATACCGTGGGCCTCCATAGGCTCGTACGACGACGAAATCGGACAGAAGGTCGCTTGGGATCTCCAGCGATCCGTGGACGACCTGACTCTCTCCATGGAATGTCTGGAGCCTGACTTCGTAGTGGATGGTGTCCCCCGGGGCGTAGATCGAGCTGTCGAGCGAGAGCCCCGTAATCTGGATGCCTTTGATCTCGTCGGTGATCTGCATCGACGCCGAAACGTGCGTGATCTTGGGATCGTCGAACGAGTTGTATTGCAGGTACGAGACGATGCTGGCCAGCTGCCACGGTGCGTACACGGCCACATCCGTCGAACTGAAGAAGATGTCCTTGCGTTCCAGCGGGGTCGGCATGTTGTCGCCTTGAATCTCGTACGTCACCTCGACCGTTCCTTGCCCGACGCGATCGAGCGTCGTGTCAATGGCTTCGAAGCCGGAGGACAAGAGGAGCTCGGGGACCAGACGAGGTTCATCGACGAGCCCGATCAAGTAGTCGTTTTCGACGCCGCGGTCTGCGTCGCGAATGCCGAGAGACACGTCGATCAAGTCGGCTGTCGGCCCCACTCTCCCGCCGATCGCGGCCGAGCGATCCTCGAGGATCGTTCCGAGCGTATCGCCGATCGTCCCCAACTTGAACGAGGCCTCAAGCGACTTCATGGTATCGATGATCGAAACGCCGGTGAGAGGGAACTGAGACGATCCGTTGTTGATAAACGTGTGTCCATAGCCGACGAGCGTATCCCCATCCCGATACGTGATCGTCCCCAGGGAGCCGATGGTCATGTCGCCGGATGCGAGGGCGACTCCCACGCCCCCACCTGGAACCAGAGCCTCCGGGTCGCCGGCCGCACCGGATGTTGAGCCAGCCACCGGAGAGAGCGTCAACCCGAGCGACGCCAGACCGTCGACCTCGAAGGGGTTCCCGGGGTCGAGGACGTCCGTCACGAGGACGGCGGAAAGATCGCGCGATGTAAGTCCGGACATCAGAATATCGAGGGACCGTCCGGATAAGCCGCTTGTCACGAGAGCCGAGGATACGGGATAGGAGAAGATCACGTCCGGCAGCTCGGCGACCAGGTCATCTCCCGGCCGGCTTTTCATGTTCGCCAGTCCGACATCGGCGAGAACGGCGTCGGATGCAGGTGCGGACGCGACGGTATCCGAGCGGGCGAGATCAAGGACACCGAGCATTTCTTCGATCGGCGTGACCAGTCCAATCGGGGTGATCGCTTTCGACCAGTTAGCGGCTCGGGACAGCGCTCCGATGAGCTTGCCGTCAATGTAGATTGGGCTTCCGCTCATTCCCTGAGCGATTCCGCCCGCCCTGCCGATGACGTCGCCGGACACTCGGACGACGATGAAGTCAGATTGGGTTCCCGGTTGATCGATGATCCCCAACACTTCGACGGAGAACTCCTCGATCGCGTCGTTGGCGATGATCGTCTTTCCGATGCCGGTCATGCCGATCTGAATCTCGTCTAGGAACAGGAACTCGGAGCGGTCATAGGCGAACAGCGTACCGCTGGCGAACGCCAACAGAAGGCAAGAAAAAAGAACGGAGCGCTTGAACACAGTTCCTCCTTTGCGGGTCCGACACAGTATACCGCCCCAATATGACAGAAGTGTGAAGTGGGTCCGCCTATTGCACGCCCAGGAACAGCGCGCGAACAAGCATCAGGACGGGGATGATCTCCAGGCGCCCGATCCACATGTTGAAGCACAGCATGAGCTTGCTGACCAGCGACATCGTGGGATGCGTGATGCCGACCGACAGCCCGACGTTCCCCTGCGCGCTGGCGACTTCGAAGACGACGTCCGACAGCGTGTAGTCGGGAGGAACCGAATGCAGAAGAACGACGACGCCCAGTCCGAGGAATACCAGCCACAGGAACGTGATCAGGGATGCATCTTCCAGTCGTTGACCCACCTGGGATTCGTCGACGGTCGAGTCTCCGATGCGGAACGGAACGATGGCTTGGCGAGGGGAGACGATCTTGCGGAAACGCCATTGGACGCCCTTCATCAAGATAAGCATACGCATGACCTTGATTCCGCCTGCCGTCGATCCAGCTGCCCCGCCGATGAACATGGCGACCGCCAATAGCAGCTTGCCCGTAGGGCTCCAGATTCGCAGATCGGCGGTCTGGAATCCGGTACACGTGATCGAGGAGACCATCTGGAACGCCGATTGCCTCAGGGCATGGAATCCTCCGATCACACCGAGATTCTCCAGCGTCAAGACCGCGATTCCGATCAGCACCAACAGCAGGAACCATCGAGTCTGGAAGTCATGCCACAGGATTGTGCCCTTGCCTCGCATCATCTCGTAATGGACAGCGAAGCTGATGGCACCGAGCAGCATGATCGGGATGAGGACCAACTCGATGGCGACGCTGTCGTACGATGCGATCGAGTTGGCCGTGACGCTGAATCCTCCGGTGGAGATGCCGGTCATGGCATGGTTGATGGCCTCCCACATCGGCATGCCGGCTCCCCAAAGGGCAATGACCGAGATGAAGGTGTAGAGGAAGAAGATCCACCACATCGTCCGCAGCGTGGAATTGATGCTGGGATGGATTCTCTCAGAACGGGCCTCGGCATAATAGAGGCTGTGGTTGGCCGCCCCAGGTCTTGGCCCTGCCAGGATGGACAGCATCAGGACGATCACGCCCATGCCGCCGATCCACTCTGTGAAGCTACGCCACCATTGCAGGCTCTTGGGCAGCAGGTCCGCACGCACGGCCATCGTCAGTCCGGTCCCCGTGTAGCCGGAAATCGATTCGAAGAACGCGCTGGCCGGATCCTTGAAGTACCGAAGCGTTTCCGTCGATGAAGACGGATCGATCATCACGGCCGTGAGCACGAACGGCAGAGATCCGAGAGCGGCGACCAGCAACCATCCGAACGCGGCGATGATCAATCCGTGCTTGAGCTGCGTTTCTCCGGCAACCTTGCGAAGGGGGAGATACAGCGCGGCGCCCAGAGCGAACGAAGCGCCCGCCGTGACTGCCAACGGGATGATGGCGAACGATTCGCCGAAGGCGATCGGGACGATCAGGGAGAACAGGGCCATGAGTCCAACGACGGGGACCAGCAATCCAAGGTCCCGGAGAACGATGTAAAGATCCTGCCTGACCCGAAAGATCGAAGGACTCATCCCACCAGCTTCGAGATTACATCATCACTGACGCGCTGTAGAGAGTACACGGTCAAGATGTCGCCTTCCGTCAGAATCGTGTCGCCCATGGCGAGGGATTGCGTGTCCTGATCCTCACGAGCGACTGCAAGCACGCGAATCGTCTCGGGAATCGTTCCTCTCTGGAGGCTGTCCGCAATCGATCGGTCGGCCAGTGGCGACTCACCCGTGATCTGGAGGCGAAAGATCTGGGCGCCCTGCGGAAGGAGGGCGAAATCCTGCACGTTGGGTTGCTTGACGGCGTTGTATAGATGCTGTGCCACGACCTCTTCGGGGTTTTCCATGACATTGGCGCCCAATCGTCGGAAGAAGTCCGCATGCTCTTTCTCGTTGACGATGGAGACGATGGAGGAGATCTCCAGGTTGGCGGCGATCGAGACGACCATCAGATTCACGGCGTCATCCGACGTCGTGACGATGAGAGCGTCTGCTCGGTCGGAACCCGCCTCTCGCACCGTGTCTGCGGATGTGGCATTGCCGCTGAGTACCGTGATGTCGTACTTCGTGCTGATTTCCCGTGCACGATCCGAATCCGAATCGATGAGCACGACGTTGTTCTTCTCGCAGACGGCGATGTCGATGAGACTCGTCCCAATGCTGCCCGCTCCCACGATGATCATGTACATAGAAAGCCCCCTTGGCGCGATCGATGGTAGCATAGATGAAATCTTCGGTCAACGGGAGGAATCTTCGGAACGTGCAACAGGAAAGGCTTCCGACGTTGAGCCTCGCCAGCAAAGGGCCTACAATCACCTCCGATGAATACACAAACGCGGCGTCATTTCGCTCGAGTCGTATCGGCGCTCGGGCTTCTGCTATGCTTGGGCTTGGTCGGCTGCTCGTTGTACCGATCCAACCTTCCTCCCGTCGTTGCCCTTGATGCACTGCCGCACGAGGGGTACGCGCCGCTCGATGTCAGCTTCGATGCTTCGTCCTCGTTCGATCCCGAAGGAAAAGCATTGTCGTTCCAGTGGGACTTGGGCGACGGGACCACGGCGACTGGACCGACGGTCGAACATTCGTATCATGTTGCCGGGACCTACGAGGCCCAGGTGACCGTTCTCGATCCGGACGGTGCGACGTCATCGGACACGGTCACGATTGACGCGCGATCGGTTCCCGACGGGTATGTGGTTCATCGGTTCACATGGACGCGTGACGGCGTCCCGAGGGTCTGGGACGTTCTGATCCCCTACGGCCTGTATCAAACGGACAAGAGCCGGCCCCGCGTCCGGTATGGCGACGCCTACAACTACGGAGATTACGTATCCGATCCGCTGGACGATCCTACCCTCGAAGACTACGCGACGACGCTTTGGAACCGAGTCAACCAGGATGACGAGGAGTTCGTGTACGAGACATTGGCATTCGTACAAGGCGCCATCCAGTACAAAGCCGACCCGCCAGGCGAGGAGTATCCGCTCTACCCGATCGAGACTTTGACGGACGGACATGGCGACTGTGAAGACACGGCGATCCTGTTCGTGAGTCTGCTCTACGCCCTCAGAGAGGCTCATCCGGAAGGTGTGGACATTTCGTGCAAGCTGGCGTTCGTCGATACCGACGATGATGGAATCCCGGACCACGTCCTGGCGTTCGTGTCCATCCCCAACCGTCTGGTCCCCACGCTCGTGTGCGGCGACGAGTCCACGGTCTTCGAATGGGACGACATCATGTACGCGATTGCCGAGACGGCCGTCGATCAGGGCGTGTATCCGCTCGGATGCGACCCGTGGGGGATTGACGAGAGTGACATCGCGCAGCTATGGTCGTTTCCCAATCCGTAGCCTCGGTTCGAGGAGAATCTCGCGAGCCGTGAAGAAAGAGGGATCGTGAACCATTGCTTGATTGACCCGCAAACGCTCTTGCAGTATGACTTCGGCGCCTATCATCCCTTCAAGATCTACCGCCTTGGGCTCGCCTACGGCCTCATCGAGGCGTACGGATTGACGACGGGGGACGACGTGGCTGTGCTTCCGCCGCGCCTGGCCGCCGATTCCGAAGCGATG
>CAZXQL010000092.1:0-2163 GCA_964643395.1 uncultured Thermotogae bacterium
GGCGTTGTTGGTCATTGGCGGATTCCTTCTGACGCTGCCGTTCTTTCTCCCCGATTCGTCGGGATTCCTGACAACCGTCGCCCCGCTCGCCGTTCTGTTTGGATCGTTGGCATCTCCGACGGATCCATCGGCCACTCTGGCCGTCGTGCGCCAGTATCGAGCGAAAGGGATGGTCACATTCAGCATCATGGCATCGGCCGCCCTGGATGATGCGCTCGGTATCCTCAACTACAGCCTGGCGATCATGATTGCGCTCGTCTTGATGACGCATCATGTGGAGGGCATCGGAACGATCCTCGAGCCGCTGCTCGGCATCGTGGGCGCGATCGCGCTGGGCGTGGCGTCCGGTCTCGCGTTCCGTTACGCGCCGAAGTGGCTACGGGGTGACAGCAACGGCCTACAGATCGCTCTGCTTCTGGGAATCCTTGGCCTTTGCTACGGTGTCGCCTCCCTGCTCGACCTGGACCAGCTACTGGCTACGATGGCGATGGGAATCACTGTCGTCAATCTTGCGCAGCGCCAGGAGCGCCACGAGATCTTCGCCCTCTTGGAGGAGTCCGTCGAGCCCATCGTCTTCATCGTCTTCTTCACGATCAGCGGCATGCTTCTCGACATCCAGGTGCTGTTCCAATACTTGCCTGTCGTGCTTCTGTTCGTCCTGTTCCGCACCATCGGTAAGCTGACAGGCGCGTACTTGGGAGCGAGGCTCGGACGCAGCTCCAGGATGGTTCGCAGATATGCGGGATGGGGCCTGATCCCGCAGGGAGGCATCGTCATCGGTCTCGCACTCCTGGTCAGTCAGGAGACGGATTTCAGTTCCATCAGCCAGATCCTACTGAACGTGGTCATCGGTGCGACAGTGATTCATGAACTGATCGGCCCGTTGACATCCAAACTGGCGATCATGAAGTCCGGGGAGGCCGAAGCCCCACGCTAAGTGGGGTCGGTGAGCGCCGACTCCGTGGGTAGAGGCGTTCGCCATGGTGCTGTCTGAGGTTCCGGTGATCTACAGCGCACAGTCAGTTGTTCGCTCGGTGTCGTCTCACTACCATGCTATCAACCATGACGACGGAAACCCTCGCCATTGCCGCTTCGGCGGCGATTTTCATCCTCACGTATACGGGCATCCTGATGGAGCGACTGCACCGCACGCTCGTCGTCATCATCGGCGCGATCGCGATGCTCGCGGTCGGCAAGTGGCTTGGGTTCTACTCCCTCAAACTCGCTGTGGAAGCGACGGACGCCAACACGATCATGTTGCTGTTCGGGATGATGGTCATCGTCGGCCTGTTTCAGGCCACCGGGTTCTTCGAATACGTTGCGATCGGGGCCGCCAAGCTGGCCCGCGGGAGGCCGTGGGTTCTGTTCATCTATCTGGGCTTGACGACATCGATCGTCTCCATGTTCCTCGACAACGTCACGACGATCATCCTGATGATCCCGGTCACCATGTCGCTGGCTGACATCTTCGGCCTCCCCATGACTCCCTTGTTGATCGGAGAGGTGGTTCTATCGAACATCGGAGGTGTCGCTACGCTGATCGGGGATCCTCCCAATATCCTCATCGGATCCGCCGCCCATCTGAGTTTCAATGACTTCATCGTGCACCTATGCCCGATCGTGTTGCTCGTGTGGGGATGTGTGCAGGCACTGCTGCTGCTTCTGTTCCACAAGTCTCTCCAGCAGGCTCCGAGTCGCCTTTCGGATCTGACGAGGATGAAGCCTCGACAGGCCCTCACCGATCCCGTGACGACCCGGCGCATGCTGATCGTTCTCGGTGGAACGATCCTTCTGTTCTTCCTTCACGACAGTCTGCAGCTCGAATCCGGAATGGTGGCTCTGATCGGCGCTTGCGTCGGGTTGTTCTGGATCCGTCCCGATGTTCGCGAGACACTCAAGCAAGTGCATTGGGATGTCCTGCTCTTCTTCATCGGCCTGTTTGTGATCGTCGGGGGATTGGAGACGTCGGAGACGCTCGATATCGTTGCAGCGACGATCACCAAGCTGACGACACATGGTGTTGTTGTCGCTTCGCTCGTCGTTCTCTGGAGTTCCGCCCTGATGTCTGCCGTCGTCGACAATGTACCGTTCACTATCGCGATGCTGCCCATCCTCGGAGGGCTGCAGGCCAGGGGCGTTCCCGTTGGCCCGCTCTGGTGGGCC
>CAZXQL010000092.1:2173-8060 GCA_964643395.1 uncultured Thermotogae bacterium
GCGTGGGGTTCGGTGGGAATGCGACGCCTGTCGGCGCCACAGCCAATGTGATCGCGATCTCATCCAGTGAACGGGCGGGAGAGCCGATCACGGCTCGGGAGTGGTTGCGGCGGGGGATCCCGGTCGCATTGGTCTCATGCGCCGTGGCCAGTGCTCTCGACGTTCTCGCGATCTATATCGGACTGTTCTGACGCAAGACGGACAGCTTGGAGGCAGAGAACGATGCGCAGCGAGAAGGAGAAGATGCTCCGCGGGGAGATGTACAACTCCATGGACGCAACGCTCATCGACGAGCGGCGACACGCCCGTCACTTGCTGGACAAGCTCAATCACTTGCGTGACGGCGATATGGACGGCTACAACCAGTTGCGAGAGGAGCTGTTCCCGAACGCGTTCCCCGACTTCTGGGTCGAGCATCCGTTCTTCTGCGACTATGGATACAACCTCTATGTCGGCGCCAACACGTTCTTCAACTACAACTGCGTCGTGCTCGACGTCTGTCGCGTGACGATCGGCTCGAACGTCATGTTCGGACCGGCGGTACAGATCTACACGGCCACCCATCCGATGTCCTCGGAAGAGCGACGGATGGGGCTCGAGTCTGGGGAACCGATATCCATCGGAGATGACTGCTGGATCGGCGGGGGTGCCGTCATCTGCCCGGGGGTTCGAATCGGCGCCCGCAGCGTCATCGGCGCCGGATCTGTTGTCACGAACGACATCCCGGACGACGTCTTCGCGGCGGGCAACCCTGCGCGTGTGATTCGGGACATCTACTAGAGAGACACTGCACCGGCTCTTCTTCGAGCGACCTGCGACAGCGTCAGGCAAGCTCCCTGAGCAAGTTGAGCCAATCGAGCAATAGGCGAGGAATCAGGAAATTGGCACGGACATGCTCCCGGCCTGCGCGCCCGAACCCCTCACGTCGTGCGGAGTCCTTCAACAGGGCCAAGACGCGTTCGGCAGCGGCGTCGTAGTCACCCGGCTGCGTCAGGTATCCGACCTTCCCGTCCTCGACCTGGAGCGAAATCCCGCCCACGTCGGTCGCGACGACAGGAGTTCCCTTCCAGAGGGCCTCCGATACCGTAAGCCCGAACCCTTCGCGCCTCGACATCTGAAGGATGACGGACGCACGGCGCTGAAGTGCATTCACGAGCTGCGGATCGGTCTGCGTGACCAAGACGACGTCGTCCATCTCCGTTGCTTGCTGCGTGACTTGCTCGAAGATGATGGGGCCTTCCGGATCGTCGTTGGCCATGTTGCCCAACAAGACGAGCTGGCAGTCGACGTCGTTCTTCACGCGCCGGAAGACCTCGAGGACGCCGAGGGGATCCTTCCATTTGTCGAACCGCGATACTTGGGCAAGAAGCGGCTTGTTACGTTTGATTCCGTACTCCTCGAGCTTCGCCGTCACTTCCGCGTCGGACAAGTCGCGGTTGATCTCGGAGAATGGATCGATGGCGGGGGGGATGATGTACGTATCCATCGGCCATGCCGGCCGCCGGAACATCTCCGTCGACACGACGGTCGCATCGTAGCGCAGGATGAACGGGCGCAGTGTGTCCAGGACATGGGGATTCGGGTTCGAGACGTCGATGTGACACCGCCATACCCACGGATTCTCTCGCTGGCGGAATCGGATCATCGGCAGCGGCTGAGGATCGTGGACGATCACGACATCGTGGATCACCGGGCTATACAGGGCAAAGGCGCGATTGACCGACAGGTAAGACTCGAGGTCTTTCTGGGTGAGTTTGACGTCCTCTCCTTGGATTCCGTTGTGCAGCTTCTTGGTGACCTCGAACAACGCAGGATCGCCGTACAACAGGTTCCAGTCCGCGTTGACCCCGATGTCGTTCATCAATGGGATCAGCGAGTTGAGCATTCCAGCGACTCCGCCTCCGTGGAAGGTCGAATTCACATGGAGAACGCGGAGTCCGTAGATGGAGCGAGCCGCTCGCTGGATGTCCGCGATCATCTCCGATTCGATGATCCCAACGTATTTCTCGATACCGATTCCGTCCATCGTTCGCCCCCTGCCTAGAAAGTCGTGAAGAGTATCCGAGGCTGCCCTGACAATGCAAGAGCCCTTTGCCGCTGCCCGATCACAAGCACATCGTCACCATGAATCCTTCGTTCAATTTTCGTTCGCATCCGCCCTTTGCAGCAGAGCGCGTGGCACCGCAAGCGTCCAGAGCTGAAGGTCGCATCCCTGTTCCGGCACCGATCTCGCTCCTTCCAGCACTCCGCCTTCCTCCCAGTAGACAAGTTCGGGGAACCCTTCCTCGTCAAGCATGTCCAAAGCTCGTGCAGCGACGTCGGCCATGTCATTCTGCCCGTGTCGGACGGCGCCGATGACGATCAGCGCCTGCTCGAACGGCCAGATCGCCCCAAGATGATAGTTGTGTGGGTCATAGTCGATCTGGTTTGGCGCGTACGTTCGATATCCGTACGGCGTCGCAAGCTGCTCGGCCGCGCGGCGAATCGCCCCGAGCTTCTCATCGTCGAGATCTCCGCGTTCCAGATACGCCAGCATGTGCAGCATATCTGAGGACACGCCGGCTATCCGTCCATCCCGATCGATCGCGATGACCGGCACGTCAAGGTCGACATCCCACAGCCGTTCTCGCAGCGCGGCGAGCGCATGCTCCGTCAACGCAGTCAGATCATTCGCCTTCACCGAGGGCTCCAGTCCCAGATCTACGAGCGCCGCCGAGGCCCGTAGGGCGGCAATCGCTTGCGCCTGAACGAGCGTGTACGTCACGGGGTAGGCAGGGTCCACTCGGCCGGGCAGCCGGCTGTCCTTCCAATAGGTGGCGCGCAGAGCGTACCCGGTCGCGCCGGCGTAGGCCGGATCCTCCACGTAGAGACCGTCGACAACATGGCTCTCAAGAAAACCAATGGCGAGGCGAAGCTCGGTTTCAAGCTCCTCGATGGGCGCCTCATCACCCGTCTTCTTCACATAGGCCGCCGCCGCCGAAAGAAACAGAGGGGTGACATCGATCGCGTTGTACCGAGTGAGATACCCTCGCATCTCCACGTGGTCGAACTCGTGGATTCCCCGTCCGGGCTCCTCGCCGCTTCTCGGATCGGCGTTGTGTCCCAAGGTGTCCGCGACGAAGCACAGGACATCCTTCGTGAACGCCGGATCGCCCAGCAGTCGCGCCGTGATGAGCAGGTCGCGTCCGAACAGCCCGAACCGAACTTTCCCTTCCTGCAAGCCTGCTCGATACAAGTGGAGCGTACGTCCGCGATACGAATACTCCGTCGCCAACGTGCGCAACAGGGCTTGTGCCCGCGCATCGCATTCGACCAAGCGTCGCGTCGCTTCTGCGTCGAACGGACTCATCCTTTGACGGATCCCGCCAGGATTCCGCGTACGAAGTAACGCTGAAGCGAGAAGAAGACCAGCAGCGGCAATGCCATCGACACGAATGCAGCGGCCGTCAGAATTTGCCAGTCCTGCCCGCGCGATCCAACAAGGTTCGCAATCAAGACGGTCAGCGGTGCGACTTTCGCGGTCCCGCCCAGGTAGATCAACGCCACCAGCAGATCGTTGTATACCCAGACGAACTGGAAGATGATCACCGAGGCAATCGCCGGCACCGACAGGGGAATCACGATCCTGGAGAAGGTTTGCAGCGACGTCGCCCCGTCGATTTCCGCCGAGTCAAACAGATCCCGAGGCAGGCTTGCCATGAAGTTGTGCAACAGGTAGACGGTCAGCGGTAGACCGTACCCTGTATGAGCGAACCAGATCCCCGGAAATGTTCCCGAGATGTGCAGCGTCTTGAAGATCCTCAGAACCGGGATGAACGTCATCTGCAGCGGGATGATCAAGAGCGCGACAACCGCCATGAACAGGAAGTTACGCCCCCGAAACTTCATCCAAGAGAACGCGAACGCGGCAAAGGCAGCGATCGTTACCGGGATCAGCGTCCCCGGGACCGAAATGATCAAGCTGTTCAAGAAGGCCCGGCCGATCCCTTGCTTGAAGATCACCGACACGTAGTTCTGTACCGAGAATTGCCCGGCCTTGGTGATGTGAGCGAAGACGCTCCACCATCCGTTGGCCGAGATGTCGTGCGGAATCCTAAACGACGTGATCAACACGCCCAGCGTCGGGAGGATCCAGATCACACCGATTACGATCAAGACGACATGGATCGGTGTTCGTGCGAGGATGCTGCGAACTCGTCCCATTATCGGATCGCCTCCTGTCGCCGGAATCGGCGGATATTCAGCACCATCATCGGAACCACTAACAGAAGGAGGATGACCGCGAGCGCTGCCGCCTGTCCGTAGTTCTGGAAGGTGAATTGTTGCTTGTACATCAGGTTCGCGATCACTTCCGTGCCGTAGTTTCCGTTCGTCATCACGTAGACAATGTCGAAGATCTTGAGCACGAAGACGACCATCGTCGTCATGACGACCGCGACCGTCGGCCAAAGAAGAGGAAGGATCACCCGACGGAAGACCTGCCACTCGTTCGCCCCGTCGATCCTCGCCGCCTCCATCAGTTGACTGGGGATGTTCTTGTAGGCCGCCGACAAGAGAACCATGCAGAAACCGGTCCACAGCCACACTCCAACCGCAATGAGACAGAGGTTGTTGATCCAAGGACTACGGATCAACCAGCCGACCGGCTGCCCCCCGAATGCGACAACGATCGCGTTGAGAAGCCCGATCTGCGGGGCTCCGGCCGGGCGAAAGGCGTAGACGAACTTCCAGATCGTCGATGCGCCGACCATGGAGATCGCCATCGGAACGAAGATGAACGACTTGAGGATCCGCTCGTACTTCACACGGTCGAGCAACACAGCCAACATCAGTCCGAGCGAGACGGTGAACAGGGTGAAGACGAACACCCAGATCGCGTTATTCCGAAAGACAGTCAACATGGACGAGTTCGTAAACGCCGTGATGTAGTTGGAGAACCCTACGAAGACCTTTGAGTTCCAGTTGTAGAACGAGACGCGAATTGTCTCGGCGGATGGGTAGACGAGGAACAGCCCCAGCAGAATCAGCGCCGGCCCTGCGAACAACCACGGAGTGATCTTCTTCGTGCGCATGTTCTAGCCTCCGCAAGGATGAAACCAAGGCGGGCGGCGACGCCCGCCCTGGTCTCTTCTACTTCGATTTTGAACCGAGGCGGTTCGCCAATCCCTTACTGCTGCTGGGCGTAGGCGGTCACCGCACTCTGCTCGATGTTCGCGAGAACCGTATCCAGCGGGATTCCGTTGATGTAGTCAAGGACTCCACTCCAGAACGTTCCCGAGCCAACCGCGGCCGGCATCAGGTCCGACGCATCGAATCGGAAGACCGTCGCGGTTTGGACCAGATTCGCCGCCTTCGCAGTGATCGGATCCGGGTAGATCGAGGGATCCACTTTCGTGTTCACCGCAATCTTGCCCAAATCGCCGCACCAGATGGCCTGGGCTTCGGCCGAGGCGAGGTAGTTCGCCAGCGCCATCGCTTGCGGGGTGTTGTTGAAGACGCCAACCAGATCCCCCGATCCTTCGATCGGAGTGCCCCACTGCGGCTGGATCGGCGGGAATGTGAAGACATCGTAGTCCTCGCCGGCCACCAGAGTCGGGTTCGCCGTCAGGATGAAGCTCTGGATGAACGTCGCCTGCTTGAGCATGTAGGCTTCCGGCGGGGTGGTAAACAACGCATTCGGGGCATCGCCGAAGTTCGTCAGCAACTCCCCGGTCGTCCCGCCGTAGACCATCTTGGAATTCAGTGCGATCTGGCCGAAGTACTCGAACGCCGTCTTCACGGCCGGGGACGTCCACGAAATCTCGTGGGCAACCCACTGGTCGTAGACATCCGGGCCCGCGGTTCGAAGCATGATGTCTTCGATCCAGTCGGTGCCCGGCCAGCCGGA
>CAZXQL010000093.1:0-8045 GCA_964643395.1 uncultured Thermotogae bacterium
TCTACACGACGGATCCGAACGTCATGAACACGGGACGTGGGCCGCTCATCTTGCTCGGATTGATGCAGGTCTTCCCTGGGATAGGGCTCGTCCTCGGTTCGGCATTGCAGGGAGCCGGGAATACCCGCTTCGTCATGATTGTTGAGTTTGCGATTTGCCTAGGCCCCTACCTCCCTGCTGTCTACTTTCTCGGATTGCGAACCTCACTCGGACTGCTCGGAGCTTGGACAGGAGAGCTGATCTACTGGGGATTGCTTGCGCTCATCATGTTCCTCAAGTTTCGTAGGGGAACGTGGAAGTCGATCCAGATCTAGGCTCGCCGACCGGGCCTGGGGACGCAAACCCCGCGTGGAACGGTCACGATGTGTCCGACCTGTCGGCGGCACTCGGAAACCCGATGCACAGCCGCTCGCTCCCGATCCCGCTGGTCACAAGCCGCTCCTTTGCGTTGGCAAGCAGCTGCTGTGTCCAGTTGACGGCTCCGCCGTCGACGAGGACAGCCTGCTCGCCCGTCCGTGTCGTGGCGTGGATCCGAAAGCACACGTCGCGATAGTAGCCTCGACCACTCGTACGATCCGGATCGATCTCGCAGACCACATCCGGGAACGCGCGTCGCAGCGCGGAGAGGAGCTGCGTTTTCAGAAGGTCCGTACGCGGTGGAGACGCGAAAGCTGTCGCGGACACAGCCAGTGGGACCTCGGGTCCTGCATAGCCTCGCAATGCACGGAGGTAGAAGCCGATGTGCAGGAGTGCGGCTGACAACTCGAACTGCAGATCGCCGGTGTCTCTCCCCGCGCTGGCGAGCGTGAACGCTGCGAAGTGAGACACGAGGTCCGGTCGATCGTAGCGTTGAGCGCGGAGGAGTCTGCGGCTCGTCGCGAGATGGACCGCTGCCGGGGATTTGGGATCGGCGCGAAGAGATTCACGGCGTCGAAGGGCACACTCGAGCGCCGGCACGTTCGTCGAGTCGGAGACAACTTGCGTGTTGCGAGTTGTGGCGACGACCCACGCCGGATCGATCGGCGCGACCGCTGAATTCGTGCCCAGCGGGCAGACCGGAGACAAGGCAATGGCCTCGAACTCGTTCGGCAAGTGTCGAAGAGCGATCGATTCCCAGCGGGCAAGCGTAACCAGCGGGATCGACGATGGGCGAACGAACCGATTGGACGCATATCCGGAGAGAGTTTCAGATGGTGTCTCTCGTTCCGTGCGAATGCGATAGACCTCGAGAAGCAGCGATTGGAGATCCGTCGCCGAGAGCAGTCCGGCCAGGATCGACGCAAGCCCAGGTGCGCCGGCCTCTCACTCGATTCGCTCCGGGATCTCACTCACGATCCGCCCCGGAGGCTGTTCGCGATTTCAGCAAGCCGAGGGCGCTTGCCGTACATCAGGAGATAGAGTCGGAGGAGCTTGGCGGACAGTAGCAACCCCAATAGAGTCGAAATCAGGAGCACGGCCATGCTTGCCGCGATCTGCCACACCGGAACGCTTGCCAATCCAAGCCGCAACATCATCAGAACGGGCGCACTGAACGGAACGAGACTGAAGACGATCCACACCGGGCTGTCCGGGAACAGCATGAGGAGAGAGATGAACCAGAACGGCGCGACGGAGAACAGCGTGAAGAGCGGCAGAAGTCCCTGGGCCTCTCGAACCGTGGAACTGATCGCAGCGATCCCCAATGCCAGTACTGCGAACAGCGAATACCCGAGGATGAAGTAGAGGACGCCGAGCAACAGGAACGCCGGTGGGAGCTGAATGCTGCTGACGAAACCTCCGATGGACGAGGACGCGAGCCGCAATAGGATCGGGATCGAGGCAACCCAGACGAGAACCTGGATCAATCCGGCGGCTCCTCGGCCCAGGAGCTTCCCCGTCACGAGCTGACGCGTCGAGACGGAGGACAGCAGGATCTCCATCAGGCGGCTCTCCTTTTCCTCGCTGAGTCCTTGCAGGACGTAGTTCGAGGAGATCACGAGAGCGAGCGACAACAGCACACTGAACACGGCCGGAATGATGAAGTTCCCGTATCCTCCCTGGTTGACTGCGACCTCACCTTCAAGGGTGAGCGTGGTGGTAACAAGCGACAGCGGAGCCTCGATTCGCTCGATCGTGTCGGCCGGGACTTTGCCGGCAAGGAGATTGCTGGACGTGAAGTTCTTGATCGCCGCTGCGACCGACGGTCGAGGCGTGAGTTCCTTGCGTGCCGTGTACCGATCGATCACGCCGGTCGCGATGAAATCGGCGGGGATCACGAAGTACTCGTCGATGTCTCCGCGCATCAGAGCCTGGGTGCCGGCGTCTTGGGTATCCAGACGCACGAGGGTCACGCTCCCCTGGTCAGTGAACTGATCGAACCCGCCGGCCAGATCCACGTAGCCGACACGGGTTACTTCGACCGCTGGCTTCGCGACACCCGACGCAATATGGAAGATCCCGATTCCGAGGAGAGCGAGGATGGGAAGCGTCAACGTCAAGATGATGAACCCGGTCTTGCGTACCGTGTGCGAGAACTCATGCCGAAAGACCAACAGCGTTCTATTCGTCATTCGCACTCACCGCCTGAAGGAAGATATCGTTCAGCGAGGGTGTCGCCACTTCGAACCGATGGACACAGACGCCCGCGGCAACGAGTCGCTCGAGGACGCGCTGAGGCTGCGTGCCTTCGTCGAGGAGCAGTTCTACGTACCCTTTGCGCGGTCGCTGCTCGGCAACGCCCTCGATATCTCCGAGTGCGCCCTCCACGTCGACGATGACGGAGTGATCCGCATGATGAGACTTGACCTCCTGAAGTTCCCCGTACAGGACGGCGCGGCCTTGGTTCATCATCAAGACACGATCGCAGATCTCCTCGACCTGATTCATCTGGTGCGTGCTGAGGACAATCGTCTTGCCGCGATTCCGCAGATTGGCGAGCAGCCCCTTGATGAGTTCGGTATTGACAGGGTCGAGACTGGCAAACGGTTCGTCCAGAACGATCAGCTGCGGATCGTGGAGGATCGTGACGATGAATTGGATGATCTGGGCCATTCCCTTGCTCAGCCCTTCGATGCGTTGCTTCTTGTGGGCAAGCATTCCCGTCCGATCCAGAAGCTGATCGGCGCTGTCCTCGATCGCGCGGCGGTCCATCCCTTTGAGAGACGCCAGGTAGACGATGGAATCGATCACCGTGAGTTTCTTGTACAATCCGCGCTCCTCAGGGAGATAGCCGAGGTTGCTCTTCACGGCCTCGGACAGCCTCTTCCCAAAGATCGTTACCTCGCCTGAGTCCGGCTGAATGATGTCCATCATCATCCGGATCGTCGTCGTCTTTCCGGCGCCGTTCGGTCCAATGAGACCGAGGATCTCATTCGGAGCGACCGTGAACGAGAGATGATCGACGGCCGCCTTGTCGGCGTACGACTTGACGACGTCCTTGACTTCGACAGCCAGCATCCGGGAACCGCCTCCTCGATTGGGTCCATGCTCGCCGCCCTCGATCCGTTCAGCACCATCGACGACAGACGGTCGACTATACCGAATTGCGTCCGGAGGTTGAAGAGCAGGGGAGGCTTGCGGCGAGATGAACGTCACTATCGGCAAGACATCTGCCACGTGAGTCTCATGCCGTTTTCGACTATCCTCGTGCGTTCCAAGGACTTTGGGAGTGAGGTCGAACGATGCTTCCACGTGACGAGACGACTCAGAGCACAAATCGGATCGAGGGTGAACGACGTTGGTTCGCGCTGGGAGCGGTGCTTGTCACGATGTTCTTCTCATCGCTCGATCAGACGATCGTCTCGACGGCGATGCCGGTGATCATCGGGGATCTCCAAGGGTTCGCCATCTACGCGTGGGTGTTCACCGCGTACATGATGGCATCCACCATCATGGTGCCGATCTACGGCAAGCTTTCGGATGTCTATGGCCGGAAGCCGTTCTATGTGGCAGGCCTTGCGCTCTTCATGCTGGGTTCCGCGCTTTCCGGGCAGGCCCATTCGATGATGGAACTCATCATCTTCAGGGCATTCCAAGGAATTGGCGGCGGCGCGATGATCAGCATGCCTCGGGCGACGATCGGCGACATCTTCAACCCGCGAGAACGCGGGCGCTGGATGGGCGTCATCGCGATGACGTTCGGGCTGGCAAGCATCATCGGGCCGTTCTTCGGTGGCTGGATCACCGACCACTGGGGATGGCGGTGGATCTTCTACATCAATCTTCCGGTGGCGGCGATTGCCCTTGGTGCACTCCTCTATGCGCTGCCGCGCGTTCGTATCAAGAAGAAGGTCCACATCGACTGGACGGGGAGTGGCGTTCTCATCGCCGGACTGCTTCCCCTTCTCCTGGCGTTCACCTGGGCGGGGAGCCAGTATGCGTGGGGCAGCCCGCAGATCATTGGGCTGTTTGCATTCTCGGCGGTGATGCTCGCGGCCTTTGCGTGGGTCGAGCGAAGAGCGACCGAACCGATCATTCCGATCGAATTCTTCAAGGTTCGACTCTTCGCAACCGCAAACCTTGTCGGGTTCTTGCTGACCATCGGCATGTTTGGGACCCTCATGTTCCTTCCCATCTACGTGCAGGGCGTCCTCGGGTTGTCCGCCCAGAACTCCGGGGCGGTTCTGACTCCGATGATGTTGAGCGTGATCTTCGGCTCTCTTGTCGCCGGCCAGATCATGACCCGGACCGGCCGGTACAAGGTCCTCACCATGATCGGGGCTGCTGTCATGGCGATCGGCATGTTCCTGATGACCCGCCTCGGCGCAGATTCGACCTGGGGGACGGTCATCCGCGACATGGTCGTGACTGGAGTAGGGATCGGCGCACTGATGCCGACCTTGAATGTCGCGGTCCAGAATGCGTTCCCCTACGAGGTCATGGGCGTCGTCAATGCGTCGCAGCAGTTCGTTCGATCGCTGGGCGGTGCGATCGCCGCACCCATCCTGGGCACGGTTCTCGCGAAGACGTTCTCTTCGCAACTCCAGTCGAACCTCCCGTCGACGCTCACACAAGCCGTGTCCGGACTGTCAGCGGCACAGCAGAAGCAGTTCCTCGACCCACAGACGCTGATCAACTCGCAGACGCAGGCCGCAATCAGGTCCCAGTTCTCCGCATTTGGGGCGCAAGCCGACCAGCTCTATCAGGCGTTCATTCATGCGGTCCATCAAGCGTTGGCTTCCGGGATCGGCGAGCTCTTCCTGATTGCGCTGGGAGTGTCCTTGGCGGCATTCGCGGTGACGTTCTTCCTGCCCGAGATCTCTCTGAAGCATGACGAGTTCTACGAGAAGGAAGCGGCTGGAGGTGGCGGAGGAGCGGCGCGTGTGGGAGAGGGAGCTGCCGTTGCGGGAGCCGGAATCATGGTCGCAGCGGGTGGGGCGGCAGGGGGCGCAACAGGCGGCACGCCGGGAGAACCGCCTGATGTGAAATCGGATGAACGCCCTCGGCGCCGACGTCGCATCATCGCGATTGCGGCATTGCTCCTAGCGGCCGCGCTGCTGGCCCTGGCCATCCAGGGCCTTCTGTCCAGAAACCACCTCACGCGTGAGATCGCAGCGTTGCGAGACCAGACTCAGGCGCTATCGGCGAGTCAGCAGACGTCCTCGACATCCGAATCGACGGTGTCGGTCGCATCGTCTTTGTCAAGTGAGCAGGCGAGCGCGGTCCAGAGCCCGCCGTCGACGGTTGCCGCCAGTGAGCTGCCGAGCGCAGTTCAGAGTTCGTCGTCAGTGACTGCCACCGAGGCGACGCGCGTGGCGCTCGAGACAACTGTGAGCGGAAACGGCGCGATCCGTTCGACGGATGTTGCCTATGCGGCTGGTGCCGTGGCCACGCTCGTCGCTGTTCCCGACACGGGATGGCGATTCGCGGGGTGGAGCGGCGATGCGAGCGGGACAGACAACCCACTTCAGCTCGTCATGGACGACACGAAGAACGTCACCGCGACGTTTGCCGTCGCGATCTATACGATTGCCGCCACGTCAGGGCCGGACGGAACCATCCGTCCGAGCGGCAATGCCGACGTGGCGTACGGCGGAAGCCTGACGTTCGTCATGAACCCGGCGGCGCACTACCACGTGGAGGATGTCATTGCCGACGGAACGTCCGTGGGGGCTGTGACGAGCTACACGTTCACGCACACGACCTCGGATCATACGATCGAGGCGACGTTTGCGCTCGACCGCGCGACGCTCACGACGTCCGTCGTCGGCGACGGGGCCATGGACCCAAGTCAAGGAACGTACGACTACGGAGACGAGGTTACCGTCACAGCAACACCATCGAACGGCGCACGCTTCGTCGGATGGGGCGGCGACGCCAGTGGGGCTGCGAACCCGCTGGCAGTCATCATGGATGGCAATCGATGGATCACGGCCGTCTTTGCACCCGACGTGTACGCGATCACGAGCACGGTCGACGGCAGGGGAGCCATCGTCCCCGGCGGCGGTCTATCCATCGAGTTCGGCGGAAGCCAGACGTACGCGATCACTCCGGCCGAGCACTACCACGTGAGCGACGTTGTTGTGGACGGGATGTCAGTCGGTGCGGTCGAAGCGTACACATTTACGGAAGTGGGCGCGGATCACACGATTGCAGCCACGTTCGCTCCGGACCAAGAGCGCCTTACGACACAGACGGTGGGGCAAGGCACCGTAAGCGCTGTCGAAGGCATGGTGGCATACGGAGACGCCGTGACGTTGGAGGCGCATCCGGCGCCGGGATGGCGATTCGCCGAATGGAGCGGAGATGCCCAGGGCAGCGAGAATCCTCTGACCGTGACCATGGATGGCGATCGAAACATCATGGCCACGTTTGTGGAGGAGACTCATCGTATCGCTGCCATCGCCGGAGAGCACGGAACGATCGAGCCGAGCGGCGACATCGACGTCTCGTACGGTGCGAGTCAGACGTTCACGATTGCCCCGGCAGAGGGATATCGCATCGCGGGCGTCTCCGTCGACGGGGTCGCCATCGGAGCACGGACGGGGTACACGTTCGATGATGTCGTCGGGGAGCATGTCGTTCGGGCGACGTTCGAGAAGGACATGCACGTCGTCACTGCGAACGCGTCTGCGAACGGTACGATCGTACCGGCGGGCGGCGTGACGGTGGATTCGGGCACCGATCAGTCGTTCACGATCATGCCTGCAGAGCACTACCATGTCCGCTCCGTCACCGTCGACGGGGCGTCCGTGGGAACCGTGACTCGGTATACATTCTTGGACGTGACCGCGGACCACACGATTACCGCGAGCTTCGCGATGGACATGTACACAGTGTCGTCAAGCGCGGGCACGGGCGGATCCATCGATCCTGACGGGGCCTGGCTCGTTGCCTACGGGCACGATCTATCGTTCAAGATCACCCCTGCGCCGGGGCAGCACATTGCGGACATCGTCGTCGATGGGGTCTCCGTCGGGGCCGTCGCGACGTATTCGTTCCGCGCTATCGATCGCGATCACACGATTACGGCCACCTTCGCCAAGGACGCGAGCCGGTAGCGTCCAGCAGGCCTAAGGCATCTCGATCACGATTCGAACCCCAGCACGTGACGCGGAGACCGGTCCGGAGGGCCGAGCGTGACATGCAGTTTCGGAGTCTCGGAGAGAACCATGATCGTCGACGCGAATGTGAACAGCCCCGCCTCGGCGTAGAAGGTGGCGTCTTCGCGAGCAGCGCAGATCGGATGCTCCTCATCGTCGGCTGACGACAGAATCTCGGCGAACTGATCGAACCGGGTGCCGATCGGCGTCGCTCGCAATCGCTTCTCGACAGCGGTGAAACGGGTGCGGCTGTTGTCGAGGAACGGGTAACTTGCTCCGGCCTCCAAGATCTCGCGGTACCACGTGTGCAGATCGTCGTTCGCCAACGGATGGTTGGTATGCCACACCACGTCGTCGACTCCGGACGGGAGAAACTCCGCGATCGCGGATGACGAGCATTCGATCGAGCGGATCTGGGACGGATCTCCGAGGAGGTAGTGCTGGCCGGACGCTTGGGGGGCTTCCGTGAGGAAGTCCAGCGCATCCAACACGGTTCGCTGCCGAAGGACCGCGCGCATCACGCAG
>CAZXQL010000094.1:0-7955 GCA_964643395.1 uncultured Thermotogae bacterium
GGTCGATCATCGCGGCGAGAATGCTGGGGCTCCCATCGTTCGGAATGGTGTTCATCTCTGCGATCAGGCAGCAGGACCAGCATCTGCTGACGGCGGCGTTGTTGTTCTACTCGTCGATTCTGATCGTCGGCAACCTGATCGCCGACATTGCGCTCGTCGCGATCGATCCGCGCATTCGCTACGACTAGCCGGCCCCGGAAGCGGGGTCGGCCCGACAGCCTCCGTTTCGATCGTGGAGCCTCAAACCCACACACCACAGTCTCGTCGACATCCAACCTCCCGATGGGAACGGCCTGACACGCTTCCAAACCAGACTGGGTCTCTGGTCCTCATCCAGGAAGGTTTCGTATAGGTTGTGACATGAGGGAGTCCAAGGCCTACGCGCTTGCCGAGAGGCCGTATTCGGGCGTGTACCTCGCCTTGGGAATCGACCCCGGGCTCGATCAGAACGACATCCATGACATCTGTGGTGTCGCCCGCTTCTCGGACGCATGGTCGGCCACTCGGTTCCAGGCTCCGCAGCTGAGCGGGGATCGCGCATTACGCCGTTCCTGCGGTCCGATCAAACCGGCACCATTCGAGAATCGCGATCACAAGGAGCTTGTCGATGAGGAGCGATGTCGGTAAGATGTCCTTGGAAACGAGGTGAGTCTTCGTTGTTCCGCTACCTCCTCAAACGAATCCTTGCTGTCATTCCCGTTTTCGTAGCCGTCGCCTTTCTCTCGTTCAGCCTCGTCAGTATCTTCCCCGGCGACTACTTCACGCTATCGATGCTCGGCGCAGCCATGGCGGGAATGGACCCGCATGCCGTGCACACTGCGTTGCGAATCCAGGCGGGCATCGACAAGCCGTTCGTCGTCCAGTTCTGGATCTGGCTCTCCGGGGTCGTCTTCCACGGCGATTTCGGCACATCGTTCTCCGGCGGTTCGCTGAGCCGGTTCTTGTTCTCGCCGGAGTCCGGATTGCAGTGGACGCTCATCATCACCGGTTGCTCGATGTTCCTGGCGTGGCTGTTTGGGGTTCCCTTAGGGGTCTTGTGCGCCATTCGACACCGCAAGATCTCGGATTTCGTGATCATGGGAATCTCCTACTTGGGCATTTCGATCCCAGGATATGTCATGGCGGCGTTGTTCTTCTGGATTATGTACCGCTTCATCAATCCGCTGATCGTCGGATCCGGGGTGTGGGGCCTCGTGTATTTCGATTTGGTCAGCAAACCGATGTCGTTCGCCAAGTTCGCAAGCTACGTCAGCCATCTGACGCCGGCCTTCATCATCGTCGGAGCCCCGATGTTCGCATCCGTCATTCGCTACATGAAGATCAACATGATGGACGTCCTGCGGCTCCCGTACTTGCGAACCGCCCGCGCCAAGGGGATCTCGGAGTTGCGAATCATCATCAAGCACGCGATCCGCAACGCGTTCAATCCGTTGGTCAGCTTGTTCGGCATCATGCTCCCGACCCTGATTACGGGGTCGATCATCGCGGCGAGAATGCTGGGGCTCCCATCGTTCGGAATGGTGTTCATTCGAGCCATCGAGCGACAGGATCAACACGTGTTGACGGCGGCGCTGTTGTTCTACTCGTCGATTCTGATCGTCGGCAATTTGATCGCCGACATTGCGCTCGTCGCGATCGATCCGCGCATCCGCTACGACTGACCGGCCCCGGCGGCGGGGATCGGCCCGACGGCATCCGTTCCGATCGTGGAGCCTCAAACCCACACGCCACAGTCTCCTCGACCTCTGACCTCCCGGCAAGAACAGCCTGACACGCATTCAAACCAGTGCGAGGTAGTGGTCCACATCAGAGAGGTATTCGCATAGGTTTTGACATACGTTTAGTCCCTGGATATAAGTGTGATGCGATAAGGAGGTAGCCATGAGATGGCTGGTAGCTGTTGAGGCAGGTTCGTTTGGGAGGCGATCCACATGACGGCACTGGGTTCTCCACTGTTCGATCGATCCGCGTTCATCGAGAGGGTTCGCGATGCATTCGCGGGTGTGGAGGCGCTTCTCGGCACCGGAGATGTCCTCGATTACGAGGAAGCGGCGATCTTCAGCGGAATCGTCAACGACTCTCAGGAGCACGTTGTCATCGTTCCGCTGACACAAGCGTCGGTGTCGTTCCATGTGCAGAAGACGTTGGGCAATGAGACGTCGTGGAAGGACATCGACAAGCTCCCGTTGTTCGGCTTCTACATGATGTCGCCGACGGACTGCATCCATACGCTCGACCCGGATACAGCCTACTTGGTCCGTGCCATATCTTGGGAGCGTGCGGAGGTCGTCGCCGCCAACGGAGATGTGAAACGGATGTTCGTCGTCTGGGCGCATCGCGGAGAGCCCAAGCGCGCCTACTTCACCTACCGAGGGAACGTCGAGATCCACATCAATTCGTGCTGGACTGCGTCCTCCAATCAGGTATAGGAAGGGAGAATGAGCGCCAAGGATTCAGTTCCCGAAGCGTACATACGCTCGATCGAGAGCCAATTGAACTCGCTTCCGGAGCCGATCAGAGACGCTCTGTCGAAGGTTCGCCGGCATCGATTTCTCGACGGATGGTTCGTCCTTGATCCCACCAACATCCAGATGCCCTTCCGCCGGGCGGCCTTCGACAGGAACGATCCCTCACCCGAGGACTTGGCCGAGGTCTATTCCAATAGCGCATTGGTGACGATGCACGACGGCAACTTTCCCACCAGCTCGACGTCTCAGCCATCTCTTGTCGCCGAAATGCTCCAGCTGCTCGATGTGAAGCCGGGCATGCGCGTCCTGGAGATCGGTACAGGGACAGGGTACAACGCGGCCCTGCTTGCGGAGCTATGTGGAGACCCCGGTCTCGTGTTCACGATCGAATGGCAGGCCTCCGTGGCCGACAGTGCACGGCGATTCTTGCTGGAAGAAGGATACGGCACCGTCCACGTAGCTTGTGGCGACGGATACCACGGAATGCCGGAAGGGGCCCCGTATGATCGGATCATCGCGACGGTCGGCTGCTCGGACATCTCGCCGCACTGGTTGGAACAACTGACGCCGGACGGAGCCATCCTCGTCCCCCTTCAGCACGGTTTCTCCGATCCCATCGTGCGTCTCGGTCACGGGCCTCAACCGGGAACAGCCGCGGGACGTGTCGTGACGCTGTCCGGCTTCATGAAGATCCATGGGATCTTGGAGTGGAACAACCCGTGGTTCAGCTTCAGGATCCTTGGAAACCAGGACGAGCCGGTGTGGCGGCGCCCGATGCCGGAGGATCTTGCCCTGCCGGATGGTTCCGCCGGTCATCCGTTTGGATCGCCCGCCCACAGGAGCTTCTACTTCTTTCTGGCGCTCGGATCCCGAGAGCTGTGGTACGACAACTTCGGGTACGGACTGGCCGATCCCGGCAGCCATTCCATCGTGCGCCTCACGGCTCGAGCCATCGAGGGATTGACGGCGCAATCTGACCCAGAGGCGCTCGAGCAGCTCTACGAGCGACTGATGTGGCTTCATCGAACCTGGATCGCCTTGGGAAGGCCGTCTCCATGCGACTACTCCATCGATCTTGCCATCGAAGACCCGGTCCATCCGCTGCTCTCTGGATCGGCGGATGCAGTGTGGCACATCGTCCGTCCTCGATATCTGGAAACGGTTCGGTTGGATCCATCGATTCTCGAGTGACGGTTAATGCCAGATCGTGAGAATTCCCCCCACGCCGGCCAGCGCCATGCATTGATAGACGCTGAAGAGCCACCATGCCCGAGTCCCGATGTCCTGGTGGCGGGCATAGGTGAGCGAGGAGAGCGCCTTCGCGGCAATCAGCACGCCCGCTCCGACCAGCATCCCGAACCCGAACGACTTCACCTGCGCGACATTCAACAGGAGCCAGATCAGCCACGACATCACGACGGTATAGACCGCGGACTCGGCTCGGTCGCGGATGCATTGACGGGGACGCCCAAGATCGGGAATCCACTGCCGCCAGACGTGCTGCAGCATCGGAGGAGAGTACCAGACTTCCCCAAGAACGAGATACGCAGCGGCTCCAACCAGGATGGGGACCCAGCGAAGCTCAGGGATGGACATCGATTCGCTCGCCTCCGGGTCGGACGCCCGATGACCGACGGATTCGATCTACGGATCCGTCGCCCATGGGGTCACCGTGTGGGATCGATGTGCTTCCGCCACACACGAAGAGCGTGTTGTAGGGGATCGACAAGATCCAGCTCGTAGGCCTCGAAGTACGCATTGACATTGCGAAGATCCCTCACGAGCAGGTCGAATGCATCGTCGTTGTAGCGAGGATCGACAGACTGCGGGAAGTCGATGATGACGGCGCGTTCGCCCACGTACAGCATGTTGTACGCGGATAGATCGGCGTGCACGCGATGCTGGATGAGAAACGTCTCCACGTTGTGAAGGACCTGCGCGTACATCGTCGCCGCTTCCGCGTTATCCAGCGTTACATTGATAAGAACGGGCGCCGGGCGGTCGGCGTCACCGAAGTACTCCATCAGAATGACGGGCCCGAGCCGCTCGATCGGCGCGGGCACGTCTGCGCCCGCCTGATGGAGGATCATCAGCGTTCGAAATTCGTGCGCGATCCACGCACTGAACTTGTGCAGCCGCCCCCGCTTCGTCTTCTTCCCGAGCGCACGCATTGTGCGCGCGTCGGGACGCGTGCCCCGCTCGCGCCCTTGCTGGTAGACGGCGTCACGCGTGAAGCTTCTTCGTTCGATGGGCCGGTAGATCTTGGCCGCGACGAGATCTCCACCCAACGATTCGTGCGCTCGACAGCAGTAGACGACGGCCTCTTTCCCGGCCTTGATCGGACGAATCACTTCATCGACGATCCGATCCTCGATGAGCGGATCGAGATGCGACAGCAAGGTCTCCTCGACCGTCCGATCGTCCTCCGGGTCGCCTTTTCCACGCCGAAGCTTCTCCTCAAGGGGATCGATGGCTTCGAAGCGCGGATCCGTCATGAAGCGGAGGTCTCGGCCAGAGAGCTGTGCACTTTCTTCAACCAGTCGATGATTTGGATCTGCTGGGGACACACGGATTCGCACTTCCCGCACGCCACACAGCGGTCCGCCCTCTCCTCGGGCTTCAGGAACTGGTTGTAGCGCATTCGGGCCATGTCTTCCTCGTTGTACATCTTTCCTTGATTGTACGTTGCGAAGATCCGGGGAATGGCAACCCCGTTCGGACAAGGCATGCAGTACTTGCAGTCCGTGCAGGGAATCGGCGACAGGGCACGGTAGGCGTCACTGACACGTTCGACGAGCCGGAGTTCGTCCGCCGTCAGGGAACCGATTCCTGAACGCTCCGCGCTTGCCAGGTTCTCCTCGACGTGTTTCATCTCGGACATCCCGGAGAGCACCAGAGACACTTCCGGGTGATTCCACACCCATTGCAGGGCCCAGTCCGCCTGGGACCGCTGCGTCGGTGCGCCTGCCCAGAGGTCGGGTACCGGCGCCGGCGCGGGCCGCGTCAATGCCCCGCCGCGCAGCGGCTCCATGATCACGACAGCCATCCCCTTGTTCGCCGCGTACTGAAGTCCTTCGCGTCCCGCCTGGAATTCGACGTCCATGTAGTTGTACATGATCTGGCAGAACGTCCAATCATGGGCATCGACGATTTCCTTGAACACATCCAGGTCATCGTGGAACGAGAACCCGAGATGCCCGATTCGGCCGCTTGCGCGTGCCTTCTCCGCCCATTCGAAGACGCCCAGATCGTGCACGTTCGGCCAACGGGCCTTGTTGAGTCCGTGCAGAAGGTAGAAGTCGATGTGATCGGTCTGCAAATGCTCGAGCTGCTGGCTGAGGTAGTGGTCAAAATCGGCCGGCTTCTTGATGAGCCAAGTCGGCATCTTCGTCGCCAGCTTCACCTTGTCACGGTATCCATCCTGAAGGCTTCGCCCGACGAACGGTTCTCCTTGTCCTTTGTGGTACGGCCAAGCCGTGTCCACGTAGTTGACGCCGGCATCGATGGCCGATCGAATCATCCGCGTCGCATGGTCTTCGTCGATCTTGCCGGGATCTTCGTCCAGGACGGGCAGACGCATCGCTCCGAATCCGAGTGCCGACGGTTTCCAGTCCAACTGTCCGAACGTTCGATATTGCATGCACGACCTCCCGAACCATGGTCGTTCATGCCGACGATCGGATCAAGCGGAGTGTGCTCGTGCAACCCGCAACGAGGCGCGGGGCGGGCCGAACAGGCGAACGTTCGGCCTCCGCTCCAGCCGCAATCCCCTACTCCGGTCCGATCGGTTCGCAGATGTCCACGATGTGCTTGTGCTCCGGATGCTGCTGCGGATCGTTGAGGTACATCTCGTAGCACATGCGCTCCGTGTCCGACGCAAGGCCGTTCTCCGGCATCCATTCGCCGACAAGCCGGTCCCACGCGGCGCCGTATTCTGACGGGTCGATCTCGACGTGCGCGACCGCGAACCGCCCTCCGGGGATCCTCATCGTCCGTACGTCGCCGTCCGCCTTCGTTCCTTCGGGGACCGTGATGCAGGCATCCGAACGAAGCTTCGATGCTTCGACAGCTTCCGGGTCGTCGTGATAGACAGCCAGAGCGCTCGTTTGCGGAAACCGGATCAATCCGTTGGCGCCCGCCCAGCCGAAGATCCTCTCAATCGCTTCGCCGATCTGCGAATACGGGCCGACATGGCGGACACAGGCGACGTAGCGCTCCGGCAGTTCCTTGACTTCGGCGTCGAATCTCATCGCATCCTCCTTGGTATGACTGATTGCCCACCTTGGTATGACTGATTGCCCACAGCGTAGGCGCATCGGCGCGTGCCGTCTTCACGTTTCTTGCGACTCTGTTGGCAGATCTTGCGAATCGGCCGTCTACCGACCCGACCTAGAGCGGACGAATCGGCTCGCAGATATCCACGATGTGCTTGTGTTCAGGATGGTCGTTGGGGTTGTTGAGGTAGACCTCGTAGCAGAGTCGGTCGTCGGGTTGGTAGCCGCTCAACGGCATCCATCCTCCGATCAGGCGGTCCCACGCTTCGCCGTACTGCTCGGGGTCGATCTCGACATGCGCCACGGCAAATGCGCCACCGGGAACCGTCATGGTCCCGATGTCGCGCTTGGTCTTCGTCCCCTCAGGAACCGTGATGCAGGCATCCGCACAGAGCTGGCCGACCGGCGTCAATCCCGGATCGTCGTGATAGACGGCGAGTATCTGGGCCTCCGGAAAGCGCAGAAGGCGACGCGGCCCCGCCCAGCGCATGAGACGCGCGAACGCGTTGGGGATCTCATCGTAGCGGCCGACGTGCCGGATGTAGGCGACATGAAGCTCGGGAAGATCGCGAACGCCGACCTGGAAGACCATCGGAGTGCGGAGACTTGCCCGATCGGCGGGATCGTGGAATCGCGCTCCCTGACTCTCGAGCCTCGTACGGAGTCCCGCTAGCGATCCGGCCCCACCGGCACGAAACTGAGAGGCCGACATGCCCGACCATCGCCGGAACTCACGCGCAAAAGAGGAAGGCGACAAGTACCCACATCGGACACCGATTTGAGTGATCGATAGAGACTGGTCCTGAATCAAGAGCGAGGCCGCCCGCTGGACTCGCAAGCGGCGAACGAACGCGTTCAGCGTCTCCCCAATGACACTCTTGAATACGCGGTGGAAGTGAAACGGAGAGAAGCGGGCTTCCTGGGCCACGGTCTCCAAGCGGAGGTCGCCCGCCAGGTTGCCCCGCACGTAGTCGATCGCACGGTTGATTCTCCCGACGTACTCACGCCGTCGGAGCTCCTCCTGATTCGCACCGAGTCCATCAAGCATCGACAGGCATGCCGCTACGAACTCCACAACGCAAGCCGGTTGCCGACGTTGTCCAGGAATACAGCGAACGAGCCGAATTCGTCCGAGATCTTCGTCTTGGGCACGATCGTTCGCCCTCCGTGTTCAGCGATCTGGGTCAACGTGGCGTCGATGTCCTCCACCCGG
>CAZXQL010000095.1:0-7880 GCA_964643395.1 uncultured Thermotogae bacterium
CACCGAGATCACTTGGGACGGAGCGGGTTGTGCAAACGGTGCATACATCTACATGGTCAGGGCGACGGACGGAACGAATACCTTCGACGGTACCGGCAAGGTGTTCATCAACCGTTGATCGAAGATCCACATGGGGACAGTCCCCTCAAGGGGGACTGCCCCCGTTCCTTGTTCATCTCCCATTCATCCTCCTGTCTATAATGCGGACGGAGGTATCGATGCGCGTACTTGTGGTCGACGATGATGTGCGGTTGTGCTCCGTGATTGCACGCGGACTGGAAGAAGAGGGCTACGCGGTCGACGTCGCGCATGACGGGGAAGAAGGGCAGTACATGGCCGAGATTCACGACTACGATCTGGTCATTCTGGACATCATGATGCCCAAGATCGATGGGATCACGGTGTGCCGGCGCTTACGTGAGAGCGACAACGCATCGGCGATCCTCATGCTGACGGCCAAGGATGCCGTGTCGGACCGCGTTTACGGGCTCGATGCCGGAGCGGACGACTATCTCTCCAAGCCGTTCGCCTTCGACGAGTTGTCCGCGCGCGTCCGTGCCTTGACCCGCCGCGGGGCTCCGAGTCGGTCCACGGAACTCGTGGCCGGCGATCTAATTCTGGACACAGTGACAAGGCGCCTGCGCCGAAGCGGCGACGTGATCGAACTGACCGCAAAGGAGTACGCGGTTCTCGAATACTTCATGCGGAATCCCGATGCCGTCATCACGCGGGGCATGATCGAAGAGCATGCGTGGAACAACGATTTCGACTCGGTCTCCAATCTTGTTGACGTTTACATCCGCAGGCTCCGATCCAAGATCGATCGGCCGGAAGAAGAGAGCTTCATCGAAACGTTGCGAGGCGCGGGCTACCGCCTGAGGACATCATGAAATGGCACCGCAGCATCCGCGTTCGGTTCACCGCCTGGTATCTCGTGGTGTTGGCCGCCTTGCTGGTTGCATTGGCTGTGGGGCTGCATGCGTTTCTTTCGTTCACGCTTCAGAGATCGCAGGATCTCGCGTTGGAGCGCCGGGCGGCCGGAATGGCCAACTCGCGCGAAATCCAGGTTGCTTTGGATCAAGGTGTCATCGCCGGCGGACTGGGGGAAATCGTCGCGCTGTTTCGACCCCAAGACGGCGGCTATGATGTGATCTCGTCGCGGAATGTGGAACAGGACCTCAATCCGGATTGGATCGACGCGGCGCTCCAGGGTGACGCCGGGTTCTACACAATCCGGACGCTCGACGGTACGCTCCTGCGCTACTACATCTCTCGGCTGTTGCCCCCTGCACAGGGGGGCCCTCTGAATGCGGGGCCCAATAGATCCCGCGCCTCCGTCGGCGCATCCGGCACAGCGTCGAGCGCTCTCCCGGAGCCCATTGTCATTGTTGTTGGGCAGCCGATGGACCGCACAGTAGCCGCTCTCGCGGCGCTGAAGAACACGCTTTGGATTGCCATCCCGTTGACTCTACTTCTTTCCGCAGGAGGAGGTCTGTTTCTGATCCGCCGAGCGCTGAAGCCGATCGATCGCATGATTGCCACGGCGCATGGGATCGAGGAATCCGACCTGAGCGGGCGCGTGGCCGTGACCTCGGACGATGAACTCGGACGTCTGGCGCAAACGCTGAACGCCATGCTCGGCCGGCTGGAAAGCGCGTTCCGCAGACAGCGGCAGTTCACGGACGACGCGTCCCACGAGCTTCGCTCGCCACTGTCGGTGATCGAGGCCGAGGCCACACTGGCGCTGCGCAAGCCGAGAGATCCGGAGACCTATCGCGGATCGCTGTTGGTCATCGCCGAGGAATCTGCATCGATGAGTCACATGATCGATCAACTGCTGACCCTGGCGCGCGGCGATGCGAATCGGGACGCCGGGGCCCGCGAGCCGGTCGATCTGTCCGAGCTCACGTCCGACACGACCGCGACGATGTCGCCGTTGGCCGAGGAAAAGGGGGTGCAGCTGGTCGTCGAATCGTCTCGGGTCGAGAAGGGCGCTCCGATCGTCATCGGGGACAGATCGCAGCTCCGGCGCGTGCTGACGAACCTCGTCGACAACGCGGTCCAGCACACGGACGACGGCGGCACGGTGACGATCTCCGCCGCGCGCCGGGATGGAACGATCGAGTGGACGGTCAGCGACACCGGCTGCGGCATCCCTCAAGAGCACCTGGATCGTGTTTTTGACCGGTTCTACCGTGTTGATGCAACGCGCGGGAGGAACAGCGGAGGAAGCGGACTGGGGCTCTCCATTTGTCGCCAGATCATCGAAGCCCATGGCGGCACGATCGAGGTTGTGTCCGACATAGACGAAGGAACAACGTTCACGATTCGCTTGCCGGCTGCGGGATCTCCGGGTACAGTGGTGCCGTGACGTCATCCTGACAGTGTGGACGCGAGTCCGAATCCTCGAATCTTAGCAAGGAGCCTTCGATGCATGATGCGCGGGTCGACGCCGTCGCCGATGTCCTGGTCAAGTACTCGATCGATCTCAAGCCGAATCAGCTCGTTCAAATCGAATCCAAGGTCGAGGGAGCGCCGCTTGCTGTCGCGCTGTACCGAGCCGTGCTGGAGGCCGGAGGACATCCCTGGGTCGATGTCGGCATCGAGGAGACCGAGGAGATCTTCTATTCCCATGCGTCCGGGGCACAGCTCGATTTCTATCCCGACTTCCTCAAGCAGGGAAACGAGGAGTTTGACGCCAGCATCACGATCTGGACGGACGCAAACACTCAGCGACTCAACAACGTCGATCCCGCCAAGCAGACTCGTCGCGCGAAGACCATGCATCCGATCAACAACCGATTGTTCGAACGGATGGCGTCGCGCGAGCTTCGTTGGGTAGGAACTGCCTTCCCGACGCATGCCGCTGCTCAAACCGCGCAGATGTCGCTGCGCGAGTACGAGGCGTTCGTCTATGGCGCCTGCCTGATCGCGGAGCCGGACCCCATCGGAGCTTGGCAGGCCGTGTCCGAGAAGCAGCAGCGATGGATCGACTGGCTGGCATCTCGGACCGAGATTCATCTGGAGGGCGAAGACACCGACTTGCGCTTCCGGTACGAGGGACGGACGTGGGAGAACTGCGACGGTCACGAGAACTTCCCGGACGGCGAGATCTTCACCGGACCGATCGAGGATTCGGTCGAAGGGCACATCCGCTTCTCCTATCCAGCCTTCTATCGCGGGCGACAGGTCGAGGATGTTCGCCTGTGGTTCGAGAAGGGACGGGTCGTGAAGGCGACGGCGGCCAAGAACGAGGCATTCCTCCTCGAGATGCTCGCCGTGGACGAAGGCGCGAAGTCGGTCGGCGAGTTCGCCTTCGGCACGAATCCCGGCATCCAGTTGTTCACCGGGGACACGTTGTTCGACGAGAAGATCGGCGGAACCGTACATCTGGCTCTCGGGAAGGGTTTCCTCGAAACCGGGAGCTGCAATGACTCCGCAATCCATTGGGACATGGTGTGCGATCTGCGACGCGGCGGCGTCGTACGTGTCGACGGGGACACCTTTGTCGAAGACGGGCAATTCCGCATCTAGCGGGACCGAAAACGAACAGCGTACTTGGGCAGTCGAGCGGGCTCTCCTGGGGCGGAGACTCGCGAGAGACGGACATCCTGTATTGGGGGTACGGCAAGCGCATTGCTTGGTTCGGCTTCGTGCCGGAAAGGGGTACCCTATGCTACATCGATCGGCCTGGATCGTGCTCTTCATTGGGGCGCTGATCATAACACCCGTCTGCGTTCGAGGAAGCGACTCCGTCCCCAAGGATCTACTGTCGGATTACTACGGCGCCTCGACGAATGAGGGGCTCGAGGCGGCGATCGACCGGATCGTCCAATCCGATGTGGATGCCGCAACCGTGGCGCAACTCCTGCGCGACGGGCCGCAGTACAGCGCCGATGTGCCCACAGGATGGACGGTGTACGAGTTCGATGGACCGGACGGCCGAACCCGTCCGTATCACGTGTACGTCCCCACCGGGTACGATCCGTCTCAGTCCTACACCTTGCTGTTTGATCTTCATGGGGCCGTTTCCGTCGCGCCGCAGACGGCCGAGTACCTCATGCAGCGTCGCAGGCTGTGGGAGCCGGAAGCGGAAGCCAATGGTTGGATCCTGGTCGTTCCGCAAGGGGATCGGCTGGCTGATTGGTTCTCCGCGGACGGACTGATCAACATCATGGGAGAGCTCGATTTCGTGAAGCATCTCTACAACGTGGACGAGAATCGGATCTTTGTTTCAGGATTCTCCGACGGCGGATCGGGAGCATTCTGGCAGGCGTTTCATAACACAACGCCGTGGGCCGGGTTCATCTCGTTCCACGGGCACCCGGCCATTGGCGGCTACGGGCCGTACCAGACGTATCCTCGCAATCTCCTGAATCGTCCGATCCGTGCCACGTCGGGAGCGGACGATGAGCTGTACCCCGCGGACGACATCGATCCGTACATGGAGCTGTTCAACGCGATCGGCGTTGCACTCGAATGGGTCGTGTATCCGGGCGGCCATGACGTCCAATTCCTGGACGAGGAGGCTCCGCTGACGGTTGCGTTTATCGAACGAACACAGCGCAATCCGCACGCGTCGGAGGTTGTCTGGGAGACCTCGAGCACCGAGATCGGCCGCTGCGATTGGGTGCGAATCGACGAGATCGCCAACGTCGGAAACAACGAAGACTTCGAAGACATCAACCTTGCGGAAGTGCCGGATCAGATCGTCTTCGGCGCATCCCTTGCCTATCACGGAGGAACGCTGTTCACGGTCGCGGGACTCGAGCCGGGTTCTGCCGCCCACCTGATGGGGATCAAGAACGGCGATCAGATTCTCCGCATCGACGACCTCCCTGTGCTGACGCAGCAGGACATCGGCGCCGCGATGGTCGGCAAAGAACCCGGCGACCCGGTGGAAGTCGAGCTGGTTCGAGACGGTGAAACAATCGTGCTCACGGGCATCATCCCGGCTGCTGATCTGATCTACACTCGGAACGCTCCGA
Source organism: uncultured Thermotogae bacterium (assembly GCA_964643395.1). Taxonomy (GTDB): domain Bacteria; phylum Bipolaricaulota; class Bipolaricaulia; order UBA7950; family UBA9294; genus SPBW01. The sequence continues at coordinate 4,989 of CAZXQL010000095.1, forward strand.
CGGCCTCGATTCGCGCCACGGCGGATGGGAACAGCATTGATGTGTCCGTGAGCCATGTCGGCCACTACACGCTCTTCATCAGCAGCGAGCAGTTCGACCTTTCTCAGCCGATCACGGTGACGACGAACGGAGACGTGACCTTCTCGGGCATCGTGCAGCCGGATCTTCGCTTCATGCTGGAGCAAGCGGCCCAAGACTTCGATCGGACCACCGTCTACGAAGCGAAGATCGGGATCGACGTCCCCGCCGGCGGATGAGACGGTTCTCGACGGGTTGTAGCGGATTCCCGCGCTGCGAGTCGAATCGGCCGATGGATGCCGACTGCGACAAGCAGGTTCTGAGAGGTTGAACTCCGCGAAGCGTTGAATGAGACTCTTTCAAGCGATCTCGCGCGGACGAAAGGGGAAACGAGATGGAGAAGGGACTGGACCTACGCGGTATCTTCCCGCCGATTCCCACCCCGTTCGACGATCGCGGCACCATCGACGCGGAGGCGCTGAAGCGGAATCTCGGGTTCCTGAGTCGATTCGATCTGCGCGGAATCGTCGTTCTGGGATCGAACGGAGAGGCCGTCCATCTGACGGACGAGGAACGCGCGCAACTCATCGAGCACGTGCGCGGCCTCGTTCCCGAGGATCGGCTGCTCGTTGCTGGAACAGGCTACCCCTCCACACAGCAGACCATCGAGGCCTCCCAACGTGCTGCATCCCTGGGCGCCGACGCCGTACTGGTGCTCCCGCCGCACTACTACAAGGGGCGCATGACGCTCGAGGCGCTGAAGCGGCACTTCCATGCTGTCGCGGACGCATGCCCGGCGCCCGTTGTCGTCTACAACATGCCCGCCTGCACCGGACTGGATCTTGATCTCGAGGCGCTCGCCGCAATTGCCGCGCATCCGAACATCCTCGGGCTGAAGGACTCGGGCGGCGACGTCTCCAAACTGGGCGCGCTGCACGATCGCCTCGGGGAGAGCTTCCAGATCTTGGCCGGCTCGGCCGGCTTCTTGCTGCCCGCGCTGTCCGTTGGCGCCGTCGGCGGCGTTCTGGCACTGGCCAACATCGCGCCGGGACCGTGCGTCGAGATCTCGCAATTCGCGATGGCGGGGGAATGGGACCGCGCGCGTCGGATTCAGACACGGCTCATCGAGGCGAATGCGGCCGTCACCAGGAGATGGGGTGTGGCCGGGCTGAAGGCCGCCATGGGACTTCTGGCCCTGGATGGCGGCCCTGTGCGCCCGCCGCTTCTGGACCTGACCCGTGACGAGATCGAGGCTCTCCGAGCCGTTCTCGAGCAAGCGGGGGTCCTTGGATCTCCCGAGGAAAGGAGTCGCTAGCATGAAGGACCGCTCGTTGTTGATGATCCCAGGACCCATCGAGTTCGAGCCCGATGTCTTGAGTGCACTTGGAGCCCCGACGACCAGTCATGTAGCACCAGACTTCATCGAGGCGTTCGGCCGAGCACTCGAGGCGATGCGGAATGTCTGGCTCGCCCCCGATGGGCAGCCGTTTGTCGTCGCCGGATCGGGGACGCTCGCGATGGAACTCGCTGGAGCCAACCTTGTCGAGCCGGGAGACCGGGCGCTGGTCTTGTCCACGGGCGTGTTCGGCGACCGGTTCGAAGACTTGCTTGCCCGTCACGGTGCGGACGTCACCGTGTTGCGGGCACCGCTCGGAGAGACGGTGGATTCGGCCCACGTCGAGGATGCTCTGAAGAACGGCGAGTACAAGATCGTGACGGTGACGCACGTCGATACCTCGACGGCCGTGCGGATGCCGATCCGTGAGATCGGCGAGATCGCGTCCAAGTACAACGTCCTATCGATCGTCGACGGCGTATGTTCGGTCGCGGGCGAGGAAATCAGGCAAACCGACTGGGGTCTTGACGTCGTGTTGACGGCCTCACAGAAGGCCGTCGGAGTGCCGCCCGGATTGGCGCTGCTGGTGGCAGGCCCGCGTGCGATGGAGGCGTTCACATCACGGAAGACGCCGGTTCTCGGCTACTACGCAGACTGGGCGAAATGGCTCCCGATCATGCGTGCGTACGAGGATCGCCGACCGAGCTACTTCGGCACGCCGGCCGTCAATCTTGTCTGCGCTCTGGACGTAAGCCTTCGCCGGATCGTCGGCGAAGGCATGTCCGAACGGTTCGGCCGTCACGAACGTCTGGCGAACGCCTTTCGCGCGGGCATCGAGGCTCTCGGGATGGGATTCGTAGCGACGGACCCCGCTGCACGTGCCCATACGCTAACGGCGTGCCGCTACCCGAACGGGGTGGATGGGGCTCAGCTCCTGGCCGAGATTGCGCGCGCGGGCGTCATCGTTGCCGGAGGATTGCACCCGGACATCCAGGGCGAGTACTTCCGCGTGGGACACATGGGGGCCGTCAGTCTGGGCGACATCCTCGCGACACTGGGAGCGATCGAGACGGGATTGCGCCAGGTTGGCTACGAAGCCGTCCCCGGCACAGGAGCGGCTGCCGCGCTCGCCAGTGCTGCAGGCTAGAGAGAATCCCTGCTGCGGACCTGCCTCCCGAAGCACAGCGGCTACGATGGCTCCTTGGAGGCGATCGCCTGCTCGAAGGCGAACGCGTAGCGGAGCAAGTTGGCTTCCTGCCACGCTGTCGAGAAGAACGACAACCCAACGGGCAGTCCATCGACGAATCCTGCGGGAACGGTGATGTGTGGATAGCCCGCGACGGCCGCGGCGGAGCTACAGCCACCGAGGTGAACGTCACCGAGGACCGTGTCGATCAACCAGGCCGGCGTCCCGGTCGGTGCAATCAGTGCGTCCAAGCGATGCTTCTCCAACGTTGCATCGATCCCCTCCGCCCGCGTCAGGCGGTGGTTGGCTGCTAGAGCGTCCACGTAGACGGGATCGGCCAAGTCGCCCTTGG
>CAZXQL010000096.1:0-7873 GCA_964643395.1 uncultured Thermotogae bacterium
GGCGGCCGTGCGTGTCCGGAGAGCCGGGTTCGATGCCGTCCAGATTCACGCCGCGCACGGGTATCTCGTCAATCAGTTCCTGTCTCCGATCGCCAACCGACGCACCGATGCCTGGGGAGGCTCGCTCGAGAACCGGACCCGTTTCCTTCGCCGGATCGCCCAGGCGATTCACTCCGAAGTCGGATTGGACTACCCCGTTCTGGTGAAGCTGGGCCTCCGCGACGAGTCGCCGACGGGGCTCACGCTCGAGGAGGGCGCCGAGATCGTTCGTCAACTACCGTCGTGGGGGATCGATGCGATCGAAATCAGCGGAGGAATTGCCGAGACCGGGACGTTCGCCATCGCCCGCGACGTCACGCCGGGCCGAGGGGAGGCGTACTTCCGCCCCTGGGCGCAGGCTGTCAAACCGGCCGCTTCCATTCCGATCGCTTTGGTCGGCGGGATGCGCTCCCTCGATGTGATGGAAGACGTCCTCCAATCCGGAGATGCGCAGCTGATCTCGATGTGCCGCCCTCTGATCTGCGAGCCCGACTTGCCTCGCCTCTTGGAACGCGGAGAGGTGGACGCATCGGCGTGCGTCTCGGGAAACCGTTGCTGGCCTCGAAAGGGAGACGTCGGCATCTCCTGCAAGTGCCCGGGCGTCGTGCGGCGCGGGCTGACCGCGGATTCGTCAGTCTAGGTTCGCCTGTGCGATCGATCTTCCGAGATCGTGGGCCTCGGCCAGCCGTTCCGGCGTCTGCCGAATGGGGATATCCTTGTTGGTGCTTGGATCGTAGGTCTGGCAGGCGATCGCGTGACTTCGACCGCCCGCGAACCGGGTAATGCGCTCCAGCCACTCGATCATCGAACCGTAGTAACTCCGGTATCCGAGCAGAAGAACGAAGTCCTTGTTCCCGAACCATTCCGACGAAACGACGGCTTCGAGGCGATCGAACAAGGTCTTCAACTGCGACGTCATGTACCCCCAGAACATGGGCGTTGCCAACACGACGACCTGGGCTTCGCAGAACGCCGGATAGACGAGGCGCATGTCATCGTCGATCACGCATCCGGCGCCGCCTGCGCAGCGCATACAAGCCCGGCAATGCTCGATGTGCATGTCGATGGGGTAGAAGTGCTGCACCTCATGAGGACCGAGTTCGCCCATCCCTTGAAGGAAATGGTCGGCCAACGTGTCCGTATCCCCATCGCGTCGCGCACTGCCGTGAAAAACGATGACGTTCATTCGGGCTCCTTGGGCGAGATCATCCCTCCGGTCCGTTGCGGTACCGTCACGCGCCTCGCGGTCCGAAGATCGCTGTGCCGAGCCGGACCATCGTCGCCCCCTCTTCGGCGGCGACGGAGTACGAATCGCTCATTCCCATCGATAGGGTCTCCATGGATACGCCGGTAATGCGTGCTTGTGCGAGTTCATCGAACAGCGTCCTGACGCATCGGAAAACGGGGCGCAACTGCTCGGGATCGTCGACCGGAGGTCCCATCGTCATCAGCCCGACAACGCGCACGGCTTCCAAGGACGCCACGCGGCGGACGAGGCCGACGACATCGTCGGGAAAGACTCCCGACTTCTGCGGTTCCGATGCCGCATTGACCTCGATCAGAATCGGAAGAACGCGTCCCGCCCTGCGGCACTCTCGGTCGAGTGCCTCGGCCAGGCGCAGGGAATCGACGGTCTGAACGCTGTCGAACAGGCGAACAGCGGCCTTGACCTTGTTGCGTTGCAGGTGGCCGATCATCGTCCATGTCGCTGCGTCGCGGCCGACCTGGTCGATCATCGCCTGCGCTTCCTGGACGTAGTTGTGCCCGATGGTTCGGATTCCCGCCTCTAGAGCGGCGCGCACCTCTTCGGGCGACCGGGACTTGGCGGCGGCAACCAGTTCAATGCTCTCCGGAAGAGACGCCCGTATCGCCTGGATGCGATCTCCAACGAGGGACATGCTTACTCACCGTCCTCCTCGGTCAGAGCATTCCATGCCTGGTAGCGTTCCGTCAACTGCTCCCGAGTCTGTGCATGTTCGGCGCCGAGTTCGGCGATCCGACGGGCATCCCCGCTCGCGCTCGCTGCGACCAAGGCCTCCTCCAACTCGTGGATCCGATCCTCCAGCGCCTCGATGGCTTCCTCGAGGCTTCTCTGCTCCGCTTCGCGCTCCCTGGAGGGGCGGCGCTTGGGCTCGGTCTGGCTTCGCTGCGAGCCGCGGGAGCGGTCCTCGCCGGTCGCCGGTGATTTCCGCGCGCGGGCGGCGTCCTCGCTGCGGCGCCTGCGCAGCTCCGCGTACCCGTAGGAACCGACGCGGAGCGTCTCGTCTTCGATGAGCCACAACTGGGTGGTGACCGCCTCGAGCAACGCACGATCGTGGGAAACCAGCAGGACCGTTCCCGGGTAGTCCTGGAGCGAGCGCTCCAGGATCTCCTGACTGGCGAGATCGAGATGGTTGGTCGGTTCGTCCAGAAGCAGCAGATTGCCCTCGACGAGGGACAACAGCGCGAGCGCAACACGGCTACGCTCTCCGCCCGACAGGGCGTCCATCCTCTTGTCCGCCTCGTCTCCGGAGAACAGGAACCGCCCCAGCAGCCCGCGGGCTTCGGAAATGGTGAGCGACGCACGTGAGAGGACGGCATCGAGGACCGTCCCTCGTCCGTGCAGTCCCTCTTGCCGCTGGCTGAACAGCGCATGCTTGACGTTGTGTCCGCGCTCGCATGTCCCCGAAAGCGGCGGGATCTCTCCAATCAGCGTCTTCAGGAGCGTCGTCTTGCCGCATCCGTTGGGGCCGATGACGGCCACCTTCTCGCCCCGATACAGGTCGACTTCCGGAACGGTGAACAGCGGACGATCGTAGCCGACGGAGAGATCGTGCAACGAGAGCACCCGTTTCCCGGACGGCGCCGACATCGGGATCCGCAGCGCGATCCGCTTGGCGTCCCTCGGCCGTTCGATGCGATTCTCCTCGATTCGTTCCAGTTTCCTCTCTCGGTCCTTGGCTTGGCGGACCTTCTGGCCCGCCTTGTTTCGCCGGATGAAATCCTTGTATTTCTCGATCGTCTCTTCCTGTCGTTCGAACGCCTCGATCCGTTGCTGTCGGTCGGCCTCCCGTTGGATGCGGGACTGCGAGTAGCCGGTGCTGTAGATGGAGACTTGCTCGAACGCGATATCCCACGTCCGATTGGCGACGCGATCGAGCAGATGACGATCGTGCGAGACGAGGATCAGAGCCCCGGGAAACTGCAGCAGCGTCTCCTCCAGCCAGTCCAGCGCGCCGAAATCGAGATGATTGGTGGGCTCGTCCAACAACAGCAGATCGGGCGCCTCCAGCAGGGCGCGGGCCAACGCCGCGCGTGCTTCTTCGCCTCCGGACAGAACGGATACCGGCGTGTCGAACTGCGATGGGGAGAAGCCGACGCCGACGAGCGCGGATCGGATGCGAGCCTCGATCTCGTATCCTCCACGCTGCTCGAATCGATGCAAGAGATCGTCGTAGCGATGAATCGACTCCGTATCGTGCTCGCCGTCGGCAATCTGATGCTCGAGCCGACGTAGTTCGGCTTCCATCTCACGCAGCGGAACAAACGCCTCGTCCATGGCATCCCGCAGCGTTCCTTCGCCCTCCAGTCGCGATGTCTGTGAAAGATAGCCGATTCGCACCGTCCCGATGGTTCGGATCGTGCCCTCGGTGGTCGACTCCAGGCCGGCAACCATCCGCAACAGGGTCGACTTCCCGACGCCGTTGTCGCCGATCAGGGCGATTCGGTCGCCGCGACTCACCTGGGCGGAAAACGGGTCGAACAAGATGTCAGCGGCGAACGCCTTGCTCACCCGCTCGATCTGGAGGATGGACATGGGCTCATGGTACGGCACGCGCGAGACCGCGCAACCTGTTTTCAACCGTCCGGCGGTGTGCTAGCATGGCGTGGTGGAACAAATGCACGAGGCGTTGCTGTACGATCGTATCGATGATGGACGTGTCCACTGCCGCCTGTGCTCCCACGGATGCGTGATTGCCGCCGGCGACCGTGGCCTGTGTCAGGTTCGCAAGAACGAAGCGGGCTCGCTCGTCAGCCTGGTGTATGGGCGCGTGATCGCGCGAGATGTCGACCCCATCGAGAAGAAGCCGCTGTTCCACTTCTACCCCGGGACGCGCGCCTATTCAATCGCCACGGTGGGATGCAACTTCACCTGTCTTCACTGTCAGAACCATTTCCTCTCGCAATACCCGCGCCGACACGCGGGGCACATTCTCGGGGACCACGTTCCTGCTGCCGAAATCGTGACCGACGCGGTCGAATCGGGATGCCGCTCGATCGCGTATACGTACAGCGAGCCCACCATCGCCATCGAGTACGTGCTCGAGGTCATGGAGGCGGCGCATGCCGCCGGTCTCGCCAATGTCTGGGTCACCAACGGGTACTTCACGGCCGACGCGGCCGCACTAATCATGCCGCTTCTCGATGCCGCCAACGTGGATCTCAAAGGGATCTCCGATCGCATGTATCACGAGATCGTAGGGGCAAACGTGCGCCCGGTGTTGGACACGATCGAACGACTCTCCTCCGCCGGGATATGGGTGGAGGTGACGACGCTGGTCATCCCCGGGGCCAATGACGCGCCGGATGAATTGCGGTGGACGGCGGAAGCCATCCGCGGCATCTCCCCGACGATCCCGTGGCACGTCAGCCGCTTCTTCCCGGCCTACCGCATGCTCGATCGTGCGCCGACGCCGATTCCGACGCTCGAGTCGGCCGCGACGACCGGGCGCGACGTGGGGCTGCAGTTCGTGTACATCGGAAACGTCCCCGGCGAGGGCGAGTGCACCCGGTGCCCGGAGTGCGGTGACACAGTGATCAAGCGTTCCGGCTACCTAGTGCAACAGGTCCGGTTGCTGGATGGCGTGTGCCCGACATGCGGCGCCGTCCTGCCCGGCGTGTGGTCGGCCGAATCGACCCAGACCGACTGAGGGCTGTCCTTCACATCGAGATACTGACGCGTCGGTCGTCTCCCTCGAGTTGCTCGATGGTGATCTGGATGTCGCTCAACTCCACCAAGCCTTCGATGCGGTCGGGCCACTCGACGACGCTTACGCCGAATTCCGGCGGGAGGTGGTCGTCCAGTCCGACCTCGGCCAGCTCGCTCAACGTCGACACGCGGTAGGCATCGATGTGGTGTAGAGGAAGTCGGCCGTAGTACGTTCGCTCGATGACGTAACTGGGCGAGACGACAACGTCCGTGATTAGAAGACCTTTGGCGATGCCCTTGCACAACGTGGTCTTCCCCGATCCCAGCGGCCCGATCAACGAAACCACCATGCCGTCAGCCAATACGACGGCGAGATCGATGCCGATCTCCTCCATCTCCGCGGGCGTGTGAGCGATGATCGTCTTGTTCATCAGGTCCGCAGGCGGACGTCCAGCTTGGCGAGAGCCTCGGCAATGTGGGCGATCGATGCGGAGACCGCCTCGTCCGTCAAGGTGTGGTCGGCGGCTCGGAACGACAGCTCGTAGGTGAGCGACTTGCGATCCGAGGCAATCTGCTCTCCTTGGTAGAGGTCGTAGAGAAGCGCCGAATGGACGGACGGCTCGTCGAGAAGGACTTCGCGGATGCGAGCCTCGGGAAGCGATCTCGGTGCAGAGAGCGACAGGTCCCGCTTGGACGCCGGGAACTGGGAGACCTTCTTGTAGCGAATCGGCTCCTCACTGGATGCGGTGAGCTCGTCGCCGGAGAACTCGAACACGACGATCGGCACTTGGATGGCGAACCGATCGTACAGCGACGGATCGAGGGCCCCCATCACTCCGATGCGTGCGCCGTCGTGCACGAACCACGCACTTTGGGACGGGTGCAGGTACGAGGGCAGATCCTCGGGAGCGATCTCGACGTGGCGAAGGTTCAGCCGATCGAACAGCTGATCGAGGATCCCTTTGGCCAACGGCACCGAGACCATCTCCTTGCCCCGCAGTGGGACGCCGGTGCGGCCGAACAGCGCACCGGCCAGGGTCTCCCTCTCGCCTCGCGACCGCGAGAATGTCCGGCTCCACTCGAACACCATCCCGCCGTCCACTCCTTGGCTGAGATTCGTCTCGACGACGGACAGCAAGTCCGGCAGCAGCGTATCGCGCAACGCAACCTGTCCCTTGGTCATCGGATTGACGATGCCGACGAGATCGTCGTCGGGACGGCCGAGCCACTCACGCCACGAACGGTTGTCGAACCCGTCGGTGACGACCTCGATCATGCCCTGGGCGACAAGCGCATCCCGGACCCGATCCTTGTCACGCTCGATGCGATCCTTCCGGCCGACGCGAAGCGCAGGGAACGGCGATCGAGATGTCAGGCGATCGTATCCGTAGACTCTGCCGACGTCCTCGATCAGATCGATCTCGCGCTCCAGATCGGTTCGATGGGCGGGAACGTCGACGCGGATGCGGTCCCCATCGACTTTCGGATCGAGCTGCAATCGCGACAGAATGTCGAGACACGTCGCTTGATCGACGTCGATTCCAAGCACGGCGGCCGCACGCTCCGGCCGCAGATGGAGCGTTGTCGATGCACCCGGCTCGGGATACGCATCGGCCAGTCCGCCGTAGACTTGGCACCCCGTCATCTGCTGGATCGTGCGCGCTGCCCGAGCGGCCACGAGCGGAATCGTCTTTGGATTCAAGTTCCGCTCGAACCGCTGCGACGCCTCGGACCGAAGCCCCACCGACCGCGCCGACATGCGAATGCGATACCCGAAGAACGAGGCAATCTCGAGCAGGACACGCGTCGTCTCGGGACGGATTTCGGAGCGTTCGCCTCCCATCACCCCGGCCATCGCCACGCTGCCGTTCTGATCGGCGATCATCAAAGCTTCGGAGGACAGCTTTCGATCGACGTCGTCGAGCGTTCGAAACACTTCGCCGTCGGTCGCTCGGCGGATCACGATCGGCTCCTGGACCAAGTCGGCGTCGAACGGATGGAGCGGATGCCCCAGTTCCAGCATCACGTAGTTCGTCGCATCCACGACGTTTGACAGCGGGCGCATGCCTGCCTTGATCAGTCGATGCTGCATTCGCAGCGGGGAAGGTCCGATCCGGATTCCTTCCATCAGCTTGGCGGCGTAGCGAGGCGTATCCTTGGGATCCTCGATCTCGATACGGACCCGGTCTGACACCGGTCCGAGCGTCTCTTCGACGGCAAGGTCGAGCGTCGCCAACGGCCGGTCGAGGATTGCGGCGACCTCACGAGCGATGCCGTACACCGACGCGCAGTCGGGGCGGTTGGACGGCACCTTGATGTCGAGGATGAAGTCGTCGTATTCGAGCAACTCGTTGAGATCGGTTCCCAGAGATAGGCCGAGTTCGGCCGGAAACTCCCAGATGCCGTCGGACTTGTCCTCCAAGCCCAACTCAGCCTTGGAACAGATCATGCCGTTGGAAACCTGGCCGCGGATCTTCCGCCGCTCGATCGAGAACCCTCCCGGGAGTTCGCCTCCGGGAGTGACTACGGGAACGGTCATTCCCTCAGCCACGTTCGGGGCTCCGCACACGATCTCGGACGTCTCGGTGCCCAGATCGACGCGGCACAGACTCAAGTGATCGGAGTCAGGCAAGCGCTCGCACGTGAGGACGTGGCCGACGACGGCGCCGCGCAAGCCGCCGGTTCGTTTGATCCCTTCGACCTCCAGTCCCGACAACGTCAACCGGCGGGCCAGTTGGTCGATGGACGCTTCCGTGACATCGATCGCGACATAGTCCGCCAGCCAGCGGCACGGAACCTTCATCTCTCCTCCTCCCGATTCCCTAGAACGAGATGCCCCAGTAAATGACAGTGGTCCCCGTCCCGACGACCGGTGTGGCTACGCCGAACCGCGCCGTAAAGGGAATGAGCCCTCCGAGCGTAGAG
>CAZXQL010000097.1:0-7810 GCA_964643395.1 uncultured Thermotogae bacterium
TGCGCGGACGTTGAGCGCCTCTTGCCTCGCGTCACGATCCCCGACCGCGTCGAGCGAGAGGAGGCCCGTTGCCTGCCGTGAGAGCGCTACGCGGAGATCGGAGGGGCAACGAAGTAGAGGAGGATGGACGTCGCCTCGATGAACACGCCGACGAGAGACCAACGGATGAGCGAAGCATACCGCCCGCCCATCTCATCGAGCGAGTCCTGTGCGCGGTCCTGCAATCCGCGCTCGCTCACCGACTCCGCGTACACGGTGGACGGCCGGTTCTTCGCGCCCGACAGCACGGCGACAACCCCGACCCCGATGAAGACGAATCCAACCAGGGACAGAACGCTGACGAACGCATCGACATCGGATCGGCCGATCAGAATCATCACGGTCATGACCAGTCCGACGATGGCCTCGGCACGCAAGAACGATTGAACGAGTCCTCGAAGCATGGAACACCTCACGACATGAGTTGTCGTTGAAGATACCGAAACATGGCAGCAGACGGCAACACGAGATGCGGCAACACGGACGGAGACGGGAATGTCTCCGGTCCCCAGTGCGGACGTTGTCGGTTCGCACGTCACGGTGAGGTCCTGGGAAGCTGAGAAGCGGCTGCGCCGCGTTTGTCCCCTTGTCCTCTGCCCTCGAGCCGCCTACACTGCCCCACGTGCATCGACGCAGGAGGTGAAGCCCATACACATGACGACCGATGACGTGTTGCGAAGGGTGACGGAAGAAGAGGTTCGGTTCGTTCAGTTGTGGTTCACTGACCTGCTGGGGAACCTGAAGAGCGTCGAGATCCCGTCCACCGAACTCGAGAAGGTGCTCGAAGACGGGATCGGGTTCGATGGCTCGTCGATTCACGGCTTCGCACGGATCGACGAAAGCGACATGCTCCTGCGGCCGGACCCGGACACGTTCGCCGTCTTCCCGTGGGACGGAGCGGCGCGACTGGTGTGTGATGTTATCCGGCCGGAAGGGACGCCGTATGAGGGCGACCCACGGTGGGTCCTCAAGCGTTCGCTCGCCCGGGCCGAGGAGAAGGGGCTCCGGCTCCAAGTGGGACCCGAACTCGAGTACTTCTACTTCCGATCAGCAGATTCCGCCGAAATCCTCGATGCCGCCGGCTACTTCGATCTGTCTCCGCCGGACCTCGCATCGGTCATCCGGCGCGACACGGTCCTGGCGATCGAGGAGATGGGAATCCCCGTCGAAGCCGCCCATCACGAAGTGGCGCCGAGCCAAGAAGAGATCGATCTACGGCACTGTGAGGCGCTGCGAATGGCCGACCAATTGATGGCCTGTCGCTACGCCATCAAGGAGGTCGCGCGACGAAACGGGATTCATGCCACGTTCATGCCGAAGCCCCTTTCCGGACAGAACGGATCCGGCATGCACACGCATCAGTCGCTGACGCACCTCGACGGAAGAAATGCCTTCTTCGACGCGGACGATCCGCTTCACCTATCGGTCGTCGCCAAGGGCTACATTGCCGGGATCGTCCACCATGCCAAGGAGCTTACGGGGATTTGCGCTCAGTGGGTGAACTCGTTCAAGCGGCTTGTCCCAGGGTACGAGGCGCCCGTCTACATCACGTGGGCCCGGCGCAACCGCAGCAACATGATACGGATCCCGATGTACCAGCCCGGCAAGGAAGAGGCGATGCGCATCGAGTTCCGCGCTCCCGATTCGGCGTGCAATCCGTATCTTGCCTTTGCCGTCATGCTTCACGCGGGACTCGAGGGCATCGAACGCGGCTATCCGCTTCCCGATCCGGTGGACGCCGACGTGTACGGAATGACGGACGCCGAGCGCACAGCACGAGGAATCGAGACCCTTCCAGGCAGCCTGAGCGAAGCGATTGCCTGCATGGAGAAGAGCGATCTCGTCCGGTCGGCCCTGGGAGATCACATCTTCGACAAGTTCATCGAAAACAAGCGCATCGAATGGGACGCCTACCGCGCACAGGTTCACGGCTACGAGATCGAGCGTTATCTACCCGTGCTCTAGCGCGATGCTCCGCCGAGTTCTTGACGTTGTCCGGGGAGACCCCATCGGACTTGTCAGCCGGACCACGGAGCCAATGCGTAGATCAAACCGGCCGTAAGCCCTAGAAACGCCGCCATCAGAACGGTCCGAACGATGGTTGCCCGTCGGCTGATTCGCGGGGTGCATGGTGCGCCGCCCTCCTGAGCCTCCGTCTTCTCACCCTGCGTTCCGGGGCGAGGCGTTCGCGGGCTCCGCCAAGACAACGCCAAGACACTGTAGAGCAGCAAGAATACCGCGAGCCCTCCGAGAGACAGTCCGATCGATTGCGGATCGTTCCTTCCTGAGATCAGTAGAATCGTTAAGACGACTCCGACGGTCACTTCCGCACGAATGAAGGATTGAAGCAGAACCTGAAGCATGAGACCTCCGACACCACAATGATGTCCACAGCATAGCGCATTTGCCGCCCAAAGAAGCGGCCGGTCTGGGGATTGCCTTCATCTTGCGTCTTGAGGCGTGCGTCAGGCCTTGTACCCGAACTTCCGCAGGAGATCCTTGCGCCACTCGACGCCGTCCGCGTCCTCCACGCCCGAGGGCGACGCACCGTCGATGACGCCGAGAATGCCCCTGCCTTGCTCGGACTCGGCAACGACGACCTGAACGGGATTGGCGGTGGCGCAGTAGATGCCGCAGACCTCCGGGACGCTTCGGATGGCGCCCAGCACGTTGATCGGGAATGCGTCCTCGAGGAAGACGATAAACGAGTGCCCGGCGCCGATGGCGGCTGCGTTGCGAACGGCGAGTTGTTCGAGGGACTCGCGGGTCCCCGAATGCCGAACGAGCGTGTGTCCGGAGGCCTCGCAGAATGCCAGGCCGAACGCGATGTCGGGGACGGCGTTGACCAGCGCCTCGTGGACATCTTCGACGGTCTTGATGAAATGCGACTGCCCCAGAATCAGATTCAATGCATCGGGGTTCTCAATGGGCACGAGCTTCAGGTCCATCTAGGCACCTTCCTTCAGAAACGCGGCAATCGCGTCGGGTTCCAGAGAGAGGTCGACTTCCTCCCCCGTATCCATCCGCTTGATCCTCCCCGTCTTGGAGGCGGCCTCATCGTCGCCGATGACCAGTAGATGGCGTGCTTGGAGCTGGTTCGCCAACGTCAATTGCTTGCGAAGCCCGCGGTTGCGATGATCGATATCCACCGAAACGCCGGCCCTTCGAAGCCGCTCGGCCAGTGCGAACGCGTGACGCTGGCCCGCTTGCCCCAACGACGCGAGGAACACATCGATACCCTCTGGGTTCGCCATGGCTTCCGCCCTCTCCTGAAGGATGATCACCAATCGCTCGAACCCGCCCGCGAATCCCAATCCGGGAGTCGGCGGTCCGCCGAACGTCTCGACCAAGCCGTCGTATCGTCCGCCGCCGATCAACGTATCCTGAGAGCCCAGATCCTCGGACATGAGCTCGAACACCGTGCGGGTGTAGTAGTCGATGCCACGAACCAGTCGTGCATCGATCTCATAGGTTAATCCGAGCAGATCGAGAAGCTTCCGGACCTCAGCGAAGTGGTTTGCGCAGGCGTCACACAAGTGATCGGCACTGCCTGGAGCCTCCTCGATGAACGGCTGGCACGACGTCTCCTTGCAGTCGAGGATGCGCAACGGGTTCTCCTCGTAGCGGCGCTGACAGTCGCTGCACATCCGGTCGATGGAGGGTCCGAAGTGCTCGCGAAGCACCTGTCGGTACCTCTCCCGGTCTTCGGCACAGCCGATCGAGTTGAGCCGCAGCCACAATCCGCCGATGCCAAGTTGGTCCATCAGCGACCATGCGAAACTGACGACTTCGGCGTCGAGGCTCGGATCAAGCGACCCCAACGCTTCGATGCCGAACTGGTGGAACTGGCGACAGCGCCCCTTCTGCGGCTTCTCGTACCGGAACATCGGACCGATGTAGAAGAGCTTCTGGAACGGAGCCTGGGTATGCCACCCCTGATTGAGATAGGCGCGGACGACCGACGCCGTTCCTTCCGGACGCAAGCTGAGACTGCGTCCTTTGCGGTCCTCGAACGTGTACATTTCCTTCCCGACCACATCGGTGGCTTCGCCCATGCCGCGGGAGAACAGCTCCGTGTACTCGACAATCGGGAAGCGAATCTCGCGGTAGTTGTAGCGACGAGCGGTCTCGATCATCGCCTGCTCGGCGGTCCGCCACCACTCGATCTCGTCGGGCAGGATGTCGTACATCCCGCGAACGCGTTCGTAGTTCATGGCAATGTTCGGGACACGGTGACGCTGTTCTCCAAACGCCCGGCCGTCAAGCTGCCTGATTGGCGGAACCCGGCATCCTGCAGATTTTCCCCGGCTTGTCGCTCCTCGAACGTGGTCCCCATGTTCCAATCCTCCTTCGCACATCTCAACCGGATGTTAGCCGATGCTCGGGCATCTACCTCTTCATCTTGCGGTCATCGTGATTGTACGGGTTCCGTTCGCTTTCGGTATTCGATCAAGTCGGCGATGCGGACGATCGGCACGTCATGCTCGCGTGAGAATGCCTCCAACTGCGGCCCGCGCGCCATCGTTCCGTCCCGGTTCAGAATCTCGCATAACACGGCGGCCGGCGCCAATCCGGCCAATCGCGCCAAGTCGACCGTCGCCTCCGTATGCCCCGGCCGTCGAAGCACGCCCCCGTCCCGGGCGACCAACGGAAAGATGTGTCCGGGACGGGCCAGGTCCCCGGGCCGAGCCGTCTTGTCAATCAGGACCTGGATGGTCCGAGCACGATCGTGCACCGAAATCCCGGTCGTGATGCCGGCCTTTGCGTCGACGGTGACCGTGAAGAGTGTCCCATTCAGCGCCGTGTTGTTCGGACACATCGGGGAAAGCCCCAGCTCGCGGGCGCGATCCTCGGTGATCGGAACACACACCATACCCCGGCCGTGGGTGACCATGAAATTGACGGTTTCGGCCGTCGCGTGCTCGGCGGCGATGGCGAGATCTCCTTCATTCTCGCGATGCTCGTCATCGACCAGGATCAGCATCCCTCCGTCGTGATATCGATGCAGCGCTTCTTTAATCGAAATGAACAAGGCGCATCATCCTTTCGACGTCCCTTGCTACGATGCCCTCCAATTTGCCGCGAACCGATGCCTCCGGTTCGATTGGGCACTCGCTCGACGGCGCGGAGCGGGTGGGTTCAGACTCCCGCACGATCCCCTTGAACACGTCGGGAATGAGTGTACAGTAGGCGAATTCCCTGTTCAACGAAGTTGCATGAGCTTTTCGCACACGATACCCTTTCGCCAGGAGGTCATCGTGGGTAGACGCAACGTACGGATCGGAATCATTCTTGTCATTCTCCTGGCGGCTTCGATTGTCGCCTGTGCGACCGAACCCAAGGTCACGTATCTCACGACCGAGCGCAACGGATTCGCGGAACTGCAGGTGCAAACGCCACTGGCGAACTACGTCTTCTCCGAGGACGGGGGGACGATACGTAGCGTCCTGTTGACGTTCGCCCCGTACGGGGCGAAACCCGCGGAACTGGTTCCGGGGACGACATCGGATATCAAAACGTTGGCGCGTACCTACTACGCCAACGCGGAGTTCCCGTTCCTCCTTCTCGAGACCGGGACGAGTTTCACATACAAGATGCAGGACCCCACGTACGACGAGTCCGGGGCGTTGATTGTCGAGCTGGACGGCACGAGCGACGCGATGACCGTCGTCAAGAGATTCACGATCAAGCCGGACGCGCTATACACGCTGACCGCCGAGGTGGAGATCCAAGCCACCGATGCTCTTTCCGATCCCGTCCATCTCGTTCTGGCCAACTACACCCCGACATCCAAGGGGCGACAGCTGACCTATCTATACAACGACCAGGCGGGCACGGCGCAACTGGCGCAGGGTCCGTCCATCAACTTCCAGGGTCTGGGGCTGATGGACAACGAGGTCGTGTTCTTCCTGGGCCCCGATTCGACGACCCCGGTCGTGCCGTTCGCGGAAATGACCCAAGAGGGGACGCGCAGGATCGGCGTGTCGCTTTCCGCTTCCGCGGGGACGTCCTCGTATCGCTTCACGTTGTACGGCGGCCGCCGGCGCTACATCTCGATGGAAGCCGCCGGGATCCAGGCGCTCGACAATCCTGGCGTGTTCGCCCGGCTGATGGTCTACGTCATCCGGTTTCTCAACTGGCTGTACGATCACACGGGGAACTACGGCTGGGCGATCATCATCTTCACGATCCTCATGCGCATCCTTCTCTTCCCGCTGATGCGCAAGCAGTACCACTCGATGGCGCGGATTCAGCAAATCCAACCGCGCCTCAAGCGCGTGCAGGAACGCTACAAGGACAACAAAGAGGAGATGCAGAAGAAGATCCTGGAGATCTACCGGAAGGAGAAGGTCAATCCGATGTCCGGGTGCTTCCCAATGGCGCTGCAGCTCCCGATCATCATCATCATCTGGCGAGCCCTTCTCTACGCGTCGGAGCAAATCCACCTGTCTCCCGGCTTCCTGTGGATTCCCGACCTCAGCCTGGCGGATCCGTACTTCATCCTCGTGATCGTGACCACGCTGATCATGCTCCTGCAGCAGTACTTCATGGCGCCGATGACGACGGGTGATTCCTCCGGGATGCAGAAGTACATGGGGTACTTTTTCCCTCTCTTGATGGCATTCCTCCTGTGGAAGTTCCCGGCCGGGCTGTGGCTGTACTACCTTCTGACGACGGCCGCACAAGTGGGGCAACAGGCGTTCGTCAACTGGGAAATGGCGCGAGCCGGAGGGGGAACAGCCTCTACCCCGGACGACTTCATTGACATCGACGGCACGTCGGAGAGCGGCGATGGAGAATCTGCATAGCGAAGTCGAAGCCCTGCTGCGCGAGCTGCTCAAGATTCTCGAAGAAGATGTCGCGTTCGTCGTCGAAGACGATGCTCAGGACGGCATCTATGTGAATCTCGAGGGGAACCTGTTCGCGCTGCCCGAGGAGCGCCCGGCGCTGACCGCGTTGGAGCACTTGATCCGTGGCGCCGTGCGCCGCAAGACGGGCAAAGAGCTCGAGATCATCATCGACGTCAACGGCGCCGTGAAGAAGCGCCGGGCCGAGTTGATCCGCTTCGCCCTGTCGAAGGCCGAGGAGGTTCGCCGCGAGCACAAACGGCTGCGTCTGAACGCCATGCCGTCGCACGAACGCCGAACCATCCACGTCACGCTAGCCAACTTCCCGGGTGTTCGGACGTACAGCACCGGGGACGGCGATGCGCGCCGGGTGATGATCGAACCCGACGACACCCAATGATCGACGACACGATTGCCGCGGTGTCCACCCCGATCGGGGAAGGAGGCATCGGCATCGTACGAGTGACCGGAGCGGAGGCCGTGGCGATCGCCGATTCCCTGTTTCGCTCGTCCTCGGGACTGAGATTGGCCAACGCCGAAACGCACACCATCCACTACGGGACAATCCACACCGACGGACGAACGATCGACGAGGTCCTGGTATCCGTCATGCGCGCGCCGAAGACTTATACACGGGAGGACACCGTCGAGATCAACTGCCACGGCGGGGTCGTTGCCGCACGGGCCGTCCTTGATGCCGTTCTGTCTGCGGGCGCACGCATGGCGGAACGCGGGGAGTTCACGCGACGCGCGTACCTGAACGGCCGCATTTCTCTCGACCAGGCCAAGGCGGTGCTGGACATTGTGCAAGCCCGAACGGCGCTCGGACTGGAGGCCGCCGTCGATCGATTGGGCGGGCGATTCACACACGCGTTGGCCAATTTGCGCTCCGAGTTGGCGGAGATCCTGGCCGATCTGGAAGT
>CAZXQL010000098.1:0-7784 GCA_964643395.1 uncultured Thermotogae bacterium
ACGATCAGAGCGGGAGGTTGTTCGATGTTGTCGAAATCCGAAAGCAGGACGAGCTTGAGCGGCTCCGCGCCGGGGGGCGCGTAGGTGGAGATGTACGAGACATACGGCTCGGGGAGTACCGCCGACCCGACCCATTGGGCCCCCAGCATCGTCGCCAATTGGAGCATGTCCGTGAACAGGCTGTAGTGGGCGGACCGGTCGTTCCCGTCGAGCGTCTGGTCGACAAGACGGTCCAACATGTATTCGTAGTCGCTCCGCTGAAGAACGCCGATCAGCTGACGCGAAGACAGAAGCTGCTGGAGGCTGTCAATGCGAAAAGAAGCCGGGGAGAGCAGCGCCAAGGCGAGGCTGCCGGTCTGAGGTTCGGAGTGCGCCGCCGCCGTGATCACGAGGTCGATGCCCGTCGATTCATCGAGGATCGCGTGCGTGACGTCCGACATCAAGCCGTCCAGATTCCCCGTCTGGAGCGCGGCGCTGCGTTCATCGACGTCGGAGAACCCGATCACGTCGATATCGATTCCTCTCTCCTCGAACAATCCCCACGTATCGGCGAATGCAATCGGCAGGGCCTCGAGAACCGGTGGCAGGCTGAATCGCAGCGTGGGAAGAGAGTTTCCCGCGGCCACCGCGGGAATAACCCATAGACAAAACAAAACCGCACCCCAAGCTCGTCTCATGTTGCCCCCTCGCATAGGATCGGATCGCTGGTAGATTATAGCGGTCGGCATCTTCACGACCAATCGATCGTTCGTCCGCAGTTCCCATCTCTCTTTTCGCAAGAACTCCTTTCTCCGACTTTCCGGATCGAGTATCATCGCCATTTCTATGGACCGGCTGTCGACGTGGGTGTGGCGATACAAGGGACGAGTCCTCGCGGGGCTCGTATCGCTGTTGATCGTCAATGGCGCGACGATCTTGGTTCCCCTGGTGATCCGTTCCGCCATCGATCATCTGACGATGGGCGAGGGCGGCCTCATGACCGACGGCCTCTACATCGTCGGCCTAGCCATCATCGTGATGGCGTTCCGCTTCTTCTGGCGGTACTTCTTCATCGGAACCTCCCGGCAGATCGAGCGAGAACTCCGTGAAAAGCTGTATTGGCACTTCCTCGGCATGTCCGCCTCGTTCTACAACGAGAAGAAGACGGGCGACCTGATGGCGCATTCGACCAACGACATCGACGCAGTCCAACGCGCGTGCGGGTTCGGAATCCTCACGATCGTCGACCCGTTGTTCACCATTCCCATCTCGATTGCCATCATGCTGTCCATCGACGCAAGGCTGACCCTCTATGCCGTCCTTCCGCTTCCGATCCTGACCATCTTCATGTTGGCGTACGGGCGGATCATTCACCGCCGGTTCGAGGTCCTTCAGGCGTCGTATTCCGCCTTGATGGAGAAGGCTCGCGAGAACATCGCTGGAATCCGCGTTCTGAAATCGTTCGTGCAGGAGAAGGGCACCGAGAAGGACTTCGCCCATTCCAACCGTCACTACCTCGAGAAGAACATGGCGCTCGTACGGGTGTCGGGGCTGTTCCAGCCGATGATCGCGCTTCTCTCCGGAGCTACGCTGGCCATCATCCTGTGGATCGGTGGAATCGGCGTCATTCGGGCCGACATTTCGCTCGGGGATTTCGTCGCGTTCACGCAGTATCTCTCCATGTTGATCTGGCCGATGATCTCACTCGGAATGGCCGTCAATTTGCTGCAGCGGGGCCGGGCGTCGTTGGGACGGATCAATCGGTTGTTCGCCGAGGAACCCGGGATTCGTGGCCCCATCAAGCCGAGATCCCTTACGGGAACGGACATTTCGATCCGTGATCTGACGTTCGCATACTCCACCGCCGAAGGACGAAGCGACGTCCCGGCGCTGTCCGACCTTCAGCTGACCATCGAAGAGGGAACGACGTTGGGCGTGGTCGGCCTCACCGGCTCGGGCAAGTCCACGTTGGCCCATTTGATTCCCCGCATCTTCGATCCGCCGGTCGGTACGATCTGCATCGGAGGCACCGATATCCGCGACATCGGTCTTGACGCGCTTCGTGGGTCGATCGGATTCGTGCCGCAAGACCCGTTCCTCTTCTCGGCAACCATCGCCGAGAACATCGCTTTCGGGAACCCGGATGTCGAGATCGATCGAATTCAGTCCGCCGCCCGCATGGCGGGGATCCATGACGAGATCATCGAGTTCCCGCACGGATACGAGACCACCGTCGGGGAGCGGGGCATCTCGCTCTCCGGAGGCCAAAAACAGCGGGTGGCGATCGCCCGGGCCCTTCTGCTCGACCCGCAGATCGTCGTGTTCGATGATCCGCTGTCCGCGGTTGATGCAGAACGCGAGGAGTTCATCCTCAACTCCCTGCGCGAGTTCTTCCACAAGCGCACGAGCATCATCATTGCCCATCGCATCTCCGCGGTCATGAACGCGGATCGCACGATCGTCCTCGACAAGGGGCGCATCGTCGAACAAGGAACGCACCAGGAACTGCTCTCCCAAGACGGAATCTACAAGCGCATCTGGAGACTCCAGCAGGCCGAAAGGCAGGTGGAGCCGTCATGATCGATCACTTCCAGAGCGACGACGTTCTCGGGAAAGCGTTCGACTCCCAGCTGATGGGGCGACTCATTCGCTACCTGCGGCCATACACATTGTTGTTCGCCGTCTGCATCGTCCTCACGCTTGCGTTGGCCGGTATCCAGCTCGCCATTCCCTACATTAGCAAGATTGCCATCGACAACTACATGACTCTGCCCCGTTCGATTGTCCGGCTCCCGCAGGCGCCCACGGAGGGATCGCCGATCGATCTGGGGGACGGCACGTATCTCGTCGAGACGCTGAACGTGGATCCTGAGACTCGTCGGGCATGGGACGAGGGAGGATTGCTATCCGTCGACAATTACCTCTTCGTCGCGCAGGGATCGAGTGAGGCCGTCTATGCCCAGCGCTATCCCGATGCCTTCACGGCCGTTCCCGGAGGGTGGATCGCATCGCAGAGCGACTTGAACAGCCTGCCGGCCGGCGACCTCGAGGCGCTGCGTCACACGTCGGTCTCGGGTCTCGTTCGGTTGGCCGTCCTGTTCGCGTTCATCCTGTTTGCACGGTTCGTATTCGGCGTCCTGCAGTTCTACATGCTGCAGTACACCGGCCAGCGCGTGATGTACGACATGCGGATGCAGATCTTCGGGCACGTGCTCAAGTTGCCGCTTCGGTTCTTCGATCACGCACCCGTTGGCCGGCTGGTGACGCGCGTCACCAGCGATGTCCAAGCGATCAACGAGATGTTCACGTCGATGCTGGTCAACCTGTTCAGCGATGCGTTCCTCGTCTTGGGAATCCTGGTCGTCATGTTCCAGTTGGAGTGGCGATTGGCGTTGGCCATTCTGGCGCTGTTCCCAGTGATTGTTGTCTCGGCATGGCAGTTCCGCAATCGAGTGCGCGCCGCCTATCGCGAGGTGCGGAAGCAGATCGCCCGCCTGAACGCCTACTTGCAGGAGTCGCTCTCCGGGATGCGCATCATCCAGGTGTTCGTCCAAGAGCGGAAAGCCAACGAGCGGTTCGACGGTATCAACCAGGCGAAGTACGGTGCAGATATGCGGCAGCTTCTGACGTTCGCCGTATTCCGGCCGTTGATGAGTTTCTTGAGTTCGTTCGCGATCGCGCTGGTCATCTGGTACGGGGGGTTCAATGTCCTCCGCGGGAGTCTGTCCCTCGGTGCGCTGACGGCGTTCATCCAATACGCTCGCATGTTGTTCGAACCCGTCCTGCGGTTGTCCGAAGGGTACAATGTCTTGCAGGCGGCAATGGCGGCTTCGGAGCGCATCTTCCGGCTGCTTGACGAGCCCCAAGAACACCCCGGCGCCGGCGCCATCGTTGAGCCGTTCCACGCACGGATCGAGTTTCGGGACGTTTGGTTCGCCTACGACGAAGAGGACTGGGTGTTGAAGGGCGTCTCGTTCACCGCCGATCCCGGTCAGCACGTAGCCATCGTGGGACCAACCGGGTCGGGGAAGACGACGATCATCCGTATCTTGCTTCGCATGTACCCGATCCAGAAGGGGCAGATCCTCGTCGATGGCGTGCCGATCGAGGAGTACGACCTCGGGTACTTGCGCTCCCAGATGGCCGTTGTGCTCCAAGATGTGTTCATGTTCTCCGGCGACATCATGGACAACATCCGGCTTCGGTCGGACATTCCCGATGACAAAGCAACCGAAGCCGCACGCTTCGTGAATGCCGATTTCGTCGAGTCGCTTCCGGACGGGTATCACACCGAGGTCAAGGAGCGTGGCGTGACCTTGTCTGTCGGCGAGCGGCAGTTGCTGTCGTTCGCTCGAGCCGTCGCATTCGATCCGAACATCCTCGTGCTGGACGAAGCCACCGCGAGTATCGATTCGCACACCGAGCATCTGATCCAGAACTCGCTGCGCAAGATCATGGAAGGGAGGACGTCGATCGTCATCGCACACCGATTGTCGACGATTCGCGAATCGGACAACATCCTCGTTCTCCATCATGGCCAGCTCCTGGAGCAGGGAACGCACGAACAGCTGTTGCGAAACGACGGCTTGTACGCCGCGCTGTACAGCCTGCAGTTTGCCGAGGCCGACGGACAAGAGCCAAGCTCGTAGGAACCTCGTCGATCCACGGGAGTTCTGCCATGCACAAGGTATTCATCTATCTGGTTCGCCCCCGCGATGATGCGTGGGAACTCTTGGCCTTCGAGAGCCACGACGAGGAAGGCTATGAGGTTCCCAAGGGCGCGGTTGAGGCCCGTGAGAAGCTGCTTCAGGCCGCACGCCGGGAATTCTTCGAGGAGACCGGGCTCGCGGGCGATTTCACATGGACGGAGTTGGGAACGACGCGATGGCACGACGAGGTTCAGCATTTCTTCCGTGCACAAGGCGGGCAAGGACTGGCTGACCGATTCGCCCACGTGGTGACCGGACGCGGCGGCGATCGAGGGCTCCGCTATCGGTACGGGTGGCTCCCGGTGACCTCTGAGTTGTCCCGGCAGCTCGTCCAGGGAAGCGATGCGTTCGTCGACCGGCTGATCGACTGCCTCCGGCAAGCACGCGACGGCGGCTAGCCCGAACGTCCTCGGCGCCAAGCGCGCACCTGTCACATTCGAAGACGAAGTCCGTCGCCCTCCTCTCGCCCGTCTGCCACTGCACGTTCGCCTCGACCTTGAGAGAATGAGAACATGAGACGACGCGACACTCAGAAGCGGGCATTGTCCCTATCGAAGTACGCACGCTACGGCAGGAGCATTCTCCTGGCGGGAGCGCTTGCCGTGCTCTTGTGCGGGTGCTTCTTCGCGCCGAATCGTGCGCCGACCGCTCGGATCGTCGCGGATGCGAACCAAGGCGCCCCTCCGCTCTTCGTCTCGTTCGATGGAACGGGCTCGGACGACGAAGACGGGGTCGTTCGCTCCTACGAGTGGTCGTTCGGAGACGGCGTTACGTCCGCCGCCATGCGGCCGACTCACTCCTATGCGCTGCCCGGGGAGTACACCGTCACTTTGATCGTCACGGACAACGACGGGGCATCCGGATCGACGACATTCAATGTGGTCGTCTCCCGGCCGAACGCCTCTCCGGTCGCCGCGTTCTCCGCGGCGCCGTCCGCGCCGTTGCCCGATGAGACCGTTCAGTTCGACGCAAGCGAGAGCTTCGACACCGATGGCCGGATCGTGACCTACCAATGGGACTTCGGCGATGGAACCGACGGCAATGGGGAGATTGTCGAGCATTCGTACGGCACAGCCGGCGCGCACACCGTCGTTCTCACGGTCGTCGACGACGAGGAAGCGATCGGGACCTCTCGGCAGACGCTGCAGGTCGTCGATGACAATCAACCGCCTCAGCCGCAACTTGATGTGTCGACGAAGGCGCTGGAGCCGGGGGATACGCTGTATTGCAGCGCCGATGGCTCCGTCGACTCCGATGGTGAGATCGTCTCCCGGGAGTGGCGGTTCGGCGATGGCGCGACGGCCGAAGGCTCAACCGCTAGCCACGTCTACGCGACGGCGGGCTCGTACCGAGTCATCCTGACTGCCACGGACGATCGCGGTGCGAGTCGAAGCACGGACTGCTGGATCACGGTCGGAGACGCCCAGCCCAGTCCGCTCCCCGATCCGGATCCGACTCCCGCGCCGGATCCGTCCGACTCGATCTCTCTCGGTTTCCGGTGGTCGTACGGCGGGAGCACCCGATCGCTGACGCTGCACGTGTCCCAGTCGCTCTACGCGTACTACCAAGGTCAGCCGCACACCGCGTGGGGGCAGGACGGTTATTCCGATTTCGTGCTCGAACCGCATGACGACGCCTTGATGCTGGAGTTGCGCAGTGATCTTCTCATCAACAACAGCTACCAAGCGACGATCGAGAACGCTCTGGCCTTCGTCCAGAAGTCCGTCACCTATCAGTCCGATCCCGCCGGAACTGAGTATCCTCGATATCCCGTGGAAACCTTGGTCGACGGCGTCGGGGACTGCGAGGATTCGGCCATCCTGTACGCGAGCATCGTGCGTACGTTCGGCTATGCCGCCGGGGCTCTCTTGGTGACCGTCGATACGGACGGGGATCAGGTCGCCGACCACGTGGCGGTGTTCGTCCGCGTCGCGGACTGCTTCATCAACGCGCACCCCGAGCGCAGCCTCTGGACGATCTCCGGCAAGGTCTATGCGTTTGCAGAGACGGCCGTGTCCGGCGGGTACCTTGCCTTGGGAATCGACCCGTGGGGTCTCGAGCAGAACGACATCCACGATATCTGGGATGTCGCCGGTTCTTCGAGGGCATTGTCGGCCGCTCGGTTCCAGGGTCCGTAGCCGGGCAAGAACTCACACCCGATCGCTGCTGCATGCGGATCAAACCGGTCTGATTCGAAACAGTATGATCACACGGATCTTGCCGATGGAGAGCGGTGCCGGTAAGATGATGCCGGAAACGAGGTGAGCCTTCGTTGATTCGCTACCTGCTCAAACGAATCCTTGCCGTCATTCCCGTCTTCGTAGCCGTCGCCTTCATCTCGTTCAGTCTCGTCAGCATCTATCCCGGTGACTACTTCACGCCAGCGATGGTCGGCGCGGCCCTGATGGGGCTCGACCCGTACGCTGTCCACAGTGCGCTGCGAATCCAGGCGGGCATTGACAAGCCGTTCGTCGTCCAGTTCTGGATTTGGCTCTCCGGGGTCGTTTTGCATGGCGATTTCGGCACATCGTTCTCCGGCGGTTCGTTGAGCCGGTTCCTGTTCTCGGCGCAGTCAGGATTGCACTGGACGCTCATCATCACCGGGTGCTCGATGTTCCTGGCGTGGCTTTTCGGGGTTCCATTAGGCGTCTTGTGTGCCATTCGACACCGCAAGGTCACGGATTTCGTGATCATGGGGATCTCCTACTTGGGCATCTCGATCCCGGGATATGTTGTGGCGGCGATGTTCTTCTGGATCATGTACCATTTCATCAACCCGCTGATCGTCAACTCGGGGGTGTGGGGCGTCGTGTATTTCGATTTGGCCAACAAGCCAATGTCGTTCGCCAAGTTTGCAAGCTACATCAGCCATCTGACGCCGGCCTTCATCATCGTCGGGGCTCCGATGTTTGCGTCCGTCATTCGATATATGAAGATCAACATGCTGGATGTCCTGCGGCTCCCGTACTTGCAGACCGCTCGCGCCAAAGGCATCTCGGAACTGCGAATCGTCGCCAAGCACGCAATTCGCAACGCGTTCAACCCGTTGGTCAGCCTGTTCGGCATCATGCTTCCGACATTGATCACGGGGTCGAT
>CAZXQL010000099.1:0-7691 GCA_964643395.1 uncultured Thermotogae bacterium
TGCTCGTCCCCACACGAGGTCTCCAGTTTGACCCAGATGTCCTGGGTCACCGTCATATTGCCGATATTGGTGACAACCCCGTCGGCTACGATCTCGTAGTACGGAGCCGCTGCCCCAACCCGTCGACAGATCACGCTCGTGATCTCTACGACCAGATCCGGACACACCTGCTCGGGTGGCATGCACTGGATCTCTGCGCAGGTTTCGCCGGGATAGAAGGCGCCACCCGACTGAGCACACTCCCCGGACGTCATCTCCGCACAGGTCCCATCCGGGAAACAGCAGGCCCCGCGTTCGCCACCGCAGTAGCACTCGATTTCGCCAAGGTAGCTGTTGTTCTCCTCGTCGCATTCCCGGATGACGCCATTCGGCGCAGGTTCGGGATCGACGACCACTTCGTACGACGTCGGGCATAGCTCTCCATCGAACGGGAACGTCAACGACAGAACCACCGGCCAGACATCACCCGGTGCGAACTGTGGAGGAGGCGTGTACGTTTCGACGTCATTTCCCGGGTGCTCGAAGCTTCGTAGCACCACGTCGAACGGATCGGTCACCGGCACAGTGCCGATGTTGATGACGTCGATCGATGCGACCAACGTGCATGTCCCCTCGTTCGGATCGCAAAGGCATCTCTGTTCGAGGAAGCGAATGGTCAAATCGGGACATCCCTCTTCCGACTTGGCCGGACCGGTCGTCCGGACCGGAACGATCTCCGCCATGTGATACGCACCGGCGACATCGATCGTGGGGCACGTTCCAACCACGCCAAGGACAGGGGAGTCGATCGTGGGGGCCGCCACGGAAACGGAGAACACAGCCGAGTTGCCGGGTTGAAGGCCGCAGCTGCCGAGCGGCAGTCGCCACACCCACCCCATCGGGTATTCGCTGTACAGCCACGGAACGGGTTCCGCGTGACCGATCGTCGCGAGCCCCGAATCGTTGGGGATCGCAAACAAGCAGAGCCCACACCCGTTGTACAGGAAGTCGATGTTCGTGACTGTGTACGTGTACGTATCGATGTCACCCTCCCGTGTGACGCACTCCTCGACCCGCACGTTTCCGTAGTCGCCAAGCTGCGTCACCGTGGAGTCATAGGCAATCGCATCGTCCGGACATTCTCCGGGCTCGCTCGTGCCGTTTGGCTCGATCACCGGCGACAGCGCGAGCATGCACTCGACCAGCGTCCAGTCGCCCTGGTAGTCGAGGTAGAACCGCCCGTCCATCTTGCCGACGGTCTCCAGTACCTTCCCTTGGTGTCCCACGGCGAAGAGATCCTCAGCCGCCCAAGTCAGATCGATCGGCGTATAGCCCTCAGGCGTCAGGTCGTACAGGTACGAGCGGCCCGACAGGTAGGTGTTGTTCTCGTTCGGATCCTCTTCCAGTCCGAGAATGACGGCCTCCCCGCTTTCCAACTCCGTTTCGTACGATCCGATTGCCGGTTCCTCCTTCAAGGAAAGCTCGATCCCGTCGATGAGGTTCGGATCGAACGTCATCCCTTCTTCGGCCGCCAGCTCGTTGGGGAAGCTGGGATCGTAGATCTTCAGAACGAATTCGTCGGGGTAGAACTGGGAGACGTACCGCGCCAAACCGAGTACGAGCCTCACGTCGGTCGTTCCACGCTCCGTCTGGGTGCCCATCATCGTCTTCCCGAGGAGATCGGCCAGCTCGATGGTGTCCAGTTCATCGATGACACCATCGTTGTTGAAGTCGCGAATCAGGGCCGGATAGCCGTGGTCGGCCAACCAGGCCAGAATCGTCGCCGCCTGGATCGGCCCCGTCCACTCCGAGGTCCAATCCGTTTTGCTTTCTTGACTGATCAGCTGGAGGTCGCTCACGACATATCCGGGGATCTCGATCTGAGCTGCGACGGGCCATGCAAACGTCCACCCAAGCAGCAAGATCACCGACACGATAGGGAGATAGCGCCTCATATCCATCCCTCCCTTGCGCGGTCGGGTACACCGGCCGCGCGTTGACCGCCAGTCCGCACGGCAAGCCCCTTCCGAGGAGGCTCGATTCAGTATAGGCAGGCACAGATCCGAAGCGAAACCGGCATGGCGCTCAGGGGCGACCCGCTCCGTGAGAGCCACGCCCCCATCGTGACTCCAACCGCTGTCGAGAACTCACACTCGAACCAGCATATCCTCGACCATCTCCTCGAGTCCGAACCGAGGCGACCAATCCCAATCGCTCCTTGCCGCGCTGTCGTCGAGCCGGAGGGGCCACGAATCAGCGATGCGTTGCCTGCCGTCCGGAACGTACGAGCACGAAAAGCCGGGCAGGTACCTGCGGATCGAGTCGACGAGCGCTCCGGCCGAGAAACTCATGCCCTCAACGTTGTACCCGGCGGGATACGACAGTGCGTCGGCCGGAGCATCCATCAGCTCCAGCGTCGCGCGGATGCAGTCGGGCATGTACATCATCGGCAGGACCGTGTCCTCGCGAACGAAGCATTGGTAGTGTCCGGAGGCCCAGGCTGCGTAGAAGATCTCGACCGCGTAGTCGGTCGTCCCACCACCGGGCGGAGTTTCGGCGGAGATGATCCCGGGATAGCGAAGCCCGCGGATGTCCATTCCGTAGCTTTGGATGTAGTTCTTGACGAGGGCTTCGCCGGCCAGCTTGGTGATTCCGTACATCGTGGTCGGGTTGAGCGCCGACTCTTGAGGCGCCAGTTCTCGTGGCACGTCGGGTCCGTACACGGCCATCGAGCTGGGGACGAACACGCGGGACAGACGTCCCTGTCGTGCCACCTCCAGGACGTTCAGCAGGCCGTTCATGTTGACGTCCCAAGCCATGCGTGGATCGTCTTCTCCCGCCGCCGAAAGGATGGCAGCCATGTGAAAGGCCGTCTCGATCTGGTATCGCTCGACGACCTGTTCGATCTCCGCGCGATCCCGAACATCGATTCTCACGAACGGACCGCTGTCGCGAAGCGTCTCCGACGGCTCCTTGATGTGACCTGCCGCCACGACGTTCGATCCGCCGTGGCGCTCTCGCAGCGCCATCGTCAGTTCGGATCCGATCTGTCCGACGGCCCCCGTGACAAGAATTCGTCCTTCCATGCCTGCCATTCCACACCTCCTTTGCAAAGCAAAACGACCGCGGAATTCCGCAGTCGTCGTCTCGGATCACGCTCAGCTGATTCAGGCAGCCGTGCGAGATCCGTCTATGTCGTCGTGGAAAGGGTTGCCGAGGACGCCGTTCTCAGAATCTTCTCGAAACCCTTTCTCTGGTTCATGGATGCCAGTGTAGGCAAGAATGCCAGGATGTCAAGGGACAATGGGGGCTGTGCATGGAGACACGGACTCAGCTACGCGGAGAATTCCGCCAGTAGAGGCGTGTGATCGGAAGGCCGTTCCGCCAATCGAGGCTCCAGGTCGATCCACGAATCGAGCGACCGATCGGCCAGAGGCTTCGTGGCCTGGATGTGATCGATACGCCAGCCCTTGCCCTCGGAGACGGCGTTTCGAGCGCGATAGTCGTAGTACGTGTACTGGCCCCCGCCCGGCACGTGCTTTCGAAAGACATCGATGAATCCCCAATCGGTCACGCGCTTGAGTGCATTGCTCACGTCCGGATTGAAGCACACGTGTCCCAGCAGTCGTTTGGGATCGTGAATGTCGATGTCGGTCGGTGCGACGTTGATGTCGCCGACCCAGAGAACCGGCTCGGACGGCGAGAAACAGGTCTCGAAGAAGGTGCGCAGCCGATCGAACCACTGCAGCTTGTATCTGTACATCTCGTGGCCCACATCCCGTCCTTGCGGCACGTACGTATTGACGACGTGGATCCCGTCAATCTGCGCGGCCAGCAACCGGGAGGCGTCGGAGGGGCCGTCGTCATCGAATCCATGGACGATCGAGGACAGCTCGCTCTTCGACAGAATGGCCACGCCGTTGTACGATTTCTCTCCTCGGAAGACGGCGTGGTATCCGGCATCGTTCAGAATCTGCGCGGGGAAGTCCGCGTCCTGGACCTTCGTCTCTTGGAGGCACACGATGTCGGGCTCCACGCGAGCCAGCCACGGGATCAGGATGTGGAGGCGCGATCGAACGGAATTGACGTTGAATGTCGCCACTGTGAGCCCGCTTCGCTTCGTCATGCCGGGACGATTCCGCTCAGCGTGATCACATCGAGGCCCTGCTCCCGCAGCCGACTGACGTACGGGTTGATGCCGATCGAGTCGGAGACGATGTGCCCCGTGACGATCAGATTCTTGGACTCCCCGTACTCCTCGATCAGCCGCTTGGAGTCGGCCGGCCGGCAGTGGATGTAGATCACCGTGTCGATGCCGTGATCGAAGTAGGCCTTGGCGATCGGGTAGCCGCCGTTGGTTCCTGCCCCGTGCGACATGACCATCTTGCCGATGGCGTTGTCCGGCCGTCCGGCGCGCAACTCGATCGTCGTCGCGGCATGCTGGAACTCGCCGAACGAGTCATTCAGATGCTCGATCAAGTCGGATACGCTGGCGTCATCCGCCAACTCGTCCGCAGCCGCTTGCAGCCGACGCCGTCCGATCTCGTCCAGCGGGGTATGGATATTCATGTACGGCAGGTCGAGTAGACGCGCCACGGATGGCTCGTGGTCGTAGTTGGACATGGCCGCAGTCACCCGATGGTCCTCAGCCATCTTGTCCACGATGTCCCGCGCAACGGCCTCCGGGACTCCGGCCGATGCCATTTGATCGACATGTCGGTAGAGCACCTTGTAGAAATCCAACCGAGCTCGGCCGCCGGTCGGATGGTGACTGATCGCGGCATCGAGGCCCATGTCCGCCGCAATCTTCAGTTCGGGCGCCTTGATGTCGATTCCCATCATCAGTGTGCGGATGCCGTCACCGGGATGGTAGATCGCGCTGTCCCCCGGAATCCCGTCCAATCCCGCCATCTCGAGGGCCAGACCCATCAGCTGGCTTGTGTTCATCGAACTGCGTCACTCCCTTTCCTCATCGTGCCGGAGGAGGTTCGGACCCTTGGCCGTTCAGCGGCGACACCACGAAGTCTCGCAGGATCGATCCCCCGACGAATTCGCGCAGGATGGAATTGGAGGGGATGTTCTCGCACGCCAACGGCTCGAACCAGCGCAGAAGCGACAGCAAGCGATGAGCCTCCACACGCATCGCCGGATCCTGAATCTGCAGCAGATACGGTTCGACAAACGGCTTGAGAACGGCCAGTTCGTAGCTCAACGCGGAGTTGAACATCACGTCCGCCTCTTCCTGGTATGGGAAGATGTAGGTCTTCTCACCGCGCCGGACGTTATCCCACAGCTTGAGCGTGTCTTCGGCGGGATACCCACGGAACACGGCATCTCGGACGACGCGCCGAATCAGGCGTGTGTCCGTCGTCGAGACACGGTTGTGCGAGTCGACATTCAGCTGGGTCAGCGCGGAAACAAAGATCCGCACGATCGCCCCAGTCGGCGCACCTTGTAGGATCTGCGGATTCAGCCCGTGGATTCCTTCCACCAGCAGGATCTGATCCGGAGCCATCTGGATCGTGCTCCCTGCTTTGCGCTCTCCGGTGAGGAAGTCGAAATGCGGGAGTTCCACCGATTCACCGTTCACCAACTGATGGAGATGCTTCTGAAGGAGAGGGATGTCCAGCGCACTGGGAGCGTCCAGGTCGATGTCGTTGCCGTACTCCTCGATCATGATCGCGCGCGGCTTGAAGTACTCGTCCATCCCGAGCGGATACGGCCGCAATCCCGATGCCATCAACTGGATGGCGAGACGCTTCGCGAACGTCGTCTTGCCGGACGATGAGGGCCCGGCCACGAAGACGAGCCGGACACCGTCCGCGTGTCTCTGCTTGACCCAGGTCGCAATCTCTGCGATGCGCTTCTCGTGCAGAGCTTCCGAGATGAGAATGATCTGGTCGATGCGCTTGGACTGAATCGCGCAGTTCAGCGAGCCGACGTCACGGACTCCGATCAGACGCAGCCATTCCCCGTACTCATCAAAGACACGGCGGAGCATTCTGAACTTGACGTTGGGCACGAGCTTGTGCGGGTCCTCGCGACGCGGGAAGCGAAGAACGAATCCCCCTTCGCACGGTTCGAGGCCGAACGTCTTCAGCACGCCGGTCGATGCGGCCATGTAGCCGTGGAAGTAGTCAGGCATGCCGTCAACTTCATAGAGGTGGTAGTGATCCTGATGCAGCCACTCAACGAGCTGTTCCTTGTCCAGGTCGCCTTGCTTACGGAATACGGCCCGCGCTTCATCAAGCGTCACGCGCTTGCGATGGATGGGGAGGTCAGCGGCAACGATCTCCTTCATGCGATTCTTGATCCGCTTCAGTTCATCGTTGTCGAACGGATCCCGACCGGAGACGTGGCAGACGTAGCCGCCATGTGGAACCGAGTAGTCGATGTTGACCTTCACGTCCGGGAACAGCTCACGAACCGTAATCACCAACAGGAACGACAAGCTCCGTGCATAGATGCGGGAACCGTCGGAGTCTGAGAGGAAGACGGGGGCGACATCGACGTCCCATTCCACGGGTCGTGACGACTCCCAAAGTTCGCCGTTTACCATCGCCGCCAGCGGTTGAACGTCGGGATCGAAGGCGACGCGAAAGACATCGACCAACGGGGCGCCACGTGGGAACTCGAACACACGCCCGTCGGGAAGTCGGGTTTGCACCGTCGGGCGCAACTTCGCCTGCTGCACATCGGACTTCTTAGCCCTTCTGTTGGATTCTCTCTCGTCACTCACGCGCACACTCCATCCTCAAGACTCCATCCCAGGTCGCGCATGCTCATCCAGGTACGCCAACGTCTTCTCCAGCTCTTTTAGGACGGGATCCGGCGAAGTCGTGAACCCATTCGGGCCTCTCAATCTCGAGACCGCCACGTCATAGGGAGCCGCTTCGGTGAGCCATGCCGCAGGGATCTCGTCCGCAACGCTGCGGTCCATCATCGTGGCCCAAGCGATCGTCCAAGCCCGAACGACGTTGGCGACATCGTATCCTCCTCCGCCCAGTGCGACCCACGCAAGATCCAGCGATCGGTACTGCTCCAGACATCGCTCGAATCCGCGGAGCGAGAGCCGTAGGTTGGCCACGACGTCTCCGACGACTGCATCCGCCCCCAACTGCGTCACAAGCACATCGGGCTCGAACGCACGCACCCGGGGGAGGACGAGACGCTGGAACACGCGATCGTAGGCGTCATCCCCTGCGCCGGGTAGAAGCGGGACATTGAGCGCAAATCCAGCGCCCTCCCGGTCTCCGACATCGTAAGCAAATCCCGTCCCCGGGAAGATCGTCCTTCCCGTTTGGTGAACGGAGATCGTCAGGACGTCGGAACGCCCGTAGAAAGCGTATTCTACGCCGTCGCCGTGATGAGCGTCAATGTCCACATACGCAACCCGTTTGCCCGCTCCGGTGAGAGCCTGGATTGCGAGTACCGCGTCGTTGACGTGACAGAAACCGGACGCTCGGGACGGCATGGCGTGATGCAGTCCCCCTGATAAGTTGAAGGCACGTCGCGCTTGTCCGGTCATCACCTGCTCAGCGCAGAGAATCGATCCTCCGGCAACGAGCATCGCCCAGTCGTAGACGCCCGGGAACACCGGATTGTCCGAGCTACCCAGACCGTGTGCGAACAGATTCGGCGTCCACGTCCCGTCTCCCGCCAAGCGAAGGCACTCGAGATACCCCTGCGTATGGAACCCCATCGCTTCGGAA
>CAZXQL010000100.1:0-2360 GCA_964643395.1 uncultured Thermotogae bacterium
CCGATGTCGTCGAGCAGGCTCTTCGTCTTCTCCGGATCGTACTCGTAGACGACGGCATCCTCCTCGGTCACCGGGCCTCCGTACGTCGAACGGCCCGCGTAGAACGGGGACAGGTAGCTGACAGGACTCCACTGCGGCACGGCCAGCCCGCTGTAGACGTTCTGGATGATCGTCTCCTTGTCGATTGAGTGGGCGACAGCCTCTCGGAACCGCAGATCGCGGAACAGCGTACGCAGGTTCTCGTCAATGCCCTCGGCGAGGCCGTAGTCCTGATTGAAACCAATCCATGAGGTTCCGTAGACGGGAACGTCCGGGCTTATGAGCACTGTGAAGTCCTTCGATTCAGCTTCCTGTTTGAGCAGGGGGAGGTCTTCGGCTCGGGCTGCAAAGGCATCGAGTTCCTGATTGCGGAACTTCAGGAGCGAGACATCTTGGTTCTCGACCGTCAGGATCACGTAGCGATCCAAGTATGGAAGCTGCACGCCGTTCGGGTCGACATGATAGTAGTAGGGGTTACGCCGCATCGTGACGCCTTGCCCGGGGAAGTAGTTCTCGACGATGAACGGCCCCATGCCCACCAACTGGGAGGGGTCGGTGTCGAGCGTCCACGTCGAGTTGTAGGTTCCGGCTGGAACGTCCGGATTGAGCTTGTGCACGCTGTCGGCCAACACGTGCTTTGGCATGATGCTCGACCCGAGTGCGTTGAGGATCGGACGGAACGGGACGGACAGTGTGACGCGAATCGTGTAATCGTCGATCTTCTCAAACGCGGGATACGTGCCGTCCGGAAGAAGAAGGATGTCGCGGGTGTCCGTGTCGACATCGGGGTTGTAGTACAGGTCCTCAAACGTGAAGAGGACGTCGTCGGCCGTGAACGGTTCGCCGTCGGACCATTGCAGTCCATGCCGCAGGTGGAACACGATCTCCAACCCGTCGTCCGACAGGTCCCACGATCGGGCCAGTTCCGGGACAACGGCCGCCGTGTTCGGATCGATGTCGACGAGCCCACGCATCATGATACTGGTGTATTGCGTGGTGCTGTTCTCGTGGGATGTCACGGCGTTCCATCCCTTGGGTTCGCTGATTGCGGCCGCATAGAATGTGCCGCCTCGCGTGCCGGGCTGCAGATTCTCATAGCTCGTTCCTGCCTCGCCGAGGGGCGCCACGACGAAGTCCGTCTGATCGAGCGCCGCGGCATCGACCTCGGGGCCTGTCGATCCATCCGTTCCGGTGAGAAACTCGATGCTCAGCATCACGTCGGCCTCGGCCTCGCGATTCCACCAGCCTCTGGACATCTCGGTCGTCGCCTCGATCGATCCGACGACGATGTACTCGCCGGCAGGCAGCGTGGCAACCTGAACGCCGGAATCCTTCACATCCGTCACCCCCGACAGAACGATCGTGTGGTCGAATCGGCCGGGCACCGTCGATGAATCAATCTGCATCCCAGCCACGGGGACGTACGTCACAGCATCGACCACGACTGCGGCGGCGTGGACGACGACCTCTCCTTGACCTCCCCCGATTCTCAGCGTTCCGGTCAGCTCGGCGAACAACGCGACCTTGATCGGCTCATCCGCAGAGAAAGGCCGCTCGAATCGGATCTGTTTCTCTGCACTCGAGGTCTTCCCGAACAGAGGACTGTCCTGATTAACGAGCAGGTGGATGCCTCCGCTGGCTGTCGACTCCTGGAAGGACGAAGAACTCTCGCAAACCGGCACGTCGCCCGCGACAACACAAGGGCCTTCATCCACAACCCACTCGGACTCGAACGCGATGGGCGCGGCGACTGCAGCAAAGGAAACGAAGAGCAGGCCCGCCATCACTGCGAGCACCTGCGTCCTACGATGATGGATCGTGCGGTGTTGAATCATTCTGCCCCCTTTTGGAACCGCTCATGAACGGATAATTCGGCATCGGGCGATCGGCCCGGATACGAGAACGTCATCGCCATGATCGCAGATTCATCGAATGAGGCCAAACAGCCAGCATGAATGCGCAGGTCGCGCGCTCACTGACCGTCCGCGTCCCGGAAGACGCTTCCCCGGCGACGCAGTTGCGTTTCACCCTTGGTTGCGTGTAGGAAGTAGCTCGGTGAGTCGGAGCGCGATCCGGAAGCGTCGGAACACCGATGCTGCCGTGCGAGCGGACGGCGTGGCCCGTATCGAGAGAGGAGTTTCTGTGAATGAAGACGTCTTGCGAGATCAACTGATCGCTCAACTAGAAGGCGGGCAAGCGTACACGCCCGTACAGGACATCATTACCGGGTTTCCGGTCGAGATGGCGGACGTCAAGGTCGACGGGATCCGTCACACCGGATGGGAACTCCTGGAGCATCTGCGGATCGCCCAGTGGGACAT
>CAZXQL010000100.1:2370-7691 GCA_964643395.1 uncultured Thermotogae bacterium
CATCCTGGAATTCACCGTCGACCCCGCCCACATCACGCCGCCTTGGCCGGACGAACACTGGCCCAAGGCTGCCGAGCCGCAAGATGACGCGGCATGGCATGCGTCGGTTCAGACGTTCCTGGGCGAGCTGGAGCGTGTCAAGGATTTAGCGCGCAACCCGGCAACGCCGCTGTTTGAGAAGATTCCACACGGCTCGGGGCAGACGTATCTCAGGGAGATCCTTCTGGTGGCCGATCACAATGCGTACCATCTCGGGCAGTTGGCGATGCTCCGGCGTGCGTTGTCGGCGTAGCTTGTGCAAGATGAGGAGCCAAAGGAGGCGGAGGATGAAGACGGGGTTGGTGTTGGTTGTGGTAGTTCTGGTGGCGGCAAGCAGCGTGTGGGCCGGTCCCGCGCAAGATATTCTGGGAAGCCTGGCCGACTCGGCACGATCGGAGCGGGTGATCTCCGGATTGACGACGATCGGCGCCGGCATAGCCATCGGAGTCGGCGGCTACTTCCTGCTCAGCGACATGGGATGGGGAACGTACGCTGCCATCGCGGGCGGACTGGTGGCTCTTCCAGGTGTCGTTACGCTGGTCGTTCCATCGGAAGCGGAGATCGCATGTGCGAGGCATTGCGATTCAGAAGTCGATTCTGCAATGGCGCTAGAGGACATGGCGGCCAAGGCACGGCTGTCGCGGTACATCTCCGGCATCGTCAATATCGCGGCGGGTACGGCCTCCTTGCTCTTCCCTTACAGCTACGTGACTCCGTATGACTACGTCTACTCGGCCATCGTGAGCTACGGTATGGCTGTCGTCGATTTCCTGTTCCCCTCCAAGATGGAGCGGGCGTACCAGCAGTATCTGGTGCTGGCAGGGGCGAACTAGGTGTAGCGCAGCGTCTCAGTGCGACGCAGAGTTCCCCTCGGGTGTTCTTCTTGCTGCTCGTTCGTTCACCAGCAGAAGAAGGAGAGCCCCGACCAGTAGGAACGCGCCGATGGATAGGATGGCCACACGGTGTCCTTGCTGTTCGGCGACCGTGTCGACCAAGTTGCGCGCTTGGTACCAGAGCGTCATCCGATGAGCCACGATTCCGAACACGAGCGGACCGATGAACGATGACGTACGCCCGGCGACAGCGAAGAACCCGTAAAACTCGGCCGTCCTTCCCTGCGGAGCTAGGATGCTCACGAAGGCGCGGCTCACGGATTGTGCACCGGTCAACGAGAATCCGGCAATCAGTCCGATCACGTAGAAGGCGAGCGTGCTCTTCGTGAAGTAGAGCCACACGACGGCCACCAGCATGCCGGCCAACGAGAGCAAGAGAGACGGCCGCGCGCCAAGGCGATCGGTCACCCACCCCATTACGTACGCGCCCGGAATGCTTGCGATCTGGACGAGAATCATGAAGACGATCATCTGCTCCGTTCCCATGCCGAACAGAACCGTTCCCAGAATGGCAGCAAACCCGAGCATCATCAAGATTCCATCGTTGTACACGAGAAAGGCGAGCATGAACTTCCCGAACTCCCTGTAGGACCTCACCGCGCGGACGGTTTCAGCAATTCGTTGGAAGGGAAGCTTGAGCAACGCTGAACCGCTGGGAAGCTTCCCCAGGGCAGGCCGCTCTTGGACGCGCGTGAAGATGGGAATGGCAAACACCGCGAAGTACACGGCTGTCAACACGAACGTCAAACGGGTCATGAGCGTCTGGCGAGCGGAGTTGTCTCCACCCAACAGCATGATCATGGCTAGGGCGAGAACGAGGCAGAGGACGCCTCCCGCGGATCCGATAGCCCAACCGTTTCCGGAAACGCGGCCGATCTCGCCTTCTTCAGCAATGTCCGGGAGCAGCGAGTTGTAGAACACTTGCGCCCCTCGGTATCCGATTTCGGCCAGGATAAACAGCGCCATGCCTGCCACGATGGCGTTCTTCGTGACAAAGAAGAGCGACGCCGTGAACAGACAACTCAAGGCCGTGTAGACGAACAAGAATCGCTTCTTGCTTCCGGAGTAGTCGGCGAGAGCACCGAGGATCGGAGAAAGCACAGCTACGACGAGCATGGCGATGCCCAGCGCCCAACTCCAGTACTGCGTTCCGGCAGCTCCCGCCGGATCGTTGACGACGACATCCTTGAAGTACTTCGCGTACACGGCGAGAAGCACGACGGCGGCGTATGCCGAGTTGCCGAAGTCGTACAAATACCAAGCTCTGCGTTGTTTCTTCTTGCTGGGCGACGCAGTTCCGGATGTCATGATGCTCCTTTCGATACTCGATGACTTACGCGCCTCGTCCTCATCGGGGACGGCGTTCCACTTCCCAGGGGTACTTGAGGGCCTCCGCCGCACGACGAAGCTCTGGATCGTCGGAATACACGCCGTGTCTCTCCGGAGGGATGAGCTCGGCGATTGCCCGAAGAACGGCGTATCCGACCGCGTCGAGCTCTTCCCTCCCCGCACGACCTCCAGTCTGTGCAGCGAACGGACCGATCGGTTTGCCGATCCGCACAGTGATCCGTGCCCGCCGGAATCTACGCAAGCTGGGGAAAATGTCGGTCAATCCATCCAGCCCGACGGGAAGGATCCGCGCCTGCGTGCGGGTCGCCAAGAACGCGGTCCCCGGCCGCGGCGGCTTGAGGACATCGGCCCAGCTTCCTCCCTCCGGAAAGATGCCGAGGATTCCGCCAGCCTTCAGCGTCTCTTCCGCCTGACGCAAGGCCCCCCGGGAGGATCCGGATCGGCGAACGCGATACAGCCCCCAGAGCCGAGGGATCCACCGGACGATGACGGGAGCAAATGGCATGTGAAAGCCACCAACGAAATCCAGCGGCCATGGCATGGCGCGAATGACGGCCAGCGGGTCGACGAAATGGAAGTGATTGGCGGCGACGATCATCGGACCCGAATTGGGAATGTTCTCCCTGCCTTCGACGGTGAATCGTGTCAAGAGCGCAAATAGCGCCCGAATCAGCCCTCGGAGAACCCACCGGATCCCGGAATGCCGCGACCTCCACCTGGCTCTCGCCCCCCCGTCCGTCGCCATGTGGACATCATACCGGAATCACACGGGGAAAGGGATTCGCGGATTGCCCCTTCAGCTGCGATGGGACACCGAGCTCTCGACGCGATATGCTTAGCGCATTGACGAACGAGAACTCACTCAATGGAGGCATCATGAGATTGGAAGTTCAACAAGCCCTCGACGAGATCCGTCCCATGCTGCAAGCGGACGGCGGCGATGTCGAGTTGGTGGAAGTCACTGAAGACGGCGTCGTCCGCGTGCGCCTTCAGGGCGCATGCCAGGGATGCCCGATGTCGCAGATGACGATCAAGAACGGCATCGAGCGACTGCTCATGGAGAAAGTCGACGGCGTCACCGAGGTCGAAGCCGTCTAGCCTGCCATCGTAGGTGCGGCGCGGAAGAGATCGTAAGCAGGGCTCAATCTACCGACGTCTCGCTGCATCGACTCAGAGCCCGGCTTCGAGGGACTCCACGAGCGGATCGCAGGACTCTTGGAAGAACTCGAAGGCCACCACTCGATCCAATGACTCCTTGATCCGCGTCTTGCGGATCATGTCCCGATACGTCACATAAGCATCCAACGCATCGCGAAACGTCTGCATGTCGGTTTCCTCAACCGTCATCAGGCAATCGATCTCGTCGGAAGAGGAGCCGGACAGCGAATGCTGACCGGACGCAGCCTGAGCTTGTTCCTCCGTCAGCGTCACGAAGGCAAGGCGCCGCACCGGACACTCGCCCGACTCGGCGAGTTGGGCGTAGGCTCGCTTCACGACCGCGTGCGTGACCAGATGATCGTGGAATCCGCTGATCCCGTGAACCGGATACGTAACGAGAATGTCAGGCCGCGTTGCTTCGATATGTTGGCGAATCGCCGTTTCTAGGTCTCGTGGATCCAGCTCCTTGAGTCCGCTATCCGGGAAGTCGAGCACGGTCAAGTCGGATAGCCCGAGCACGCGAGCGACGTCCTCCATCTCCCGTGCGCGAACGGCTCCCATCTCCTGAATGGAGAGCCCCAGCTTGTGCCTCTCACGCGTCGCCCCTCCCCGGGTCAGGGTCAGCAGCGACACATCGTGCCCGTTGCGAGTTTGCGCCGCAATGGCACGCGCCGGACCGAACGACTCGTCATCGGGATGAGGGAAGACGTAGAGGATTCGCATGAACAGCTCCTTTCGCCGCTAGCTTTCCTTATCGCGCGGGTCGATGCCTGCAGCAGCTTCCTTGACGTCGCCGACGACGCATCATAGCCTTTCTTCCGCAACCAAAGAAGGAGAGTGCAATGCCGATCCTGAGGACGCAACCGTACATCTGGGTGACGTGGCTGACGAAGCTTCTGGCGGGCGAGTCCGCCTGCGAGTGGTCGGCATGGTTCCGGGCACACAACAAGGACTACGAAAAGCTGCCGGCGGATTTTGACGTCGCAGCCTGGACGATCGAGCATCGCGAACTCGTCAATGCGCGGAGGGAGCAGCTTCTCGACGAAGGATACTCCGTGGCCATCGAGGATGAGAACGCGTTCAAGCGAATCGG
The DNA here is from genome assembly GCA_964643395.1 of uncultured Thermotogae bacterium. Lineage (GTDB taxonomy): Bacteria > Bipolaricaulota > Bipolaricaulia > UBA7950 > UBA9294 > SPBW01. The sequence goes on from CAZXQL010000100.1 coordinate 6,904, forward strand.
GCAAACCGGCATTGTCGTCTCGGGCAAGCCGGACATCTTCGCTGTCAAGGACGATATCGGAGTGATCGAGGACTGCAAGACCGGTCGCCCGCGAACCTCGGATCAGCTGCAGGTGCTCTCCTACATGTTGCTCTTCCCGATCCGAGATCCACGGTGCGAGAGTCTGACCCTGTCCGGACGCGTCGTCTACAAGACGAACGCTGCGGACATTCCGTCTTCCGGACTGGATGAGGGATTCCGCAAGCGATTCGTGGAGCTGGTGCGCAAGGTGGGTGGAGAGAAGCCGCTTCCCAAGGCTCCGGCATGGGCGGAATGCCGGTGGTGCGACATCGGACCCTCCGATTGTCTCTACCGCGTGTCGGAACCGCCCGAGTCCGCGGAGGCCGAAACGGATCTGTTCTGACGGTCTGTACGTTGGGCTTTGTTCCTGTAGAGCATCTCATCGGCGCACCGGATGAGATCGGAGATCTTCTTGTCGTCCTCCGGTGACCATGTCGCCCACCCGAAGTCGATGCCGACTCGGACTCCGTTGCAGTGAGCGGCGCTCCACTCCTCGACGCCTCGTGTCAAGCGAGTGACAAGGCGATCGAGGGACGACCCGGTCTCGGGCAGAACGAGCAGAAACTCGTCTCCCCCGTATCGGACGACCCAGTCGCTCTCTCGGAGCGAGGACTGGATGATGCCGGCAATCCCGGCCAGCACACGGTCCCCTTCTTGGTGCCCGAGCCGGTCGTTGACCTGCTTGAAGTTGGAGAGATCCCCCATCATCAGCGTGAAAGTTCGCTTGT
>CAZXQL010000101.1:0-7627 GCA_964643395.1 uncultured Thermotogae bacterium
AACGCCGTTCACGGCGTCAACCTCGTGAACTCGACTGCCGACCTGCTGGATTGCACGTTCGACGCAAACGGCGAGACCGGGGTGGATGCCCGGGATTCGACGGCATCGATGATCGACTGCACATTCACCGACCAAGGCGTCGACGGCATCGACTTGGCGAATTCCGCTGCCAACCTCGAGAACACGAGTATCCTCGACAGCGCGACGATCGGCTTGTCCGGCGCACACTCTGTCGTTTCCTTCGACGGCGGAACGATCCGCGGAAGCGGCTCGCACGGCATGCGGCTCGCGAACGCTTCGGTCGGCGGATCCGGCGTCATCATCTCGGGAAACGGTGGAAGTGGTATCTCCGGCGACTCCACGGGGGTGAATCTCTCGGACAGTATCGTCTCGGGGAACGCTGCGGATGGGATGACGCTGTCGTTCTCGCAGCTCAGCTTCGAGGGGGGTGAGATCTCCGACAATGCAGCCGCCGGGATCTCCGCGACCGAACGATCGCGAATCACCTTGCTTGATACCTCGATCTCCGGGCACCCGGAGGCAGGAGTTGCGCTGGCGGATTCATCAATCGACGTTCGCTCGACCACGATCGAACACAATGAAAAGGAAGCGATCGTCGGTTCCAATTCGGTCGTCCGGATCGTCGACGCCAGTGAGATCTCGGGCAATGCAGCCTCCGGCGTCGTGCTCACGAATTCATTCATGGAACTGAAGGGGAGCACGATCCGCGACAACGATCCGCACGGGATCGATGCATCACTGACGACCTTGGTCGCGACCAATTCCGATATCACCGGACACGACAGCGACGGTCTACGGTTGTCCGATTCCAAGGCGGACTTGGAGTTGGTCGAGGTGACCGACAATGGCGAGCGAGGCATCTACGCCGAAGTGAACTCGGAGGTCAAACTCAAAGGCAGCACGGTCTCCGGAAACGGCACCGAGGGAATCGAGATTCATGCCAGCTCGGTCGAGCTGGCTGGTACGGACGTTACCGACAATGGCCTTGACGGTATCCTAGGCTTCGATGGCAACCTGACGGCGACCGAGTCGGTGTTCTCGGGCCACCGGACGTTCGGTGTCGCGCTGAGCGGAACGGCGGCTGAGATCTCCGACTGCGACGTTACCGACAACGGGAGCTACGGAATCTACGGTGCGGACGGGGCAACCTGCTCCTTGACCACGTCGACGGTCACCAACAACCGCGACGGCGGCATCAAGCTCGAAGACGGGGCCGTCGACATCGTCGCAAGTCAGATTCGATCGAATGGAACCCACGGCGTTCTGGCGCTGGGAGGGATCGTGAACCTCTCCCAAGCTTCGCGCGTAACCGACCAACCGGACGATGCTCTGCACCTGGTGGGCGCGTCGGGCAAGGTGGTCGATTCGACGCTCGACGAGAACGGCGGTGACGGGGTCGATGCGCAGGACAGCAAGGTGACGATCCAGGGCTGCACGCTTTCGGGCAACGGCGAGAACGCCCTCCGCTCGGATTCGAGCTCCGTGACCGCCACCACGAGCATCCTCACTGACAACGGCGCCTCCGCTGTAGTCGCCGACGACCGCTCGCGCGTCACGCTCATCGGAAGCACGGTGACGGATCATCCGGATGATGCGATCGTCATCGATACCAGCGCGGTCGATCTCCAGGATTGCGAAGTCACAGACAATGGGGCGAGCGCCGTCTCCGCGACGAAAGGAACCTTGTCGATCTCGGGAACCACAATGAGTGGGCACCCGACGGATGTGCTCGTCCTCGTCGACTCGCGCGCCGAGCTGCGCAGTTCTCAGATCGAAGACAACAAGGGCTCCGCGATTCGGGCGACGACATCGACGATCTCGTGCAACGATGTCACCATCCAGAGGCATCCGACGGACGGAATCGTCCTGGACGGATCGTCTCTCGAGTGGGTGGGAAGCGTCCTCACCGACAACGACGGGACCGGGGTGACGGCGTCCGACTCCCAGATCACGGTGTCCGCCAGCACGATTGCGGACAACGCGAAGTACGCGCTCGATCTCAAGACGAGTTCGGCCGTCATCTCCGACGGAGCAATCCTGCGGGCCAACGGCGACGTGGCCGTCATGACCGAGAACGCCACGCTGACTGTGCTCGACTCGAGCATCGTGGAGCATCCGAAGAGCGGCGTCGTGCTGAACAACTCTCCGGCGTCGATCACGGACAGCTCGATCAAGAATAACCTGGGCTGGGCGATCGAGGCCGTGAACGAGTCAGCATTCATGACCCTTCGTTCGACGTTCTCGGGCAACACGCTCGGCGGTCTGTCTCTGACCCGATCAGTGGCTGCGCTGCTTGACGGGACCTCAGTCTCCGACAACCTAGCTTCCGGCGTCGAGATCGCAGATCGCGCCGCCGTCCTCATCTTGGATGCCACGATCTCGGGGAACACCGGACATGGGCTCTCCATCGATACGTCCTCGGCATCGATTCGAGGCGCGACGATCGCCGGCAACGGCGGCGACGGTCTGCGGCTCGTGAATCAGTCCGTCCTATCGCTCGTCCTGACGGACGTCACCGACAATGCCTCCGACGGCCTGCATCTCGAGACCTCGGTGGCCTCGATCCGTCAGAATTCGATCACGGACAACCTGGGCTACGGCGTGCTCATCGACGGGGCGTCGCTGGTGAGCGGATACGAGAACACGATCTCGGGCAACGGAACGGACGTTTCGGACGCTGCGCCTCCGGAACTCACGCTGCCGCGTCAAGCCGGACTCGGCGAGTAGACAGAGAAGAGAGTTCCGGCTCCATGCAAATCCATGCGTGGGGCCGGAACGCGTCTCACGGAAGCAATCGCACGACGAGCATTCCCTCTTGACGGTCGGCGATGTAGACGAAGTCGCCGGCAACGGCCATGGCTGTTGCTTCTCCGGGCGTGTCGACCTGGGCAACCAATTGCGGGTCGAGAGGATCGATCAGCGAGTAGGCGGACATTCCCTCGGTGCGCTCGGCGATGAACAGCGTATCGCCTGCGACCGACACGGCGGCCGCCTCGCCGGCGGTACTAATCCATGCGAGTTCCGAGGGGGACGACGGGTCGGATGCATTCACGATACGAACGCCCCGGTACCCGGCTGCCACGTAGGCCAGATCGCCGTAGAGGGCGACATCACTGGCATCTCCGGGCAGGTCGAGATGCCCGATCGACTCGGGAGCCTCCGGATCCGACAGGTCGAACACCTGGAGACCTGCATCTCCAACGGCGACCCACGCGTAGGATCCCGACACCGCGACGGCTGTGGGGTAGCCCAATGTTTCGACCGAGGCCAGGCCGACCAAGCTCCGATCGGACTGAATGCGCGCGACCTGGAGTCCTCCCTGCTGGTCCGAGATCAGCGCGAGGTCCTGATACACCGTGATCGCGTGGGCGGAACCGGGCGTGTCGAACGTGCCGATCTGCAAGGGGCGGGAGGGGTCGGAAACGTCGATGATGGCAACGCCTTCGCTTCGAATAGCGACAAACGCCGTCTTGCCATCGACAGCCACTGCTTGCGCATAGCCGTTCGTGGTATGCGAGCCGATTTCGAATGGGTCGGTGGGGTCGGAAACATCCAGGATCAGAAGCCCTTTGGTCCCCACGACCAAGTAGGCCTTGTCCCCGTTCACCACGACGTCCAAGGAGTATCCGGAGGGATTGAACGCCCCCACCGCCTCCAGTTGAAGCGTGGCTGCGACGCGCAGTTGATACGATCCGGCTCCGTCCGTGGATGAGACTTCCAGGTAGTACGTCTCCGAATCGGGCGCCGACCATGTCAATTCGATCGAATCGCCGGCCATGGTGGTCGCGGACTCCTGCAACAGCTGCCCCCCGGGACCTCGGATCGCGACCCGCAGTCCGCTGGACTCCTGGGTCGAGGTGAGGACAAACGCATACTCGGCCTGTGCGCGTGCCTCCAGACGGAACCAGTCCACGTCTCCGGGAACCTCGAGGTTCCCCTGAATCTCGGTCCATGGGGCCGAGAGAAGGGTGGCGAACTCGGCGCTGTTTCCGTAGTCGTCCGCGTACCCGCCCTTGCTGACAGTGAGAACGTACGACCCGGTGTGGTCGCCGGACTCGGACTGAACGAACAGGAAGAGCGTGTCTGCCTCCGTCGACGACACCTCCTGCGTCTGAGTCAGTCCTTGACTGGTCAGCGACACAACCGGCTCGGGGTCGCCGTTGAGGAGGCCGGTCAGCACGAGCGGCGTTCCCGATTTCTGGGAGACAAACGTGATCGAGTACTCGTACCCTTGGTCCACGGGAATCATGAACGCGTCGATGTCTCCGGGTTCCTCTAGGAAGCCGGAGACGGATTGGCCATCGGAGATCGCGGAAGCCGACAGACGATCGTTCCCGTAGTCATCGAGTTGAACAACCGACGCCGAAAGGCCGTAGCAACCGGTTCCCGTCGTCGCTTGGGCATGGCGCACCATGATGAAGTAGATGCCGCTTTCGTGACACGTCCATACGATGCGGGAGCTCGTGCCTCCTGCTGAATCGTCATCTACGGCCAGAATCGCTTCCCCGTCTCGGTCGATCAGATACAAGATGCTGTCCATGTCGTCCGACGGGTGGCTTGTGGTCAGTCGATATGTGCGCCCGGCCGTCGCGCTGAAGAGGAAGTAGTCCATATCGCCCGGCTCATCGATACACGCCGTCAGCAACGTCCCATCCGTCTCGATCGGCGTGGCCGAGAGCGGCGAGTTTCCCACATCATCGGCCCAGGCGCCGACGGACGCGGCCAACAGCAGAAAACCAATAACGGCGAGTCGTCTCACGATGGCATCCTCCGTTTCGTCAAACTGCTCGTGCCTGCGCGATGTTCATTGCAGCACGATCAGTATACATCCGTCTACCCGTGAGCCTCGGGAAGGTGTCGCCGACCGGGCCTGGCGGAACATCGGCGTCTCAACGGTGTAGCTCCTAGTGTCCATGGTTCCCTGGCAGTGCATTCCGCCGGGGCTGTGTGTTGTAGAATGAAGCGGTATGGGACGTCAAGAAAGGAGAGCTGGATGAGCAGGCGAGTGGGTACGTTCATTGTATTGGGAATCCTGGTTGCGATCGCATGGTCCGCCTTCGGACAACAGGTCGTCAAGTTCTCGGACAGCAATCTTGAAGCGGCGATTCGCGAGGCGGTGTTCATCGATCGAGGGGCCATCTACGACTACGACCTCGCGTGGCTGACGGAGTTCCGGGCCCCCGACCGTGGGATCGAGAATCTTGACGGGCTGCAGCACTGCACATCTCTTGCGACAGTCGTGCTCTCCGAGAACCGGATCTCGAATCTCATGCCGCTCCAAGGGGCTTCAGCTCTGGTGACGGCATGGCTCGACAGCAACGACATCTCCAATGTCTCCCCACTGGGCAAGCTGACCAACCTTCGCACACTCTATCTGCAAGGAAACGGCATCTCCGACATCTCAGCACTCGCATCGCTGACGCGGCTGCAGACGCTCAATCTGAGCGGCAACGCTGTGAGCGATCTCTCTCCGCTGAGTTCTCTGGATCGGTTGGAGTCCCTCGCATTCACGTGCGCCGGAAGCTGCTCGATCTCTCCGCTTCACTCACTCGTGCGTTTGAAGGCGTTGAGCATTGAAACGTCGGGGCCGATCGACCTGACCGCTCTGGGAGCGATGGACGACCTTCAGAACCTGCAGATTGTCTCGTCGCAAGTCGACGACTTCGAGCCGTTGCGACGGCTCCCCTCATTGAGCGGCCTCTGGCTGCGCAACATCGACCTGACCGATCTCGTCAGGATCGTCGACGTGCTGCCCGACCTCGAGCAGCTCGGACTGGCGGACATGGACATTGACAGCTTCTTGCCCATCGACGAACTCCACGCCTTGACCGGCATCTACCTGGAGAACGTCGGATTCGACGATCTGGGCGTCCTGTTCCAGTTCCCGCACCTAGCGAGGCTGAGTCTTTCCGCGAATGGACTGACGGAAGTGACGGCGCTTTCGACCTTCCAGGACCTGACTGAACTTGATCTATCGGACAATGACATCGGGAACGTCCGGCCCCTGAGCACGCTGATACTGCTCGAAACCCTGAACCTGAGTGGCAATCCGGTATCGGACATCGAGCCGCTGCTGACGTTGAAGGCGTTGCGATCGATCGATCTCAGCAGAACGGACGTCGCCGACATCGGTTCGCTTCTCTTGTTCCCGAACCTCGAGCTTGTGAATCTCGCGGATACACCGATCTCGACGTCGGCCGGCTCTACCGCCACGGGAGTCATCGAGCAACTACGAGACCGAGGGGTCACGGTCGAGCTCTAGAACAAGACGGGCGGTCTTCGTCACGGCGACTTGGCGGCCGTCACGCCTCGAAAGAAGAATGGGTGCGCGGACCTCGCGCACCCGTTTGGCTCTTCGATCGTCAGAAACGTGCTAGCTTCTGTGCTCTTCCCGGTCGAGATACTGCAGGATGGCTTCGACGACCAGGTAGTTGACCGAACGATCACGACGGTCGCCGAGCTTGATAAGACGCTCGACGGGCTTCTTTTCGATTTTGCTCTGAGGCACATAGATGGACATTTTGTCCAGCAGTTCCTTCTGCGCCATAAGTGAACCCCCTTTTTGCGTTGGCTTTCTATTTCTACGACCTATTGTTCCACATTAAACAACACTTCTGGACATCGTTCAATTGCTCGATTCACTGCCGCAAGCCTCTCCGAGAGCCAACGAACTCGGCAGACTTGGATGGATGATGCCAATCCATCAGGATTGTCTTTATCTCCGAGCACGGTTGGCCCATCTCCCATCGCACCGAAATCAATGGCGTCACATGTTGCAGTCCGGCATCTTGATGACCCGTCCCCTTGCACGCGGACACTGGATGGGGCAGGCTTAGGGTCAGGTTGACTGACAGCATGACGAGTTACCGAAGAGCGCGAGTTCCTTCATTCAGACGAACAATGCACGACCTCGAAAGGAGCAGGTATGGGGAACATCAGTGAACTTGAGGCCCTACTTCGGCCCCCGGCGGTGGACATGCCGATGTATCCGCCGAAGGCGATCACGCTGGCGAGTGGAGAGACGATGGTGGTGCGCCAAGTGGCGCGCGAAGAGGTTCCGACTCTGCTCGAGGCGATCTATCCACTCCTCCTGGTCGAGCGCGACTTCTACGACGTCGTGGCCGCCCGGTTATACGGAGAGCTCCTCGCGTACAAGCGGTATCGCGTCAAGGATGAATACGTCCTTGCTGGTCTCATCGACGGCGTGCTGGCAGGCATGGTCAACGGACGGCTGGTCGACGGGAAGACGGGGATGAGCTATCACACCCTGACGATTCGTCGCGGACTGCGTGTCGGCTCGCATCTGTTCGCCGCCAAGATGGAGTACCACATCGAACACTGCGGGCAGGAAGAGGTTCTGATCGTCGCCGAGAGCCCGATCGGTTTCCGCCGCTGGATGATCGAGTATCCGCTGGAGAAGAAGTTCGAGATTCAGCACGAGTTGGGCGGCGTGCCCTCGTGGGTGCTCCCCAAGGATACGTACTACGCGGCCAAGCCGCGCCTCGTGTCCGGTCAGCGGCCCGTTTCGGACGAGCTGATGGCGGCGTCCGCGACGATCGTGTTGCCGGGCAAGGAGACGGTCGTACGCCAGGTCGCCGGAGAGAAG
>CAZXQL010000102.1:0-7551 GCA_964643395.1 uncultured Thermotogae bacterium
CAGCGACTGCGGAAGGACATCGGTTCCGTTCTTCGTGTCTCGTACTCCGCCGGAGCGGACGCGTGCAACCTGCCGGAGCTTCTGGCCGCGAACGTTCGACCGGTAACGGTCGCCTCCGACCTGCTCAAGCCCGGCGGCTATGGCCGCTTCTCCCAGTACGTCTCGCGGCTCCGGGAAGCGATGAGTGCGGATGCCGTTTCATCTCTCGACGCATGGGCCGCACAGCCCGACGACGCGCTGGAGAGGCTTGTCGATCATGCGCTGAATTCTCCTCGATATCGGAAGGCGTACCATCCGTATCCCCTGCCCAAAGTCCCCTCGGCACTCGATGCGTTCGACTGCATCGAGGCGCCGTGCGCAGCCCAGTGCGCCGTATGCCAGGATGTCCCCGACTACGCGCACTGGATTGGCATCGGCGACGACGATCGTGCGCTGTCCGCCATTCTCCATCGGAACCCGCTGCCGGCGTGTACCGGGTATGTGTGCACGCATCTCTGCCAGACGCGGTGCACCCGCAACAACTACGACGAGCCCGTCGCGATCCGCCGGTTGAAGCGGTTTGCCGCCGAGCACGGAACCGTCTCCCTGCAAGCGGCATCGCCAAGCGGGCACCGGGTCGCCGTCATCGGATCCGGGCCGTCCGGGCTGGCAGCCGCGTTCTACCTCGCATTGAGCGGCGTTCGAGTCACCGTGTTCGAGTCCTCCGATCGACCCGGAGGCATGCCGGCATTGGCCCCGGGGTTTCGGATCCCCTCCTCCGTCGTTGCATCGGATGTCGCTCGGATCGAAAGCTTGGGTGTAGAGATCCGCTGCAATCATCGCGTCGGGGAGACGCCCGAGGCGCTCCTGGCGTCCGGATTCTCGGCCGTGGTTGTCGCATGCGGATTCGGAGCGGACGCCGAACTCGCGATCGAAGGCATCCAGACGCCCGGCGTTATGGGCGCACTCGATCTGCTCGCTCGGGTCGCTCACGGGGAGGGCCCGGACCTGGGCGCGCATCCCGTCGTCATCGGTGGCGGGAACACCGCGATGGACGCGGCGCGCACGGCCCAACGATTGACGGGCAAGCCGAGCGTCGTCGCCTATCGACGGACCCGGGCGGAAATGCCGGCCGAGGACGACGAAATCCATGAGCTGTTGCTGGAAGGGAATCGCCTCGAAGAACTCTGCGTTCCGCATCGCGTCCTCGCCGAGAACGGCTGGGTCGCCGGACTGGAATGCCTTCGAGCCGAATTGGGCGAACCCGACGCCGACGGCCGGAGACGGCCTGTCCCCGTGGAGGACAGCGAGTTTGTGATCGAAGCCTCGGCCGTGATCCTGGCGATCGGACAACGCCCGGATACGGAGTTCCTGGATCGTTCGGCAATCGCCGTGCGGTCCTCCGACGGTGGCATCGACGTTCAGGAGATGGGAGAGACGATCGTGCCGCACGTGTACGCGGGCGGCGACATCACGCGGGGACCGGACATCATCATCGCTGCGTGCGCCGACGGGCGGAACGCGGCCATCGACATCTGCTCCGAGTTGGGCCGGCCGTTCCGCACGCCTGAGCTTCCCGAGCTGAACCTGTCCGATGACGATGCGAGAGTTCTCAAGGCGCTGCGAGTTCAGCGGTCCGAGCAGCAGCGTCCCGACGTCCTCGACGTCCCGGCACGCAAGGGGTTCGATTCGGTCGAGAAGACGTTCATGAAGGACGAGGCCGTTGCGGAAGCGAAGCGCTGCTTGCAGTGCCAGCTGCTTTGCGACAAGTGCGTCGACGTTTGCCCCAATCGCGCCAACGTCTCCATTCGTGTGACGCCGATCGAGTGCGAGGTTCCCCGCTTCGAACGATCGGGCAACGGGCTTCGCGAAGCCGGGCGGGAGTCCGTTCGCATTCATCAGGAGAGACAGATCCTTCACATCGACGAATTCTGCAACGAGTGCGGCAACTGCGAGACGTTCTGTGTGCACGAGGGGCGCCCGTACAAAGACAAGCCGCGTTTGTTCCTTGTCTCCAACGCGTTCGAGGCGGAGTCGGACAACGCATACCGGCTCGAGATCGACGGCATGTCCTGCCGCACCGGCGGCCACACTGCACGGTTGGTCGAGGCCGCCGATGGGGGATGGACGTACGCGTACCGCGGAGCGCGATTCACGTTGTCATCCGATTTCGCCGTCGTGGAGAGCGATCTGGCAGACACCGCGTCAGAGGTTGTTTCGTTGCGACCGGCCGTCGTGATGGGGATCCTGTACCGTGCGATTCGATTCGGCGCATCGTATCTGCCACAATCGGGCATCGTTGAGGGAAGGGATGCGTAATGGGCGAGATCACAGGACTTCGTTGCGTGACGTGTGGCTCGGTCTACGATCCCGCGCACGTGGACTACACGTGCCCAAGTTGCGGACCCAGGATGGGAACGCTCGAGGTCGACTACGACTACGATCGGATCGCTCGTACGGTCGATCGCGATGCGTTCGCGCGCTCCAGGTATGCGTCCATGTGGCGATACCTTCCGCTGCTGCCGATCGAGTCCGAGCGATTCATCCAGCCGTTGCGCGTCGGCTGGACGCCGGCGTACGCGTTTCCCGAGTTGGCACGCGAATTCGGGTTGTCTCGCCTCATCATCAAGGATGACGGACAGAACCCGACCGCATCCTACAAGGATCGCGCGAGTTCCGTCGTCGTCATCAAGGCACAGGAAACCTCCCGACAGGTCGTCACGTGCGCATCGACCGGCAACGCGGCCAGCTCCTTGGCGGGGTTTGCGGCATCGACGTCGCTGGAGACCGTCATCTTCGTTCCGAAGACGGCCCCTGAGGCGAAGGTCGCCCAGCTGCTTGTGTACGGAGCACGCGTGTTTCTCGTCAATGGCTCGTACGATGTAGCCTATGATTTGGCCGCCGAGGCGGCAGCGGAATTCGGTTGGTACAACCGCTCCGCAGCCGTCAATCCCTATCTGGTTGAGGGGAAGAAGACGGGAGCGCTCGAGTTGGCCGAGCAGTTGGATTGGGACCCGCCCGACGTCGTGTTTGTGGGCGTCGGCGACGGATCCGTGATCAGTGGCGTGTGCAAGGGATTCGCCGAGCTCCTTCGCCTGGGTTGGATCGAAAAGGTTCCCCGTGTCATTGGGGTGCAGGCGGAAGGCTCCGCGCCCATCGCTCGAGCGTTCGAGGCGTACGACGGGCGGGACGTGACGTTCGAGGATATCGAAGCCCAGACCGTGGCTGACAGCATTTGCGTCGGCAAGCCGCGCGACGTGGTCAAGGCCGTTCGATCCATCGCCGCCAACGGCGGACGATTCGTGACAGTTTCGGATAAGGCCATTCTCGACGCCATCGTCAGTCTGGCCCGACGAACCGGTGTGTTCGCCGAGCCTGCCGCCGCTGCCGCCTACGCCGGCTTGCTGTCCGTCGTCAAGTCCGGGGAGCTGGACGGAGAGTCTGCCGCCGTCCTGATCACCGGCAACGGATTGAAGGACGTATCGGCGACGCGGAAGGTCGTCGGCGCTCCGCATACGATCGAGCCGTCGCTGCGCGCCGTCGAGGAGTCGATATCATGAGAATTCGATGCACGGTCAACGGAACGCCCGTCGAACGGGAAGTCGAAGCGGATCTGAGGCTGCTCGACTTCCTGCGCGGAACGCTCGATCTCACCGGAACCAAGGAGGGCTGCGGAGAGGGTGAGTGCGGAGCTTGCACGGTTCTCCTAGACGGAAAGGCTGTCGATTCGTGCCTTGTTCTCGCGGCACAGGCCGATGGGACGGAGATCCTCACGATCGAGGGATTGAGTGAGGGGCGAGAACTCCACCCGATCCAGCAGGCCTACGTCGACACGGGCGCCGTCCAGTGCGGAATCTGTACTCCGGGATTCATCATGGCGACATACGCCCTGTTGCGCGAGAACGCGTCGCCGTCCGACGACGACATCCTCGCCGCTCTCGAAGGGAATCTGTGTCGCTGTACCGGCTACGGCAAGATCGTCGAGGCCGTCAAGTTGGCCGCCGAGCGCATGAGGGACGTCGAATGATCCGGCCGATCGTGCTCGCCGCCGGCCTGGGAACGCGCATGGGAGCTGTGAAGGCTCTGTTGCCCATCGACGGCCGTCCTGCCTTGTGCGTCGTTCTGGACACGATCCGAGCCGCCGGTCTGAACTCGCCCATCGTCGTCCTCGGGCATCGCGAGAGCGAGATCCGCGATTCCATCGATTTGCGCAGCTGCACGATCGTCATCAACGATCGCCCCGAGTCCGGGATGAGCCGTTCTCTGCGTCTCGGAATCGACGCGGCCGAACGGCAGGGCGCATCGGGACTCCTCGTGTTTCACGTCGACATGCCCTATGTGACCGAATCGACCGTGCGCGCCGTTCTTGAAGCGGTCGACGCGGGGTCGGCACTCGTGGCCCCCTCCTACGGGGACAAGCGCGGATTCCCCGTCTACTTCGGGGCCGCCCATTTCGAGGGATTGCGAACGTCCTTGGGGGGCGACGCCGGTGGGCACCGTTACCTCGCCGACCACGACGCTGAACTCGTGCGAGTTCCCGTCAACGATCCCGGAAGCGTATCCGACATCGATCGCCCATCCGACCTTGGGGGCCGGAAAGGAGAGTTGCTTTGCGCTATCAGCGAGTAGCCGACGAGCAAGCGTTGCTGGAGGGCCTCGGGCAACCCGGGGCCGCCGTCGTGTGTGGGGGCACCGACCTGATGATTCGCATGCGCGCCGGGATGATCCAGCCGGAGGTCCTCCTGGATGTCTCCCGCGTCGAGTCGATGCGTGGCATCCGACATGAGGGTTCGACGCTCGAGATCGGTGCCTCGACGACGGAATCCGAACTCGTCCGCTCACCGATCGTGGCCGAGAACACGCCGTTGCTGCAGACGGTGCTTCAGCAGTTGGGATCGGTGCAGATTCGCAACCGGGGAACGCTCGGAGGCAACATCGTCAATGCGTCGCCGGCGGCGGATAGCGCCGTGCCGTTGCTTCTCTACGATGGGGAGGCGAACATCGTCGGTTCCGAGGGCGATCGCTGGGTTCGTCTGGAGGAGTTCTTCGTCGGACCGGGCCGGACGGCCCTTCGCCCCGGTGAGTTCGTACGCTCGCTTCGGCTGCACCTCCCCGAATCGGTGATGCGTTCGTTCTATCACAAGGTCGGCAAGCGCAATGCCCTCACGATTGCGATCGCTTCGCTGGGGGCGCTGGCACGCATGCAGGAGAACGGTCTGGAAGAGATCCGCATCGCTGTCGGGTCCGTCGCACCAACGCCCGTCCGCCTGCGGGATCTCGAGTCGTGGCTCGCCGGCAGACCGCTTGACTCCGCCACGATCGACGGCGCACGGCAGCGTGCAATCGAGGCGATCTCTCCCATTTCCGACGTGCGGGCGACTGCGGATTATCGCCGCAACGTGATCGGCGACCTCCTGGCTCGCGCGCTCCGGGACTTGGCAAGCTAGTCGCTCGGCATTCGCCTCAGGCGAGTCGTTTCTGCTACGCTTCGTCGATCAAGGAGGTCATGATGCTGAAACTCTCCCGGACGCGGATCGTGCTGTGCGCGCTGGTGCTCGGGGTTCTGATCGGGACTCTCTCCGGATGCTTCCTGTTCCCCAACCGCCCTCCGGTCGCATCGTTCACGGTGGTCTACGACGTGACCGAGGACCCGATGGTCGTGGACTTGGACGCAAGCCTATCGTCGGATCCGGATGGGGACGCGATCAGCTCCTACTTGTGGACGTTCGGCGATGATGTGGAGATCCTGACCCCTCTGGACTACACCAAAGCGGTCGCTGTTCCGGTCCTTCGCGTGCGCTACCCCGATGAGAACACCTACAAGATCGAGTTGTTGGTGATCGATGAGCGAGGCGCCGCGTCGGATCCCGTGTCGCAGGATATCACGCTACCCAACATTCCGGTCGAGCCGATGATGTAGGCGCGCTACCAGTCCGCCGACTGGCGCTTCGCGTAGTACGTGATGTCGGGATGAGCGACGTAGCCGAGGGAGTGGAAGAACGCTTCGGACGTCGGGTTGTCGGCTTCGATGAGGCATGTCACGATCTGGATCCCGAGCCCGTAAATCCTGCGTTCGGCTTCGGTCACGAGCGCTTCGGCAATTCCCCGCCTGCGATGGGAGGGGACCACGGCCAACCGGTTGATCCACCCCTTCCGCCCGTCGTGGGTGCCGAGAACAACGCCAACCAGCCGTCCATCCTCTTCGGCGCCCAAGAAGATGGCGGATCCCATCGAGATCTCGCGGCGGAACCGCTCCGCCGTGTCCCGTCCGCGCGGCCGATACGGGAGCTCGGCTTCGGACCAGACGTTGACGATTTCGGCGTAGTCGTCGGCTCGTAGGTCTCGGATCTCCATGCTCACCCTTTGTCGATATCGCGGTCTGACGGACAGGATATCCGCGCACACGGCAATCGCAAGCGGACTTGGGCCGAAAGGGCGAGGGGACACGGCTCCCCTATCGAAGTGCTGTGCGCCCTCATCGATGTCCGATCCTCGCCGTAGGATACCGGCAAAGGAGAGGTATGAGACGCATCCTTGCCGTGGCCGCTATCGCATTCGTGCTGGGGACGCTGTTCGTCGGCGCCGAGCCGGCGCCGTTCTCGATTGGATTTGGCGTCGGCGTGCCGTATGCACTGCCCGTTGATTGGTCCCGCTCCTTCTCGTACCTCACGGCCGAGGCCTTCCTCTCACGGAACCTCACGGCCGACTTCGATCTCGGCACCTATCCGGCCGACTTCCCCAACCTGTTCGAAGGCACAGCCGGCCTGCTGGTGAAGGCTTGGATCGGTCCCGTCAATGCGTTTGCGGGGGGCGGATTCACGCTTCAGTGTCGCCGAGTCGGCTCCGCATGGGGATACAGCCCTCAACTGACACTCAAGGGAGGCTTCCAGATCTGGGCCACGGATGCGGCGGCGATTGTCGTGCAATTCCGAACTCATGAGCCCATTCCGGTTGCGTGGACGTTCTCTCCCGAGTTCTCATTGGGCATGTCAGTCGCCCTCGGTGGAGCCACCCCGGAACCCTCGATCGTTGACCCGACGACGCTGTGGCTTGTGATCGGGCTCGGTGTCGCCGCTCTCATTGCCTTCCTCCCCAAGCAGTAGCTGTCAGGGAGCGGCGAAGGCGAATCGGCATCCGGAAAGGCTGTTCCGATCGCGCGAAGGGCACGCGACGGCGTCCCTCTTCATTTCACAACTCCGTTGTGCTATACTGCATGTCACGGAACATGGGCAGTTGAAGACGACAAGAGAATCAGGCAACTAGAATATCCAAAGGATCGGAGGACCCAGCCAGGTCGTCCGATTCTGTTTCGATATGAACATGCTTCCATCCAGGAGTGCAATGAAAGAATCGAGAGCTACGATCAACCTGAGCAAGAACCTGAGCAACAAGCCGGAGGGCAAGCGGAACGTTGCCGAAGAGCGCACGTCGCGCTCCGACAATCCGATCCGAACGTACTTCGGCGAGATCAGCCGCGTGCCGCTCTTGACGCGCGAAGACGAGGTCCGTCTATCCAAGCGGATCGAGGCCGGCGATCAGCGCGCCAAGGAGGAGTTGGCCGAAGCCAACCTG
>CAZXQL010000103.1:0-3214 GCA_964643395.1 uncultured Thermotogae bacterium
CCCGACACAAGGACAGGCACGAACGTGTACCGGATCGTGCGCCGGATGCCTTCGATCGATCGAACGGAGGCACGAATGCCCCGCAGCCGCTGGGCTTCCCGCACGATGCGCAGCTCGTTTCGGAAGAACGGGACGAAGCGCAGCGCCAGGATCAACGTAAAGCCGTACCGGTAGGGAATGCCCCATCGGATCAGCGAGCCCGCCAACGCATCCGGGTCGGTCGTGACCGCGAACAGGAAGCTTGCAGACAGGATCACCAGGAAGCGCAGCGCCATGTTCGCTCCCGCCGTGATTCCGTCCATCGTAATGGGGATTCCGACGCGGAACACGATCGTTCCGGTTCGGACTGCCAATCCCTGTGCCACGAACAGAAGCAGCGCAAACAGGATCACGAAACGAAGCGACGCCGTCCACGCTCGCGCCGATCGCTCCGACCAGATCGCCAGGCCGAAGACGCCCAGCAGAGCGGCTCCTTTCACAGCCAGGCTTCCACACCCAAGAACCGCGAACAAGAGACAGGCCAGCAGGAGCACGCCCGTTCCGGGGGTCACATGATGGAGACCGTGGGTGCCCGGACGGTGCGTGACAGACGGAATCATCGTTCGCCCTCCCAGAATTCGGGCGTAAACGCGGTCAGTTCCGAAGCTCTCAGTTCGTCAAAGACGTCGCTTGGCGAACCCTCGATCCGTGGATTCCCCAGGTACAGGAGCCGGTCGCACAGAGCCGCCGCCATCGGAATGTCATGCGTGACCAGGCAGACAGCCGAGCCTGCCGATTGAGCGTGGCGGATCCGCTCAGCGAGCCATCTGACATTCTCTCGATCCTGTCCGATGAACGGCTCGTCCAGGAGGAGCAGAGGCGGGTCCCCACGAAACGCGGTCAGAACGGTCAGTCTCCGTTGCTCCCCCAGACTGAGCGAATGAGGCGGAGCCTCCGCCAACCCGGACAAGTGAGCGGTGTCGAGCAGGCCGTGGACGGCCGTGTCGTCAAGCGATCCCTCGATCTCCAGATCGCGTCGCACGGTCCGTTCGAAGATCTGTTGGTGCGGATGCTGAAACACCATGCCGATGCGCATGTCCTCAGGGCGGACGATGACTCCGGCGTCCGGACACTCCAGCCCCGCCAGCAGGCGCAGTAGAGTCGTCTTCCCTCCCCCGTTGGGACCGATGACGCCCAGGACGGTCCCCGGGTCGAGCGTGAACGAAAGGCCGTCGAACAGCGGACGCTCCGGATAGCCGAACGAGATGTCTTCGACTCGGAGGCTGTCGTGAGGCGACGAGGCGCGGGGAATCGCGGCAGCCCTTTCGTCGTCCGATGTCATGTCGAGGGCATCCCGATGCGCGCGACCCTCGTCCCGCGGCACCAGGCGCCCTTCGTCCATGACCCAAAGACGTGGGTCGAGCGATGCAAGCGGGCGAAGCCGATGTTCCACGATGACCAACGTGCACCCCCGATCCTTGCGAAGACGGCGAATCAGCTCGAGTAGCTCCATGACTCCGGCCGGATCCATGTGCGCGGTCGGTTCATCCAGCAGAATCACCGACGGCTCCATCGCGAGAATCGAAGCCACGGCCAGCCGCTGTTTCTCTCCGCCCGAGAGGGTTGTCGTATCTCGCTCCGCCAGATGGGCGATTCCCATGGCCTCGAGCGCTGCCTCGACGCGGGATTGGACCTCATCACGCGGCAGACACAGGTTCTCCGGACCGAACGCGACTTCGGAACGTACCCGCAACGTACAGACCTGTGCGTCGGGATCCTGCTGAACCAGCCCGATCATGGGCGTCGGCTTGGAAAGTGGATGTTCGATTCGCACACGGCCGACCATGTCGGCACGGATCATGTCCGGAATGAACCCGGCCACCGTGCGTAGGAGCGTCGTCTTGCCGCAGCCGGAGGGCCCGGTGATGGCCAGCGCCTCACCCGCCTCGATGCGCGCCGTAACGTTCCGAAGCGCCGGGCGATCGCGGCCGGGAAAGTGGATCGACAGGTTCTCGATCGCAATCGCAGGAACGTCAACGGACGACAATGCGCCTCACCTTGGTCACCCAGTACGAGCCTTCATAGGCAGCGGCCACGAGTTGCTCCTCGCCGTTCTCGAACGACAACAATAACCGATCATCGGACAACACCGCCGACCAGTCCAATTGGATCTCATATCCATCCGAGGCGACGATCCGAAGCGACGTCGCTCCTTCGTCGGGCGATGCCGCAGCCACGATATCGCGGAGCAGAGGCCCCGTGTACTCGCGGGCCGGGACCGTCGTCACGCTGCCCTGAAGCACGGCCGTGACTGTGACCGTACTTCCGTCCCATTCGGACGGGCGGTAGACGTAGGGCGCAGACACGGCGCCTTCGATGCGTACGGCGTCCGGCGCCGCGAAAGGTTCGTACACGGAGGTATAGAAGTAGACGGCGCCTGCAAGCCCCGCCAGAACGATCAGGAGCGTCGCGATGTGCCGTCGCCACGGGATTCTCCGTCTCGAAGAGGGGGCCGGCTCGGTGCGGATGAGGTTCGACGCGCGCAGCAGTCCGTACAGGTCCCAGGTCAGATACCCTCCGAAGAGAGCGCCTGAGATGAGCGCCAAGCCGGCCATGCCGAGGAGGACCGCCCACGGGATGTTGCTGAAGTAGATCGCCTGGAAGACGAACACATTGGTCGCCGATGCGACGGCCCCGGAGGCCATCATGATGCCCAAGCTGTTGCGCTCGGACATCGACATGCCGACGTCGACGAACAGCCCCTCGATTCCGGAGACGAGGACGATCACGATTCCGTGCGTGCCCCCCGATAGGAACTCGACCAGTCCCTTGATGAGCCCGGTTAGCGTCCCGGAACCGAATCGTCCGATGATGGCCCGCGCCAGCAACGCCCAAAGCACATGAACGCCGGCAATCAGCTGTCCGGCGCCGAATGGAACTCCGAACAACCGGTTGATCAGGTTTCCCAAATACCCGACGTAGGTCGACAATACGCCACCCACAGCGGACAACAGCGCCACGAGCACGAGGTCGCGGACATCAAAGCGGACTCTCGTGCTCGTGGTCTTCACACCGGCTTCCCTACAGATGCAGCAGAATGTCGGTCAGGAACTTGACGGATCGCAAGTTCAGGTCATCCGGAAGCGTGACCGAGTCATCGAACACGAAGCGCATGTATCCCTCCGATGCAGGATCGAGGAAGGCGCCGTTCTTCTTGAAGGCAACGATGAACCGG
>CAZXQL010000103.1:3224-7533 GCA_964643395.1 uncultured Thermotogae bacterium
TGCGTGTAGCCGTCGGATGCGACCAGATCGATTGCGTATCCGGTTTCAGCCAGTTGATCGTTGAAATCCGTATCGTTGTAGAAGATGCCCTGTTCCGCCGCGGGGTAGACGTCGTCATCCACGTAGGCGAGCAACCGCCACAACGGCAATCCGGTGTATTCGTTCGTTTCTCCCTTGCTCGTCACCGTGACGGTCGAGGTATGGCACGGACATCCGACGCCGGACTCCAACTCGCCGCGAGAGAAGATCCGCTCCACGGCGCCGACGACGCGTAGGGAGTACTGCTCGTAGGTCCCGAGAACGTCGATCGAGGCGACCATTCGGGCCGACAGCGAACTCGAGAAGTGGGGGTCGTCCTCGCCGATCTCGACAATCCGGAAGTACCCGGGATCGAGCGGCATGTAGGCCCCGTTCTCCTTGTACGCGAGGATCCAGGTTCCCTCAGACGTGTCCTGGAACATCTCCGCCGGGTAGTTCATGGAGTATCCGTCCGAAGCCGTTACGAGGACGGTCGCGTCTCCGCTCACGTTCCCGATGAGCGTCGTCATCGGCACGCCCGTGTACACAGCCGTGTAGTCGGTGCCTCCCGAGGTGGTGAACGTGCCTTCCCCGGTGAGTGTCTCGAACTGCTCGATGTCGCTCAACGAGTACGTGAACGTGTCCTCTCCGCGGATGACGGTCAGGACGGCGTCGTCCGGGACGGTCGCCTCATCGACCGACACGGCCTCGGGCTGAAGGGGCAGGGCTTCCCCATCGTAGTCGGGAACGAGGTACTGCACGCCTTTGACCATCATTCCTGTCGTAGAGAGCGTGTCTCCGAAGTAGTGGGACAGGTCCGGGCCGAATGCCGACAACATGTCCTCATTGCTGAACGCCTCATCCTCCGGCAGGAAGATCAGCATCGGTGCGTCCTCCCAATCGTTTCCCGATTGGCCGTCTCGTGCGACCGCCAGAATCGGAATGCCCGCCGCCGTGTTCCCGTCGACGACCGCCGCAGGCAGGAGCTTGTACCAGCCGTCGACGGCGACGATCCCCAGCGTGGCCGCATCTCCCAATCCGCCGACGCTCTCCACCACCGCACGGAGCGAAACCCCTTCGTAGGTGTGCGCCGCCTTCCAGTTCGGCGTGCCGTCATCCGAGACAGGCCCCTCGTACGCCACCGTTCCCTCGATGCGAGGAAAGCTGTCCAGCGATACCTCGACAAAACCTGCCGCCGTTTGGACGTACACCGAGAGCGGTTCGCTCGCCATGGCCACCCAGGCCATTGCTAGGGTCAAAACGGCCACCAGTCCCAGTCTTCGTGTCATGTGTTTCCTTTCGTGGCCTCGAACGGCTCTGTCGCCAGAGCCGCAGGAGAGATTGCAGCATGAACCCACGTTCCGGGATTCAGCTTGTCTTCATCGCTCGCCGTTCGCGCGAACAACGCATTCAACTCCACGCCTCCAATTTCAATCACTAGGTTCGAAAGCGAGCCGATCCTGCGAGCTTTGACGATCCGAGCCCGGAAGACGTTGCAGTCCGACAACAGAATCTCGGTCGGATCCTCCGTGAACACGTGAATCGACTCCGGCGGAATTCGCACGCGCAGACGATCGGAGGTCGAGAATGTCATCACGGTCCATGTTTCAGCTCCCAATCGAGCTTCGCACATGGCGCCATCCCGTCGAAGGACGCGCATGGTGAACTGATTCTTCAATCCGGCCGGATGCGTTCGCGGAGAGAAGTCGGCCAGGTCTTCCGTGCGCTTGGCTTGCTGCAGGCGTTCGACCCACAGCAGCTGTTCGACGGCCTCCCGCGGCGTACCCGCCGAGACCAAGAGATCGACGAGATTCAGAGATAGCAGTTCCGCCAACCGTCGCAGCTGCGGCAGTCCCGGAGCAGGCCGGGTTCCATGCTCCATCCTGGAGAGACGTGAGAACTCGATCCCCGATTGGGCCGACAGCTCGCGCAAGCTCATTCCTTTGTCCGATCGCGCGCGATGGAGCATGTCGCCGAACCGCACCTTGGACATGACGGCAGTGTACGGACCCTGTTGTCATTTGTCAACAGACCTGTTGCATCCCCGAAGAGGACTGGTTCCATGTGATCCAATCAAGCCTCTACGCGTATAATGGACTCCCATGACACGACGCCCTTTTCGACGCCCTGTCGATTTGACAACAGGCCCCATCGCTCGCTCTCTCTTGCGGCTGGCGTGGCCGGTCATGCTCTCCAATCTGTTCCAAACGCTGTACAACTTCGTCGATCGACTGTGGCTGGGAAGGTGGGGCTCCGTCGGCATTGCGGCTGTTCAAGTGTCCTTCCCGCTCGTATTCCTGACGATCTCCGTAGCCAGCGGAATCACGGTTGCCGGAATGGCGTTGATTGCGCAATACACCGGGGCCAATCGCGAGGAGGACGCCAACCTTGCCGCAGGGCAGGTCCTGATATTCTGTGCCGTTCTCGCTACCATGCTTGCGGCAGTCGGGTACTTCGTGGCCGGACCGATCATGTCTCTGATGGGCGCCGAGCCCGCCCTGACGCGCGCGGCCACTGCGTACCTCCAGATCATCTTCGTTGGGGCCCCTCTCGTGTTCTCCACATTCCTGGTTGCCGCTCTTCTCAATGGGATCGGCGATACCGTCACGCCGATGATCTTGATGGCCGCGTCGGTCATCGCCAACATCCTGCTCGATCCGTTCTTCATCTTCGGCTGGGGACCGTTTCCTGCGTGGGGCGTGCGTGGGGCGGCTGTTGCAACCGTCTTGTCTCGCGGGCTGGTCGCCGTCGCCGGGTTCTACTTGCTGTTCTCGGGCAAGCTCGGGATCCACATTCGGTTGCACCACATGAAACCCCGCTGGGGCCTGATTCGAAAGATCGCATCGATCGGCAGCATGGCATCGATTGGGCAGATGGGGACGTCATTGGGGTTCACGATCATGAATGGTGCGTTGGCGCGGTTGGGAACATCCGTCATCAACGCGTTCGGAATCGGCACGTCCTTCATCTCCATCGTCCTGATGCCCGCAATGGGGATGGGGCAGGCCACCGCAACCATGGTCGGGCAGAACCTCGGAGCGAATCGACCGGACCGGGCACGGCGTGTCGCCTGGGACGCGATGCTCATGTCCACCATCATCTTGGTGGCGGCAGCAGCCCTTGTGATCCCCTTTCGGCCGTATCTCATCCGCTTCTTCATGACAGATGCGGAAGTGATACGGATCGGCGTTCGCATGTTGTTGCTGGTGGGATTCGCGTTCCCGTTCATGGGGATCATCCAGGTGATGATCGGCGTCTATCAAGGGTCCGGGCACACCGCCTATTCGATGTTCTTCGGTCTCTTCCGTCTGTGGGGAATTCGCCTTCCACTCCTGTACCTACTCGCTTACGTCCTCTCCTGGGGATCCGACGGTGTATGGTGGGCCATGTTCTGGTCCAATATCGGCGCGGCGCTCTTGTCGTTGAGCTGCTTCCTCACCGGGAATTGGGCTCGCCGCGTGATCAAGGCGCCTCTCGAGGAGAATGCCTCCGCCTGAGCGTCTGAGGCTCTTCATGCCTCTGCAGATCTGGATTTGCGCCTGTGTGTCAACCATTCCGATCAATACCAAGACTGTGTATTTGTTACGCAATGATTGACAAGTCATTGTTTCTAAGCTATGCTATCGAACAAACAGCTTCGGCATTGCGCGTTGGGGAGCTGTCTCAACCAGAGGGCCTGTTCCGTACCGGGGGGTGCTCGCCGAAAGACAGGCCCTCTCTTTCATTCCGACCCAATTCCGCCGGGCCTCCTGACGCGAATCATGGGCCTCCATATTCGTACCATGCAACGTTCATCAAAGCTCCATCTTGCCACACGAAGGTGATGGTTGACATCGCAACGCACGGAGAGTGATGTGAGATAGCCGGAATGATGCGACTGCGGCGTGTTCGCCGCCGGTTTGTGTGGGTGTTCGCAACATCGGCGGCCGGATTGGTGTTGTTGTCCGTATTCGTTTACGGCGCCGTCGCCAACCATCGCCTTGTCATGGCGCGCGACGCCGAGTCCCATGCGCTGCAGATGCGCAAGGACGCCGTGTCCGACGCTCTGGGAGATGTCGTATCGGATCTCCTCTTTCTCCGGGAACTCGAGGGCCTAGACAACTTCTTGTCCAACCCGACTTCGGCGCGCGAGGCGCCTCTGGAAAGAGAGCTGGTGGCGTTCTCCCAGGCGCGTGATGTGTACGCCCAGATCCGAGTCCTGTCCTCATCCGGAGCCGAACTCATCCGCATAGACCGACAGGGAGATACATCGACTCCGGTATCCGCTTCGGGTCCAATCGATGTCTCGAAT
>CAZXQL010000104.1:0-7533 GCA_964643395.1 uncultured Thermotogae bacterium
TCTGGTAGGGAGAGTCGAAGATGTCGAAAGTAGGCAAAGTACCTGTTGCAATTCCCGACGGCGTGAAAGTGACCGTCGGCGCAAGTTCGTTCTCGGTCGAGGGCAAGTTCGGCCGTCTCGAGCAAGCGTTTCGTCCGGACATGGTAGACATCGTCGTGGACGATGCAGAGGCAACTGTCACGCGACGCAAAGAGGGTAAGGAGTACCGAGCGTTTCACGGGCTGTATCGAAGTCTGCTCGCGAACATGGTCCACGGCGTATCTCAGCAGTGGACGCGAACGTTGCTCGTTCGAGGGCTCGGGTACCGCGCGAGACTTCAGGGCAGCACCCTGATCCTGGATCTCGGCTACTCCAACCCGATGGAATACGAGATTCCAGACGGCGTGGAAGTGGAAGTGCCGAACCCGAATGAGATCGTCGTGCGTGGCGCGGACAAGCAGGCCGTGGGACACGTTGCGGCCAAGATCCGCAAGTTCCGCAAGCCGAACGTCTATGACGGGAAAGGCATTCGCTATCAGAACGAGCAGGTCATTCAGAAGGCCGGCAAGCTGGGCGGGCCCGGCGCCGTGTAGGGGGAGTGAGAGTCATGGCAAGCTTCAATCGTGCCGCTGAGCGCATGAAACGACACAGCCGCATTCGGAAGAGGGTTTCCGGGACGAGCGAGCGGCCGCGCCTGTGCATCGCGAAGACTCTGCGACACCTCTATGCGCAGATCATCGACGATGAGGCGAGGATCACGCTGGTCCAGGCATCGACGCTGGAATCGGCCCTTCGCGGCGACATCCATGGAGCCAACGTCGCTGCCGCCGAGAAACTGGGAGCTGTGCTGGCCGAACGTGCCAAAGCAGGCGGGGTGTCTTCTGTCGTCTTTGATCGCGGTGGGCACGTGTATCACGGCGTTGTCAAGGCGTTTGCCGAGGCCTGCCGCAAAGGGGGACTTCAGTTCTGATGCGTCGCAATCAGCGTATTCAAGACGAGTTTGAGAACGAGATCATTGACATCCGCCGCGTGAGCAAGGTGACCAAGGGCGGTCGCAACCTTCGGTTCCGTGTGACCATGGTCGTCGGCGACGGAAAGGGACGTGTCGGCGTCGGGATCGGAAGTACGACAGAGATTCCGCGTGCGATTCAACAGGCGATTCGCGATGCGAAGAAGAGCCTCGTCCACGTCAACATGGATGGAGATACGATTCCTCACGAGGTGATCGGCAAGTTCAAGGCGGGAAACGTCTTGCTGAAGCCAGCCTATCCCGGAACGGGCGTCATTGCAGGGACGACGGTGGGAGCGATCTGTCGCCTGGCGGGGATCAAGGATGTGCTGACGAAGTCCATCGGGACGACGAACCCGCTCACCCTTTCGCGAGCTGCGCTACACGGCCTGGGACAGCTTCGGAGCCGAAAAGAGATCGAGCGGATTCGCGGCGTCGGTGCCGACGCGCAGGAGGCCCAAGATGCGGCTTGAGGATCTACGCCCCAGCAAGGGGGCTACCCATCGCAAGAAGCGCGTCGGACGAGGATACGGTTCCGGACTGGGCGGTCACGAGTCGGGCCGGGGCACCAAGGGTCAGAATTCCCGTTCTGGCGGAGGGACGCGCCTGGGCTACGAAGGTGGACAGACGCCGATCTGGATGCGATTCCCCAAGCGCGGATTCAAGAACTACGGCCGAGTGGAGTACGCTTGCGTCAACGTCGACACGTTGGACAGTGCGTTCGAGCCCAATGCCGAAGTCACCCTTGAGCGGCTTCAGGAGAGAGGTCTCGTGCGGACGAAGGACGACCGCGTGAAGATCCTTGGACGGGGAGAACTGACCAAGCCACTTGTGATCCGTGCCCACCGTTTCACCGCGGAAGCCGCACGGAAGATCGAGGCTGCCGGAGGAAAGGCCGAGGTGATTTAGGCATGTGGGAGAAGTTCGCGAGTCTGTTCAAAGTCCCGGAACTGCGCAAGCGAATCCTATTCACGTTGGGTGCGATCATCGTCATTCGACTCGGAACCCACATCTCCGTTCCCGGGGTCAATCTGGGCGCTATCCCCCAGTTCCAGCAAGGCGGGCTTCTCGACTTCCTGAACATGTTCACGGGCGGGGCCCTGAAGCGATTTTCACTGTTCGCACTCGGAGTGACGCCTTACATCAACGCATCGATCATCTTCAGCCTGCTGACGTCCGTCATTCCGAAGCTCAAAGAGCTGCAGCAGCAAGGTCGAGAGGGTCGGCGCAAGATCACGTCTTACACGCGATACTCGACGGTCATCTTGGCGGTCGTCCAGGCCATCGCGTTCTCGTCGATCATCCGGAGTGCGTTCCCGATCGACGCCACAATCTGGTTCTACGCCACGACGATCGTGGCGCTGGTGACGGGGACCATTTTCCTGATGTGGTTGGGTGAGCGAATCACCGAGAACGGGATTGGAAACGGAATCAGCTTGATCATCATGATCAATATCCTGTCGAGATTCCCGGCGAATCTGCGGACCTTGTGGGTTGAGATTTCGACCGGATCGACGGCCGCTTACTGGGGACTGGCGTTCATCGTGCTTCTTGTCGTGGTCATTGCCGGAATGGCGATGGTGCAACAAGGGCAGCGTAAGATTGCGATTCAGTACGCCAAGCGAACGATGGGCCGGCGCATCTACGGGGGCCATTCGTCCCACCTCCCATTGAGGGTGAACCAATCGGGCGTGATCCCCATCATCTTCGCGATGGCACTTCTGACGTTCCCGATCACCATCTTCAACGCCTTGCACTGGACGGCCGCATTGACCTACTTCTCACAGGGGAGTTTGTTGTACGTGATCTGCTATGTGCTTCTGATCTTCTTCTTCACGTACTTCTATAGCTCCATCGTGTTCGATCCGAACGACATCGCGAAGAACATCCGCGAAGCGGGAGGATTCATCCCCGGTGTCCGGCCCGGGAAGCCGACGGTCGACTACATCAATAGCATTCTTGGCCGAATGCTGTTAGTCGGCGCGACGTTCTTGTCCGCAGTCGCCGTTCTGCCGTACCTTCTGTCGTCGTTGAGCGGTTCGCAGACGATGTTCCTCATCGGGGGAACGTCGCTCTTGATCGTGGTTGGCGTTGGCATTGACACCCTGATGCAGATTGAAACGCATCTTGTCATGCGCCACTACGAGTCGCTGACCAAGTCCGGCGGGCTGCTGGGAAGGAGAGGCTAGTGGCTCTCACCCATGTCGTCCTGTTGGGGCCTCCAGGCGCCGGCAAGGGCACCCAGGCCAAGCGGATCGTCGAGCGGTTGGGATTGGTGCATCTGTCTACCGGCGACATCCTGCGCGACGAAGTGGCGCGGGAGACCGAACTCGGCACGATGGCCAAGGGGTACATGGATCGTGGTGAACTCGTCCCCGATCAACTGATTATCGATATGATTCGCGGCCGCATCGAAGCCGCCGACGCCGGGTTCCTCTTGGACGGATTCCCGCGAACGACGGCGCAAGCGGAAGCACTGGACTCGTTTGCCACCATTGACGTCGTGCTGAACATCACGCTGCCACGTGAGGAAGTCGTCCGACGACTGACGGCTCGCCGCGTGTGCCGCGGATGCGGCAAGATCTACAACCTGACCTACAACCTTGACGAAGGGACGACGACGTGCGCCGAATGCGGCGGTGAGTTGTACCAGCGCGACGACGACAAGCCCGAAGTCATTGAGAACCGGTACGACGTTTACGAACGATCGACGGCGCCCCTGATCGACTACTACGACAAGCTTGGCATTCTGCGAACGCTCGACGGGTCCCTCGGCTCCGACCGCGTGCTCTCCGAGATCCTTGACATTCTTGCCGTATGATTGCGCTGAAGTCGCCGTCCGAGATGTCCGTGATGCAGGAAAACGGACGGACGCTTGCCGACATCCTCTCCGCCCTATGCCGAGAAGTTCGGGCCGGTCGAAGCACGTTGTACTTCGACGAGATCGCGGAGTCGCTGATCCGGGACGCGGGGGGAATTCCTTCGTTCAAGGGATACTCGGGATACCCGGCGACGATCAACGCGTCGATCAACGAGGAGGTCGTCCACGGGATTCCGTCTGCGTCACGCACCCTTACGGACGGGGATCTGTTCTCGATCGACATCGGAATGATGAGAGACGGCTTGCACGTCGATATGGCCACGACGGTGCCGATCGGCGAAGTGGATGATGTCGCCCGCCGACTGCTGGATGTTGGGGAGCACAGCTTGTGGGAAGGAATCGAACAAGTTAAGATAGGAAACCGCTTGTCCGACATCTCGCATGCCATCGGAAGCTACGTCGAATCGACGGGGTTCTATGTGGTCAAGGAGTACGTCGGACACGGTATCGGGAGAAACCTGCACGAGGATCCGCAGATTCCCAACTACGGCCCGCCCGGTCACGGGGTACGTTTGCGACCGGGAATGGCGTTGGCGATCGAGCCGATGATCAAGACGGACGCGTTGCCGACGCAGGTCCAACCGGATCGATGGACCGTGGTGACGGGATCGGGTGGATTGTCCGTGCATTTCGAGCATACGATTGTGCTGACAGAACACGGAGCAATCGTGGTGACGCTAGGAGGTGACAAGTAGGCGCAGTGGCAACGAACGAGAAAGGACGCGGAGGAAAGAAGGACGTGCTTCGGATTCGTGGAGAAGTGATCGAATCCCTTCCCAGTTCGACGTTCCGAGTGAAGCTCGACAACGATCATGTCGTGCTTTGCCACATCTCGGGACGGATTCGCAAGCACTACATCCGGATACTGACCGGAGACCGCGTGATTGTCGAGTTCTCACCGTACGATCTGACCAAGGGTCGAATCGTATACCGTGAGTCCTGACTGCTGCGCTGACAAGATGAAGGTTCGAGCTTCAGTCAAGAAGATGTGCGCCAAGTGCAAGGTCATCCGGCGTGAGGGGCGAGTTCGCGTGATCTGTCGGAACCCGAAGCACAAGCAGCGGCAAGGATAAGGGGCGATTCATGGCACGAATAGCTGGTGTCAATCTGCCGAACAACAAGCGAATCGAAGTCGCGTTGACCTACATCTACGGGATCGGTTCGACTCGGGCGGCCGAAGTCATCGAGAAGGCAGGGATTTCCCCCGACGTGCGCGTGAAGGACCTCACCGAGAGCGAGGTCAACAACCTGCGTATCGAGGTCGAGCAGTACATGGTCGAGGGGGACCTGCGACGAAGGGTGCACTCGAGCATTCAGCGCTTGAAGGACATCAATTCATATCGCGGAACGAGGCACAAGAGGCGCCTACCGGTGCGCGGACAGCGAACTCGGGCCAACGCGAGGACGTGGAAGGGACCGCGTCCCGCGAAGGCGGGTAAGAAGAGGTAGCGAGTATGGCAAAAAACATCAAGCTGGAACGTGCGCAGGTCCACATTCACGCCTCGTTCAACAACACGATCATCACGATCACGGACACGAACGGGCATCCGGTGATGTGGAAGACACCAGGTGTCGTCGGCTACAAGGGATCGCGCAAGGGAACGCCGTACGCCGCACAGATCGCCGCCGAGTCGTTGTCACGTGAGATGAAGGACATCGGGATCCGTTCCGTGTCTGTCTTCGTCAAGGGGACGGGGTCCGGCCGCCAGTCCGTCATTCAGACAATCAAGTCTTCGGGGATCCGCGTCGAAGAGGTGAAGAACGTCACACCGGTTTCCCACAGCAAGGGGAGACGATAATGGGACGAGATACGGAAGGAAAGTGCAAGCAGTGCCGCAGGGAGGGTGAGAAGCTCTTCTTGAAGGGCGAGCGATGCTATTCGCGAAGCTGCGCGATGAGTTCGCGCTCGCGGCCGCCCGGAGAGGGGCCGAAGAAGCGGCGTGCGCGACGTAGTCAATACCAAATTCACTTGCGAGAAAAGCAGAAGGCGCGACGCATCTACGGCGTGCGCGAGCGGCAGTTCCGCAACTACGTGGCCGAGGCGAAACGCAAGAAGGGCGTTACCGGCGAAGCGCTGCTTGTCTTGCTCGAGCGGCGACTGGACAACCTGGTCTACCGAGCCGGGTTCGCGTCGTCACGGCAACAGGCGCGGCAGATGATCGTTCACGGGCACTTCGAGGTGAACGGGCGAGCGACGAACGTTCCGTCCATGCTCCTCAATGCCGGCGATGTCGTGTCCATTAAGGAAGCACGCCGCAGCCGCGTCAAGGCGATCGTCGAAGCGAATCAGGGACGCGAAGTTCCCGCCTGGTTGGAAAAGAACGCCGACGCGATGAAGTTCCAGCTCGTCTCGACTCCCAACGTCGAGCAGATCGGGCTGTCCATCGCGACCAACCTCATCGTTGAGTTCTACTCCCGCTAGGAGGCGACCATGGACGAGCTTGTCTTCCCACAGGGAATCAAGGTTGAAGAGCTAACGGGCACCAGCGGGAAGATTGCGATCGAGCCGCTGGAGCGCGGATTCGCAACGACGTTGGGCAACTCGCTACGTCGAGTCCTGCTCTCCGCGATCCCGGGCGCCGCCGTCGTCCGCGTGCGGTTTGCCGGCAAGTACCACGAGTATGACACGATCGACGGCGTCCGCGAGGATGTGCTCGAGATTATTCTGAACTTCAAGAGCCTGGCCCTTCGTACAGCGGACGACGAGATGCAGCGCTTGACGCTGAACGCGAAAGGCCCCGCCGATGTGACGGCCGCGGACATCCTGTGTCCTCCCGGCGTCGAGATCATCAACCCGGATCTCCACATCGCGACCCTGAACAAGGGGGGAGAACTCGATGTCGAACTCGAAGTGGAGACGGGATTCGGATACGTGGCATCGGAGATGAACAGCCTGGAAGACGCACCGTTGTCGGTCATCCCGATCGATGCGGACTTCTCTCCCGTGCGGCGGGTCAACTTCCACAGCGAGGAGACCCGCGTCGGCGGCAAAACGGGATACGAGCGGTTGGTTCTCGAGATGACGACGCACGGCGGAATCAAGCCGGAAGAGGCGTTGTCCGAGGCAAGCCGCATCCTGAAGCGCCACTTTGACCTGTTCAACGATTTCGCAGAGCATCCCTACGGGATCTCAGTCAGCCAAACGGATGAGGTCGAGGCCGAAGAGCTATCGATTCCGTTGGTCGATCTCGAGATCGATCAGCGAGCGTGCAACCTGCTGCAGGAGGCCGATATCGTGACGCTCAACGACCTGTTGACGCGACCCCGCGAGGAGTTGCTTGACATCCACGGGTTTGGCGGCAAGACATTGAGCAAGGTCGAGGATCGCCTGGAAGAGCTCGGCTATTCTCTCAAGAGCGAAGGAGAGATTCGTCATGAGGCATAGAAGGACGGTCGCCAAGATCGGCATGCCGCGAAGCCATCGCAAGAGCGTGCTGGCCAATATCGCGACGTCGCTGATTGTGAACGAACATGTGGATACGACGTTCACGCGAGCCAAGGCGGGCCAGCAGTTCTCTGAACGCCTGATTACGCTGGCTCGGCGTGGGGACCTCCACGCTCGGCGGATCGCGTTCTCGCGGATTCGCGACAAGGCGGCCGTGACGAAGCTGTTCGACGAATTGGGTCCCCGGTTCAAGGAACGCAACGGCGGGTACACGCGCGT
>CAZXQL010000105.1:0-7525 GCA_964643395.1 uncultured Thermotogae bacterium
AACGCGTTCTCTCGCCTCTGGCTGGGCGTCCGTCCGGCAACGAGCTTGCCATGGAGCGACGATCTCGAGGGGCCCGCGGAACTCCTCCGGGAGCTCGACGCCGCTCTGCGATTGCCCTCCCCGTCGCCGGATTGGGACTTCTAGCCGTCAGCGCGGAACACAGATCAGGGCGCGCTGCGGTGTCGAGAGAAACTCACACCCGTCCTCGGTGACCAGCACGTCCTCCTCCAGACTGATCATCCCGAAGTGAGCCGTCGTGAGATTCGGTTCGAGAGTAAAGACGTTTCCCGTCTCGACAACCCCGTCCGGAAGCGCTCCGTACCTCCGCCACCGTGGACCGAGCAGGGTCCCTCCATCGTGCGCATGGCGGCCCAACGGGTGCCCGAGCGCATTCTTGTACTCCTCGTATCCCGACCGTGTGATGGACTCCCGGGCGACGGCATCCACGTCCGCACCGACAACGCCCGGACGCAGGAATTCCGCGGCGGCCTGGATCGCGTCAGAGACGATCTCGAAGCCCTGCCGGATCTCATTGGGGACCTCGTCCGGAGAGCCGAAGAAAACCATCCGCTGCAGATCGGAGCAGTACCCGCCGAGCCGAACGCCGAAGTCGAAGTGCAGGAGATGTCCTCGTTGCGTGCGCCGGTCCGTCGGGCCGACATGTCCGAATGATTTGTCCGGCCCCGCGTCGACTGCGGGATTGTGGTCCGCACTCCAGGCGAATCCGAGATCGTGGGAAAGGACCTGCTCGTGGAACATCTCGAAGATCTCCCGCTCCGATTGTCCGACTCCCAATTTCGCGACGATCTCGTCAAAGATGCGTTCCGTCTGCTCGACGGCGGCGCGGATCCGTGTGATTTCCTCGGGTGTCTTCCGGCCGCGAAGCTTGTTGATCAACCCCTCCGCGCCGACCAACCGGTCACCATATGGGCTGCCCGCCAGGATGTCATGTAGCCAATCGCGCATCCCCGCCGTCATGCCGTCCGCCCCGACATCGGAGCGGCTGACGTTCACGGCGATGCGCGACGGATTCACACGTTCCAGCTCACAGCAAAGCGCCGGTGCGATGTCCTCGTCGTATGGGATCACGCGATCGAACAGCCCCTCGGGGAGTCCGCCCGCATCGAATCGTCCGACGATGGCCGTTCGTTCCCCCGACTTCCACAGGATGAGAGCCGATGGCCACACGAGGTCCCCTTCCAGAAGAAGGCGCATCGCGGGGTCGACCATCTGATCGGTCTCGCGAACCCAGATAAGCCAGCCGTCGATGCCAATCTCGTTCAGGATTGCGACGGCTTGCTGAGCCTTCGAGGCGGCGATTTCTTCCATTCCATCTCCTTTCGTCCACAGGTACGGTCGTGCCGCTGACCCTGTCCATTGCCCATCGGATGAACCGCTTGCACGAGTCCGGCGACATACGAATGATACGAGGTAGGGATGAAAGGGAGGTACTCATGAAGCTACTGCGTGGTGTGATTACGGGTGGAGGAATCGCTGCCTTCTTCTTCTTCAGCTGGATCCTTGAGCTGTTGTGGAACAGCATTCTGGTCAATCAACTGCATCTGGTGGAGTCGACTGTCAATTACTGGCAAGCGGCCGGCGGTTGGTTCTTCATCATCATTCTGTTCGCGTGGACGGGAATTGGCGTTCCCAACAGAATCGGAAAGAAGTGGAGCAAGTACGACTAACGGGACTTGGGCTCATGCGTGAGCCACGAACCGATATCCGGTATCGCAGCTCGACTACCGTGAACCTCGGTCGCGCCGAGTGTGGTTTTTGTATTGATGACAAGGAGGGACACATGAGAGGCGTCATGCGGATCGTCGCCGCCGGTGGTGTCGCCGCATTCTTCTTCTTCAGTTGGATTCTCCAGCTGTTGTGGAACAGCATTCTGGTCAGTCAACTGCATCTGGTGGAGTCGACCGTCACCTACTGGCAAGCGGCCGGGCTCTGGTTCTTCGTGATCATCCTATTGGCTTGGACGGGATTCGGATCGCGATCCGGCCGATGGGTGAGGCGTTCGCACCGCACGGATTGGGACGCAGTCGGCGATCACATCGAACGGAAGATCAAGACTCGCGTTTCGAAATGGGCCGATTCGTCAGACCGTGACTTCGAAGAGGATATCGAAGCCAAGATCAAGCGAGGGTTCTCCCGATGGGTTGGCGTCGATGAAGACATCGAGTGGGACGAGTTGGGCGAGCACATCGAGCGCAAGATCAAGAAGAACCTGCGCAGTTGGCTCGATGAATCCTAGACCGCGCTTCACGGGGGGGACGATAGCGGAATGACGCACTACGATGCTGAGTGGATCCGCACCTACTACGATGCGTACGGGATGAAGGAATGGCATCGGTGGGACGCGTCGCGTGTCGAGCGCGTCAAGCTCTGCGTTCATCTCCATCATCTGCGCCAGCATGTGTCGCCGACGGATCGCGTTCTCGAGATCGGCGCCGGTGCGGGGCGATTCACGCAAGAACTTGCCTCGCTGGCGAATGGAATCGTCGTCGCCGATATCTCTCCCGTGCAGCTGTCACTGAACAGGGAGAATGCCGAGCGGCTCGGATTTGCAGACCGTATCGAGCGCTGGATGGAGTGCGACATGTGCCGGCTCGACACGGTGTTCGACGCTGAGTCGTTCGATGTCGTCGTCTGCTACGGTGGGCCGCTGAGCTACGTGTTCGACCAACGGGACGAAGCCCTAGGGCAGCTACGCAGAGTCGTGAAGCCAGGAGGGACGATTCTGATCAGCGTCATGTCGCTGTGGGGAGCCGTCCACCAGTATCTGCCCGGTGTGCTGGCTGTCGATGTCCCTTCCAACCGTCGCATCCTCGCCACCGGCGACTTGACTCCCGAGACGGTCGGCCCCGACCGGCACTACACCCACATGTACCGGGCGTCCGAGCTGCGGTCGGTGCTTGTCGAAGCCGGCCTGGAGATCGTGGCCCTCAGCGCGTCCAATGCCCTGTCCACCGGGTGGGGCGAGCACCTGGCCGACCTCTCCGAGGACGATCCCGTCTGGCGACACCTCGTTGAGATGGAGATCGAATCGTGCCAGCAAGAGGGGTGTTTGGACATCGGAACACATCGCGGTGTGTCGCAGACCGGAATTCGCGTCAGCCGGCCAAGATTGAGTCGCGCCGGTACGGCTGCGCCTTCATTCGATCGCGCGCTCCGTGGGATTTGGCGATTCGCCGCCACATGAAGTTGCCGCCCAGCACGTAGAGCCAGGCCGGCACGATTCGGTACCGCACCAGCTTGTAGACTTCTTCGGGAATGACAAGTTCATCCTGCAGGGATTCGATCACCAGGCGGAACGCCCTTCGGATGTGGCGATTCATCGTGCCCGTGGCGCCGACGGAGAGCTGCCCGACCCATTCGAGGCAGGCCTGGGAGCAGAACTGCTGCAGCATGCGCTGCGCACCCTCGTTCTGCCAAGGTTCGACAAAGCCGCAGTTGACGATCGAGAAGAAACGGGGGACCTTGCGCGGACTCGAGTCGCCGCGAGCTGTCGCGATTCGGTGCAACGCATGAATCACCGGCGCCGGCAGACTGTCCACGTACAGCGGCACAGAGAGGATGAGGGTGTCGGCCGCGTCGATTGCGGCAAGAAGATCGGATAGAGCGTCTTCGCTACGCACCGCCGCGTGCACGTGGAAAGCACTGGATTGCCATCCGGCTTCTTCAAGACCGGACGTGACGATTCTTCCGAGGCGTGCCGAAGCGCTCCCTTCAAGCCCCTTGGGGCTTCCAACCAGAAGCACGACTCGGTTGCGATCCGTCATCCGTCGATCGCCTCCCCCAGTGTCCATTCGACCCGGCGTTCGACCCCGTCTGGGTCCCCCGGGATCAGTACGCTGACGGCGCTCTTCGGCGCAAACATGTTGATGGCGTTTCGCTTCACGAGGGTCTCGAAGATGTCCTCCTCGTCGGGGGTCACCCGCCGTCCCCATCCGATGGCCGCGATCCGAGGGTAGCGAGCGTACCGCTTCTTGTGATGGACCTCCCCGTTGACTCTCCGGAAGTCCGGCAGGATGTTCGGGATCGAGCGATCGATCGCCTTCTTCAGTTCGTACGAATAGCCTCCAAACAGAATCGGAGTGAAGTACACAACCAGATCGCTCTGAACGATCCGGCGCGCGACGTCCCGGCCGTCGTCGTCGATCACACACTCGCCGGGCGTCTTCATCCAGCATCCGAAGCATCCGAGGCATGGCGCGATCTCCAAGTCGCGCAAGCGTAGCGCGACAACGTCCCACTGACGGGATCTCAGCCACGTCGTCGCAAGCTCGACCGAAGTCTCGGCTGTCGCGTCATCGCCGATGCGGCCATCGAGAAGCAGTGCCTTGCCGTTCACGGCTCCATCGTACCGCACTGCCCGACGCGGTTCGAGGCCGCAGTGTGACGTGAGCCGGACAGCGGACACGCGTGCTTCCGTCCCCGAGGCGTTTCGTGTACGGTTTCCCCATGGCAATCTCAGACGTGGCGGTGTGGCGAGCGCTGGGAACGACGGCGACGCGCCGTCGAATGACGGTCGCGGCGGCTTGTTTCGTCGCCGCCTTCGTGATCCTTCTCGTCCATGCGTTCGCACCGGTTGCGGCGCTGCAACTCGCTGCACTGGGGCTCACCGGCGCGGGGTTCGCTGCGACGTGGACAGCCGTCCTCCGATGGCGGCTCCCCGTCTTCTCGCGTCGCGCCCTGGGCTGGCTCACTCTCATCTGGGCCGCGGGTTTGGGACTCGCCATCGTGCTCGTGTTGTGGGCTCCCACATCGGGCAATGCGTGGGGGCGCCGAATCGCCGTGCAGTGGCTGGCATTCACCCTCAGCCTGAGTCTGGGCAGCTTGCAGTTCCGGGCGCTGTTTCACCGGCGCGCCACGCCCATCCTGGGGCGAGTGCTGTCCCTCATTTCGCCCCTGGTCGTGCTGAGCCTCATCCTGTTCACGACGTTCCGCGGCTGAGTCGTCGCTTGGTCCCGTCCAAGGGGCATATGGTAGACTCACACGCCGCTCACTCGGGGGAGTTACGCTTCGAGAGACGGCCTGCGCACAAGGAGGCGAACCATGTCATCACCGCGTCGAATTCGCGGAGCCATTCTCCCCGCCGTCGTCATCGTCGTCGGAATCCTGCTCCTCTTGAATACGCTGGATCTGGTCTCATGGACGGTGTGGCCGCGATTGTCGCGGCTGTGGCCGATTCTGGTGGTCGGATTCGGTATCGATCTCTTGTGGCGCCACATCCGCCGCCCTTCCGCGTGATGGAGACCGTGGAGGGGCGCTCGAGCGGTACGAGGAACCACGCTCGATGAAGAGGCTCATCACATCGACGGCCAATCCGCAGATCGTCGAAGCGAGGAAGCTCTCCCAGCGCAAGCATCGGCTCCGGCAGAATCGTTTCGCGGCCGAAGGACTCCAAATCCTGGGAAGGGCGGTCGAGGCGATGGCCTCGTCCGAAGGGGCGACGCACGTTCGTCCCGTCACCGTCTACTACTGCGAAGCGATGTTCTCGACCGACACCGCGCCTCGGATCCTATCGCAGCTCTGTGACGCGGGCGCCGAGCCGATTCACGTGTCCCCGCAGGTTCTCGAGACGCTGTCGGATCGTGTCCTATCGCAAGGGTTGGTCGCCGTATTCGAGATGTCTCCTCTCTTGCGCTCTCCCGATTCATTGCTCGCTCTCGATGAGAGAAAGGCCGAGATCCTTCTCGTCCTCGATCGCCCGCAGTACCCCGGCAACGTGGGCACACTCCTCCGGACGGTGGATGCCGTCGGCGGCAGTGGCGTGATCCTGATCGAGCCGGCGGCCGATTCCTTCGATCCGAGAGCGGTCCGCTCGTCGATGGGATCGTTGTTCTCCGTCCCCGTCAGCCGAACGAAGGATCTCGCAGCGCTTGCCGGTGTCGGAAGTCGGCGTCTCCGCTGGGTCGCCGCAGATGCCACGGGAGGCCGGCCCGTTTGGGAGTCCGATGCATTGCACGGAACGATCGGATTGATCCTCGGGAACGAAGGAGAAGGACTGCAGGAAGGATTGCGCTCCTTGGCCGACGCTTCCGTGACGCTGCCGCAGCGCGGCCACGCGGACAGTCTCAACGTGTCAGTCGCCGGCGGCATCCTGTTGTACGAGTGGCTACGCGTCAACCCGTCCATCCGCTAGGCGGCGCGTAACTTCCCATTGTGATCGGGTCATCCCATATTTCACTTCGCGGCAATCCTCGACTCGCCAACCGGGGAACGGATCGCCCG
Organism: uncultured Thermotogae bacterium; assembly: GCA_964643395.1. Lineage (GTDB taxonomy): Bacteria > Bipolaricaulota > Bipolaricaulia > UBA7950 > UBA9294 > SPBW01. Next base: position 6,241 of record CAZXQL010000105.1, read on the forward strand.
GATACGCGAACTCGTGGTCGAGCGTCATCCCGAGTCTCTCCATCACGGCACGCGACCGAGCGTTCGCGGCCATGGTCGTCGCAACGATCTTCGCCACCCCCAACTCACGGAATCCCCGGTCGATGAGCGCCTTGGACCCTTCGGTCGCGAGGCCCCGCCCCCAGTACGCCCTCTTCAGGCGATAGCCCAACTCGGTCTCCTGAGGGTTCTCTTTGTACGGGCGCAGATGGAACCACCCGATGAAGGCCCGGTCAGCTTTCTCGATCGCGGCCCAGAATCCGAATGCGTCGAATCGATCGTAATACTCGAGATAGTGGGGCAACGCTCGCTCTACGATGAACGCGTACGTGTGGGGCACGCCGCCGGTGAGGAAGGCCATGACCTCCGGATCGGAGTCGAGTTCGAACAGCTCGTCCGCATCGTCTTCGGTGAGGCGCCGGAACACCAGTCGCTCGGTCTCGAGGAAGACGTCTGACATCGCTTGGCGTCCCTACTTCCAGAATTCCCAGAACTTCCGGCCGGTCAGGTCGGCGTGCGCGCCATCGGCGTCGAATCGGACGACCAGGTCCATGGTATAGGTCTTGTGGGTTCGAACGTCCGTCACAGTGCAGGTTGCACTCGCCTTACCACGCAGCTGCCCGTTGGTGAGGGAGATTTCGACGTCTCCAAGGTTGACGCGGAAGTCGTCCAGCGAGAGGACGAGATCGGCGGCCGATTCATCGGACACGACCCGGATGTTCCGCCCGCTCAGGACGAGTTGTAGCTCTTGTTCGAAATCGACGCCCGGCGCCGTCGAAGATGACGGCGTTCGAATGGCGACCGTTTCGGCATTCATCAGCGGATCTGGCGCCGGCCAGAGAACGATCACCACGATGGCCACGACCAGAACCGCCGCCAAGCCGATCCAACCCTTCATGCGTGCACTCACGGTCCCTTCGCCTCCTCACGGCGACGCCATGAAAAACCGACGTTTGTGTCGTATCGTAGCCGGGTCGGACGATGTTTCAAAGAAGGCGCCGATCAGGAGGAGCGGATGGACGAGCGGAAGAATCGGTCGAGGCGGATACTCATGGCTCTGGTGTTGGCCGTCGGGGTTGCTGGGATCGGGGCGATTGCCTACCTGATCGTGGATCGCTTGACGCCGTCGACTGCGCCTCCCAGTGTCTGGGACGCATCCCCTTCCGAAGCAGCCTCCTCGGATGACGTACCGGTCGGGATTCACGTCGGACAGCGTGCCCCCGATTTTCACCTTCCTTCACTCGATGGAGCCACTGTCAACTTGAGT
>CAZXQL010000106.1:0-7444 GCA_964643395.1 uncultured Thermotogae bacterium
CGACGTCCGTTCTCCTCTACTTCCTCGCCCCTCCGATCTCCGCATAGCGCTCTCACGGCAGGCAACGGGCCTCCTCTCGCTCGACGCGGTCGGGAATCGTGACGCGAGGCAAGAGGCGCTCAACGTCCGCGCATCTTGCATCCCTACCTTGAATCAGATATCCTGGCTCATCAACTACCGGCCCTTCCGGGCCTTCTCGGGAGGTTGCAGAATGATTAGGATGTGCACTCACTAAGTCCCTCGCGGACCCCCGTCGATATTGCGTCCTTGCGGCTCAATGTCAGACCCTGCGGAGTCGACGATTCCGCCCATTGCCGGTTAGTTCGTTTCCCTGGTTAGCAAAGTTCAAGGAGTCATCGTGATGCGCACGTACGCCCTGGATGTCGATCGCGTACGCAAGACATTCACCCGCAAGAAGCGCGTTCCTCGCGCCCCGGATGCACCGAGGCGTCTGGGCCGCGGCCGGATCCGCAAGGAAGAGGTCGTCGCGCTCAAGGATATCGATCTGAAGATCTCCAAGGGGGAGGTCTTCGGTGTGCTCGGTCCGAACGGATCGGGCAAGTCGACGCTGATCCGATTGGCATCGACGTTGCTTCTGCCCGATTCGGGGACGGTTCGCATCTTCGGGCACGATGTCGAGAAGGACCCGTACGCGGTGAAGCGGTTGATCAATCGAGTGTCGGTTGACGCCGCGTTCTTCAAGAAGTTCTCGCCCATTGAGAATCTAATGTATGCGGCTCGTCTCTACGGACTTCCCGTCTCCGAGGCCCGGCCGAAGATGCGGGCGATCATGAAGCGGCTCGGTCTGAAGGAGTCGACGTTCTCACAACCGATGGAGCACATGTCGCGCGGGATGCAGCAGAAGGTGGCCGTGGCTCGGGGATTCCTGACGTCCCCGATTTTGCTCCTTCTCGACGAGCCGACGACCGGCCTCGATCCGCACTCGAAGCGCGATGTGCAGGCGTTCGTACACGAGATCCGAGCCGCGCACGACGCCACGGTGCTGTTGACGACGCACGACATGGCGGAGGCCGACCGGCTGTGCGATCGCATCGCCATCATCGACGACGGCAACATCGTCGCCTTGGACACGCCGGAAGGCTTGAAGAAGCTCGTCCCCTCGGTCAATGGCGACAAGACGACGATGGAGGATGTCTTCATCGCCCTGACCGGGCATGCCTTTGAGGATGCCGAGGAGGTGACACCATGAGATCGAGAGCCGTCGTACGAGAGATGCGTGGCGCCTACGCGTTCGTCGAACGAAACATCAACCTGATCAAGCGCTATTGGGGATGGGAGATCGTGTGGCTCATCTACTCGCTGACGAACGCATTGGCCATCACCTACATCGGCAACGGCATGAGTGCGATCACCGGGCAACCGATCGACACGCAGGCCGTCGTCAAGTACCTGTTGGTGGGTGCGCTGATCTGGCAGTACCTGTCGGTCATCTTCTACGCCATCTCCGAGATGATTGCGTGGGAGCGCTGGGAAGGCACGATCGAATACACGTTCATGGCGCCCGTGTCGCGCCCCACGCACTTGGTGGGGACGACGCTGTTCGCCATCGGATACGGCGTCATTCGCACGCTGGCGATCCTTGCGATCGTTTCGGTGTTCTTTCGCCTCGATCTCTCGAATGCCAACATCGTGGGCGCGGTGTTGATGCTGCTCGCGGGCAGCGTGTCGTTCGTCGGCTTGGGGATTTGGGCGGCCGTGCTGCCGCTCCTCTATCCGGAGCGAGGCGCGCAGATGACGAATGCCGTCGCGGCGATCTTGCTTCTGATCTCGGGCGTCTACTACCCGATCGATACGCTGCCGAACTGGCTGCAGCCGATCGCCAAGTCGTCTCCAGCCACGTATGTCATCCAAGGCATGCGATCGTGTCTGATCGACGGCAGCGCCACGAAGACGCTCTTGCCGACCGTCGGATTGTTGATCGGGATCGGACTGGTCGTGATCGCGATCGGGCTCGTCATCTTCCGGTACGTCGAGGTGTATGCCAAGCGTGCGGGAAGGCTTAAGAGAAGTGGCTGACAACCGGAGGCAATGCCTCCGGTTGTTCAGAGAATGCACAAGCTCTGCTTGAGCATTCTCTGATTCGATGTCTACTCGTGGGGTCGGTTATTTGGGCGAAGGATCGAGCGGCGCAAATCGGTCATTCTCTGGGTCGATGCCCACGACCAAAACAGCAGATCGCAAACGTAAGGGGGCGCGATACTCGCGCCCCCTTGAGGTCTTCATCTCCAACGTTGGTCTATAGGTGCTCGTCGATCTCCTCGAGGAAGTTCGCCGCCTTCTCCAGCGAGATGGCGTTGTAGAGAGGATACTCTCCGATCCCATCTGCAATGACCGAATCGGTCACCCGCTTAGCGTCCTCCCACATGTTCCGCGGCATCAGGTAAAACTCGACGAAGAACATGCGGTTCTCCAGATAGTCGTTGGCGGTGGGGTCGAACGGGCCGTAGTCCGCGCAGTCCTCGCACGCCCCGCAAATCTCCGGCTCGTCGACGACCTTGCAGAAGTAGCCCAGCGACTTGTTCCAGTTCTTGCGGTACGTGCCTGCCGGCAACGAAGGAAGGCTGGACCAGAACGCACCGAGCGCCCGGTAGGCCCCGTAGTGGGTGTAGGTGTCGTCGAGTTCCATGCAGCGAAGCGTGAGGGCTTCCGTCTTAGCGGGAACGCCGGCAAACACGGCTTCCAGAACGTTGAATTGCGCGGCTCGAAGCCAGTTCGACGACGCCCAGTACATGCCTTCCAGGTTCGTCGACGTCTCGACCGCTGCCGCGAACCCGTCCGAATCCTCGACGGCATCGAAGGTGGGATCCATCCGCAACGACTTCAGGCCCCAATGCTTGCCCTTGAGATACGTCGGGCGGACGTCCGCCTCGACGTCTCCAAGGAATGCATCGGCCAACGTGTAGTAGCTCTGGGCCAGCTTGTTGATGACGTCGATCATGCTCGGATCCACGTTGAACGCCATGACAGCGTCTTCGTCCGTTTCATCGAGGGCGTCCGTGACGCCGAGCGCAGTCCGGAACGCCGCAATCATGTCGACAAGCTGCGCGCGTCCCTCGTCGGAGTACGTGATCAGAATGTCGCTATTCGAGAACATTCCCAATGCTTCGTCGAGCGTCATCCCGACGACGGCACCGCTCGTGGCGACCAGCGTGAACAACAGGAGAACCCATGCTTTCCTCATCCTCTTCGACCTCCTTGGGTGGTACGGTCAATATAACGAAACCGTCAGACCCTCACAAACGGTTGTCAGGGTGCGCACCGAGTCCTACAGGTGCCTTTCGACCTCATCGAGCAACGTACGAGCCTGCGCTTGATCGAATGCGTTGTACAGCGGGAACCGTTCCCCGATCGGATCCTCGAGGATGGTCTGCAGCACTCGTGCCGCGTCGTCCCAAAGGCTCTTCTCCATCAAGTAGTACTGCGCGAAGATGAGCCGGTTCTCGAAGTACGCGTCCACCTCGTCGGAGATCGGGCAGTTCTCGCAGTTCTCGCAGTAGTCGGACTCGTTGAGCACCGGGCAGATGTACGACAGGGCCCGCGGCAGATTCTGGCCGTACGCATACAAGGGCATCGGAGGAAGCCCGCCCCAAAACGCGGCCAGCGCTCGGTACGGCGCGTTGTCTTGGAACGTGGGGTCGAGTTCGAAGACCCGGTCGATCAGCGCCTCGAGCTTCGGCGGATCGTTTCGGAAGACGGCGCCCACCGCGTCGAACTCGTCCTTGCGCGACCAATTGCCGTATGTCCAGAACAGCGCGGCGATGTCCGTTGCCTGCTCGACGGCCGTGATGAAGCTCTTCGAGTCATACTCGATTTGGGCGAACTGCGCGTTCATTCGGAGGCTCTTGAGCCCCCAGTACTGGCCGCGGACGAACGCCGTCTTCTTGGCGCCGTCGTCGGTCAGAAAGACATCACCCCACGTGTAGTACGCCTGCGACAACGCGTTGACCCACGTCTTCTTCTCCGGATCGATCTCAAGCGCCATATAGGCGTCTTCGTCAGAGTGATCGAACAGCGCCGTCACCCCGAGCGCGGATTCGAGGACGCCGATCGCCGATTCCAGCTGCACGCGGCCTTCATCGGTCCACGTAACCGCGACGTCCTGCCCCTCGGGGAACAGCGTCAACGCCGCCGAGACTTCTTCATCCGTCACGCCCCAGGCGCACGTGGAAAAGAGCAAGAGGAAGGCACCCATCACCCACAACCGCTTCATCATTCGCGAACCCCCCTTTTCGTTGCCCCCACTATAGAGGATCTTCCGGGCGGTTCAAGCCGGAGAGCGGTAGGGGCGGAGGGCGGCGGTAGCTTGACGATCGTCGATTTGATATCCTTCCGATGGACTCCACTGGTAGGGAAGGAGGAAACAACCATGGCAAGCGTGGATAAGGATCTTTGCGTCGGGTGCGGACTGTGCACGCAGGTCTGCGCCGACGTCTTCGAGATGCAGGACGATGGCAAGGCCGGTGTGATCGCCGGTGCGGACGCCGGCGCCGCATGCGTCCAGGACGCCGTCGATCAGTGCCCCGTGGCGGCCATCACGGCCTAGTTCTTGGCGGGGAACTGTCTCTCACGTTCCCCGCTCTCTTCCATCCCTCTTTCCGCTTGAGCCGAGCGATGACTCGGTGTCGTTGTTCGGGATGTCCCTTCACGCTAGGATGACGTGGTGAGATGTGGTGAATCATGCGAGGATCGGTCTAGCTCTTTCCAGTGGCGGAGCGCGCGGAGCCGCGCACGTCGGCGTCCTGAAGGTTCTCGAGGAGGCGGGGGTCGTTCCCGACATCATTGTCGGCGCATCCATGGGAGCCGAAGTGGGGGGAGCGTACGCCGCCGGGGTCCCGCTTTCGGAAATCGAGGATCAATGGCGATCGTCATCGTTCGGCCGCGTCTTCTGGACGCTCTTTCCGACCGTTCCTTGGTCGGGATGGAGTTCGGGCAACGGAGTCCGGAAGTTCCTCCGCGACCTCGTCGGGGATCGTGTCATCGAGGAACTCGCCAAGCCGTTCTGCGCGGTGGCGACGGATCTGGAAACCGGACTGCCGGTCTCTCTGACGCACGGTTCGCTCGTCGAGGCGATTCGGGCGAGCTTGTCCGTTCCCGGACTGTTCACGCCGGTCTGGATCGACGGACATCTGTGCGTCGACGGAGGCGTCTCCAATCCCCTGCCGGTCGACATGGCTCGCACGCTCGGAGCGGATGTCGTCATCGCGGTTGACGTCCTGGTCGAGCCGTCGGAAACTCGGCTCGGGGGAATCCCCGCGATCGATTTCCGGGGACGGGACATGGGAATCGCCAAGGGGTTCGACACCCCTCTCAAGGACCCTCGACGATACGCCCCGAGCGTATTCAGCGTCCTGTTCCAAATGTCGACCGTGTTCCAGAGGCGGCTGTGCGACGCCCGCTTGGTTCAGCATCCACCCGATGTCCTGATCCGTCCCGATTTTTCCGAAGATCCGCCGTGCTACAGCCGCGTCGGGCGAGGGATCGAGGCCGGAGAGTGTGCCGCCCGAAGTGCGCTCCCCGACATTCTTCGTGCCGTGGGTGCGTAAGCGCCCCGCGGGAGGCCGCATGGAAGCCGACAGGCTGCTGATTCCTCGGATGGTCGTCGGCATCGTCGCCGTCTCGTTCGCCGCAATCTTCATCCGCTTCGCATCCGATGCCAGCCCATTGGCGATCTCCGCGTGGCGGCTGACGATCGCGGCGCTCATTCTGATTCCGGTCGCGTGGATGCGCAGGCCGCATACGTTGACGCCCCGGATGGCTGCGTGGTGCATCGTATCGGGCGGCGCGCTGGCGCTGCATTTCGTCCTGTGGATCTCTTCCCTGTCGTACACGTCGGTCGCCAGCTCGGTCCTGTTCGTGACGACGCATCCGCTGTTCGTCGGTCTGGGGTCGTACCTCCTGTGGAGGGAACGGCCGTCGCGCGCGCTGGTCGCCGGGGCATCTCTCGCGCTGCTCGGAGGCGCGCTGATTGCCTTCGGCGACATCCATCTTGCGGGCACCGCCATCCGGGGCGACCTGCTCGCCGTCGGGGGAGGGCTGATGGCGGCCGTCTATTTCATGATCGGACGACACGTTCGCCAATCCGTGAGTGCAACGGAGTACGTGGCGGTGACGTACGGCGCTGCCGCGCTGTTCGTGTTGATGGCCTGCGGGGTCGCCGGAACGCAACTTGTCGGATTTCCCACGACGACGATCGGATTCTTGATCCTTCTCGGACTCGTCCCGCAGCTTCTCGGACACTCGACGTTCAATTGGGCGCTTCGGCATCTGCCCGCCTCGCGCGTATCGGTGCTGATCCTCGGAGAGCCGGTCGGCTCGACGATTCTTGCCCTGTTGTTCTTCCACGAGATTCCATCCGGCTTGAACCTGGCTGGAGCGGCGTTGATACTCGTCGGCATCTATCTGAGTCTTCGCAACAAGGAGCGATTCGATGTCCAACACCCTTGAGGAAGGACGCAAGAGGATCGATTGGGCGAACTCCCGTATGCCGCTTCTGAACCTCCTCCGCAAGCGCTTTCTGCAGGAGAAGCCGTTCGCTGGGAAGCGCATCTCGATGAGCATTCACCTCGAAGCCAAGACCGCGTGTCTCGCCATTCTTCTGCGCGATGGCGGCGCAACCGTTCACGTGACCGGCAGCAATCCCCTGTCCACTCAGGACGCGATCGCTGCGGCGCTGGCGGAGGAAGACGGAATCGAGGTGTACGCCCGCCATGGCGTATCCGACGAGGAGTACGCGCAGCATCTCGCGCTCACCCTCGAGCACCGACCGCACTTGATTCTCGACGACGGGGGCGATCTCGTATCGCGGCTTCATGAGTCTCCCCAAGAGCAAGTGATGGGCGGGTGCGAAGAGACGACCACAGGAGTTGGCCGGTTACGAATTCTGGCGAGCAAGGGACGACTCCAATTCCCGATGTTCGCGGTCAACGATGCACAGATGAAGTCGTTGTTCGACAATCGGTACGGGACCGGGCAGTCCGTCTGGGACGGCATCTTTCGCTCGACCAATTTGCTCATCGCCGGCAAGAACGTGCTCGTTGTCGGGTACGGATGGTGCGGACGAGGCATCGCGCTGCGCGCCGACGGGTTGGGAGGCCGGGTGACGGTCGCAGAGGTCGATCCTGTTCGTGCGCTCGAGGCCTGGATGGAAGGCTACCGTGTCGCACCCGTCGCCGAAGCGATCCGCGACGCCGACCTCGTCATCACGGCGACGGGCTGTGCCGATGCCGTGCCCGAGAAGGCACTGGAGAACGCCAAGGACGGGGTTGTGTTGTGCAACGCCGGGCACTTCAACGTCGAGGTACGTCCGGAGGCCTTGGCTCGTCTGGCAGCCTCTTCGAAGACCGTGCGGGACGGCGTGGACGAGTACACGCTTCCCGACGGTCGACGCCTGGTTCTGCTGGGGGAGGGCCGACTCGTCAACCTT
>CAZXQL010000107.1:0-2619 GCA_964643395.1 uncultured Thermotogae bacterium
CAACGGCGCGAATAGACTGCCGATGACAATCTGCGGCTGACGCGGCCAGCGATCGGCGAGGAAGCCGAACGGGATCTGGAATGCCCCGCCCGCGATGAAGTAGGCCGACATGATGTAGCCCACCTCGGATGTTGACCATCCAAGCGCGGACACAGCGAACAGCGGATAGAACGTGTTGAATCCTTGTCGCCAGAAGCCGCGTGTCGCCACGTACGTCAGGATTGCCTTGACGGCATCGTGCCGGGCGATTTCCCGCAATGGTATGATCGTGGCGGTGCGAGCTCCTGCGGTGCGGAGATCGCGCACCCGGACGTGATCGACCGGAACGCTCGCCGCAACCAGGACGAACGACGCGGCACTCAGGATGCCCATCCCTGCGAACGCGGCGTGATACGACCACAGGTCCGTGAGCACGCCGCCGAGAAGCGGGCCCAACCCCACGCCGACGAACATCGAGGCGTAGAACAGGTTCATCATCCGCCCTTCCTTGCCCACCGGCGTGATGTCGCCCACGTAGCCCTGAGCAATCGGCGTCACCATGACCGACGCGCCGCCCTGGACGATTCGAACCAGGATCAGCTGCCACACGTTTCCGGCCAGCGAGTAACACAGCGAGACGAGCGTGAAGATCCCCAACCCCGTCAGCAAGATGCGCTTTCGTCCGATTCGATCGGACAGTCGTCCGACGAACGGACCGAGGATTCCTCGCGACAGCGAGAATGCGCCCATGATGATGCCGATCGCCAGGCCGCCGGCGGAGAACGTTTCCGCGTACAGCGGGAGGATGGGCGAGATGATGCCGACTCCGAGCATGGCCACCGCAACGGCGATGAACAGACTGGCGAACGTCTTCCACATCCGGATTCCCCCGATCTGGCTTCGACCTTATCCGCAACGCGCCGTCGTGTCCATGGCGAGCTGGCGCGTTGTTCCGGCCGTCCATCCTGCGGATTTCGACCCTGTCCGTTGTGAATAGGGCCCGGCACGTCTATGATCTCGTCATCTCAAACGGCGAGGTCGATCATGAAGAACAGCTTCTCAAACGTCGTAACGAACTTGCCCGCCGAGTATGCCGACCTCCGATTCGAGGAGAATCGGAAGGTCCGCATCTCGTATGAGGGCAAGGAACTCACTCAGGTGGCGACGACGCTCACATCGGGAGGGCACGTGCGCGCCTACGCGGACGGCGGCAAGGCGATCGCATCGTTTTCCGCTCCCGATCGCGTAGACGCGATGGCTCAGGCAACGTGCGCGTCGGCGTCGCTGGTCGGCAAGAGCCGAGAGAAGAAGCTGAAGATCGCTCCTGCTCCGGTGATCCACGAGGACTTCCTCATCACACCGTCGCGCGACCCGCGCAAGATCTCTCTGAAGGAGAAACTCGATCTCACGACCCACTACAACCAACTCATCCTGAAGAACCCACACGTCATCACCACGCAGACGGCCTACGACGAATTCGCGTCCCGCCGCATCTTTGTCAATTCGGACGGCTCCGTGATCGAGTACGATCTGATCAACGTCGGCGTGTTCGGCATGATCGTCGTCAAGAGAGGCGACGTCGTGCAGCGGGTCCGATTCGCGTTCGGCGGGAACACCGAGTTCGGCCCTCTGCTGGACCGCGAGGACGATCTACAGAAGCAGATTGACAAAGCGTGTGAACTTCTCGACGCTGAACCCGCCAAGGCCGGGATCTTCCCGGTGGTCCTCGATCCCTCTGAGTCGGGAGTCTTCATTCACGAAGCGTTCGGCCATCTATCCGAAGCCGACGGGCTTCAGAACAATCCGTCGTTCCGGGCCAAGCTTCAGCTCGGGACAACGCTCGGACAGACGATCCTCAACGTCGCCGACGATGCCACCCTGCCGAACCTACCCGGCAGCTATGACATCGATGACGAGGGGGTACGCGGCATGCGAACGCCGCTCATCACCGAAGGGGTGCTGTCGGGACGCATGCATTCGCGGGAGACGGCGGCGGAGTTTGGAGAGCCGCTCTCCGGGAACATGCGCGCCGTCGATGTGCAGTTCACCCCGATCGTGCGCATGTCCAACATCCTCATCGAGCCCGGCGAGGCATCGTTCGATGACATGGTTTCGTCGATCGAGGACGGCTACTACCTTGTCGGCGCCAAGGGCGGCCAGACGTCGGGCGATCAGTTCACATTCGGCGCTCAGTGGGGATACCGGATTCGCAATGGCAAGCTGGGGACCATGGTTCGCGACATCAACATGTCCGGCGAGTTGTTCTCCACGCTGCAGGCGATCTCGATGATCGGCGATGACGTCCAGTTCGGCGAACGCGGCGGCTGCGGGAAGGGTGCAGGCGGCCCGATGCAGCTGAATCGCAAGTCCGGGAAGGGATCTCCTCACATCAAGATCGACGCTGTCACGATCGGAGGCATCTAATGCACGCCATCATCGAAGGAGCCAGGAGTCGGGTAGATCAGGCCGAACTCTACTGGAGCCGTGCCCACTCGATCGCCGTTCGCTACGAGAATTGCCGGCTGCAGCAGGTCACGGAGAACGACGTCTCGGAGGCCTCCGTGCGCGTCATTCAGGACGGCAAGATCGGGGCCGCGTATGCCGTGTTCCCCGACCAGGAAGGGCTACTGGATAATGCCG
>CAZXQL010000107.1:2629-7415 GCA_964643395.1 uncultured Thermotogae bacterium
GGCAGGCTTCTCGTTCGCCGGCGCCGCCGAGTATCCGGACTTGGCGAGTTCCGACGACGCCACAGCTCAGCTAACGTCGGCTGAGTTGATCGAGGTCTGCGAGACGATCAAGTCGAAGATCCAAGGCAAGCTGCCGAACGCCGCCCTCGGGATCGGCGCCAACCGCGCCGTCGGGAACCTGATGGTGCAGACCACCCGTGGAGCCGACGCGGCCGCCGAGTTCACAAGCTACGACTACTACGTCGGCGCCCCGTTCCCAGGAGCGGGCACCGGGATGTTCCGATTCAGGTCGAGCGTCTCACCGGACGAACTCGATGAGGAGCTCCTTGACGAATTCGTCGAGTGGTACGGATACGGGAGCCGCACATCCACGCCCTCGACCGGCCGCCTTCCTGTCATTCTCGCACCGCAGGCGGCGTTCCTGCTCATGATGCCGCTCTTGGCGGGCGTCAGTGGGGACGCTGTGTGGAAGAAGACGTCGCCGCTGACGGACAGACTCGGTGAGTCCATCCTGTCGGAGAACCTGACGATCTACGAGAATCCGCTGATCGGCGGACATGTGGACGCCCGCGCGTTCGACGATGAGGGTGTTCCCTGCACCAAGCGGGCCATCGTCGAGAACGGCGTTCTGAAGGGCTTCCTGTTCGATCAACACGTCGGTGCCGCCATGGATCAGGCATCGACCGGAAATGGCTTCAAACGCGCGCTGTTCGGAAGCGGCAACGAAATCCCCGTCACGCCGTGGTTTGCGTGTCCGACGATCGAGCCGGGCGATGTGTCCTGGCGCGACTTGATCAAGGGGACCAAGGAAGGGCTGTTGATCACCGGAGGCATGGGCTTCCACTCGGGGAACTTCCCGCAGGGGCAGTTTGCCGTTCAGGCCGTCGGATTCCACATTGTCGACGGCCACGTCGTCGGTCGCCTCGACAAGACGATGATCTCCGGCAACATCTACGAAGACGGCAAACGGGTCGAGGCCATCAGCCGCGAGACCGGGCCGTGCGGAGGGTTCTTGTCGCTGGGAGACGCCCCCTATCTTCGGATCGAATCCCTGCAAGTTGCAGGTTCGTAGTCAATTCCTCGGTGCGGAGGGGATGTCTCCTCCGCACCGAGACGAGAAGGTTGCTTGACTCCCACGGCTTCGGTATCGTCAGTTCCAGCCATCCCGTCCATGGAGGAATCCAATGCTTCATGTCCTTGAACATCCCCTGATCCAGAGCAAGCTCACGCTGATGCGCGACGCACGCACGGGCAACGAGACGTTCCGTCGGCTGTTGGAGGAACTGACCGCGTTCATGGTGTACGAGATCACCCGGAAGTATCCATTGCGAGACCATGCGATCGATACACCACTGGAACCGATGGTGGGCCGAGTCCTGGAAGCCAGCATCGTCTTGGTTCCGATCCTTCGAGCGGGCACGGGCATGCTGGGCGGCGTACTGAACCTGATCCCGATGGCCAAGGTCGGACACATCGGGCTGTTCCGCGATCCGGCAACGCTCGAACCGGTGGAGTACTACTGCAAGCTCCCTCCCGAGCTGCCCGATGCGCACATCATTCTCGTGGACCCGATGCTGGCCACCGGAGGCAGTGCGATCGCTGCCACCGACATCATCAAGCGGGAAGGCGGGAAGGACATTCAGTTCCTGTGTCTGGTCGCCGCTCCGGAGGGCGTCAAGGCGTACGGCAACGCACACCCCGACGTCCCGATCTACGCCGCTGCGCTGGACCGCGAGCTGAACGAGAAGGGGTACATTCTGCCGGGGCTGGGAGACGCGGGCGACCGCATCTTCGGCACCTAGACGAGGAGAACATGGAAGACGCCATTCGCATCGTCGAGACACTCGTCGTCCACGCACAGGATGAACGCGCACGCCTTTGGGAGATCTACCGCGGCGCGTTCGAGCGGCTGAACCAGCGAACGCCGATTCACCATGGTGGATTCGGCTCCGAGCAGTTCCAGGCCGTGCTGTCGGACGAGGACTTCACGAAGTTTCTCGTGTACGCGGGCGACGAGTTGGTCGGCCTCACGCTGATTACCAATGTGCTCGCCAAGATCCCGTGGGTCAACGTCGGCTACTTCGAGGAGCACTACCCGAATCGAAGCCGCGAGGGGGAGATCTACTTCCTGCCGGCCGTCGTCATCGATCCCAAACACCAGGACCTGCGACTGATCGGCGCCAAGTTGCTGCAACAGGCGTTGACGACGCTGGGCGAGGACGTCGTCCTGGCGGTCGACTACTCCGAGACGCTTCGTCACAGCCTGCCGGCGTTCGTTCGCCGAGGAATGGGCCGCGCGTTCAAGGGCGAGATCATCGACCGGCTCGTCTACCAGATCTTCTACTACGAGGACCCGAGCTAGTCGTCGCATCGGCTCCGCGGTCCAGACAATCGATCTAGAACTTCGTCTCGTGGGCACGGATCAGATCCGGAAGCGCCGCGAAGTCCTCGATCACGTAGTCCGCAACACCTGCGAGTGCATCGTCCTTGGGGTTGGCCGCGATGGCCAAGCCGGCGCGACGAAGCGCCGGCACGTCGTTCAAGTTGTCGCCCACGAAGCAGACGCGTTCCAGATTCCATCCGTGCTGTACGGCCAGCCGCTCCAGCATTTCTCCCTTCGACCATAGATCGACGAGCGTCTCGCTGGTTCCAACAAAGCGGCCGTCCGCAACGATCAGCCGATTCGCCCATGCGAAGTCCATGCCGAGGTCGGCGCTCACCCGGTCGGCCACCAAGTCGACGCCCGAAGAAAGGATGCCCAGTGCATAGCGTCCGCGAAGCGCGCCGACCGCCTGCACGACACCGTGCGCGTACGGCGGAGGGAAGATGGCTTCGGTCACGACGTGAACCGGGATCCCTGCCAGCAGTTTCGCCTCTTCGGCGAGCCACTCGGCATAGGCGTCGCGTCGCGGCAGGTATTCGCGGAGCAACGCCACCGACCGGTCGGCAACGCCGGCGGCAACCGCGACGGCTCCCCAGCTGGATTCGAAGTCGACGCCGTGGTAGCGGACGAGGGTCCCGTCCAGATCGAAAACCACGGCGTCAATCTTACTCACGGTTGTTCGGGGAGGACAAGCGTCGACCCGGCGCCGATTCCGAGATCCGACAGCGATCCCGCGGGGAGCTCGAGCGCATACTGGTACGGTGCACCGGCGCTATAGAGGTTCTTGTCCTGCGCCGTCATCGTCGTTCCGCCGACCCATTCGCCGTTGGCGTTGTAGAACGCGATGTCCAAGTCGAACGGCACGGTGACCATCGTGTATTTGCTGTCCACTTCCGCGTCGTTGACGAATAGGATGCCGGGGAAGCCTTCGATGAGCTCAGTCGGGAAGCCCCGGAACCCCGTACTCCGGTCGACGAACGCAGTCGCGACAAGGTCGGCGATCGATACGCTGTCGCCTCCGGAGGTCTTGATGGTGACGGTTCCTCGCTCCAGCGTCCCCACGACGCCGAGGCCGAGACTGACTGGATCGATCGTGGCGATCGGCGCTTCGTCATCCACTCCCGACGGGTAGACGGTAATCGGTGCATCTCCGACCCCGTCGCCGTTGGCATCGGTCACGCTGCCCACTCCCCAATAGTTGCCCACGCCGTCCACCGTCCACACGTTGCCCGTCCCTTGATCCTGAACGAGGCTTACGATGTCGCGCCCCTCACCAAGGATGACGTTCTCCGTGAACCGGTTCCCCGAGGAGTCCATGTTCGTGTAGATGTCGCTCTCTTTGTTATCCGCCAGCACGTTGCCCCGGAAGGTGTTGTCTTTTGTCATCGACTTCTGATACGTCTCGGGGAACAGAATGCCCCGCGACTGCTGGGTCACCAGGTTGCGTTCGATCGAGTTGTCCGAACCGGAAACCTCGATCCCGTAGCCACCCGATGTAATCGTGTTGTCAGCGACCGTGTTCGAACCCGCGCTCACCTCGAGGATGACACCGATCTGGCTTCCGAACACGAGATTGCGGCTGACAGCGTTGCCCGTAGCCGCCTCCAGCGCAATACCTTGGTTGGTGTTCCCTTGGTCATCTCCCACGACGTTTTCATGAACGTTGTTCTCGTTCGAGTTCCCGAGCAACTGGATGCCGGTGACGCACGTGAAGATGAAGTTCGATCCAATGTCGTTGCTCTCGGATGCCAACAGCCGGATCCCCGTATCGTTGGCCGCGAGCTGGTTGTCGGAGATCTGGTTGGAGTGCGACAGCGTCAGCTGGAGCCCGGCCAAACGGTTGTTGTAGAGGTAGTTGCTTTGGATGACGTTGTCGTGCGATTCATACAGGTGGATTCCGTGCGCGGTAGGGACATTGGACGTCCGATGAACGAGGTTCTCCGACACCGTCGAACTGTCAACAAACGCCAATAGCAGGCCGTCCCCGTTGACGACCTCGTTGCTCGTAATGGTCACGTTGTGGCTGCCGGCCACCGTCAGATGGCCGGTCTTCAACCCGCTGATCGTCACACCGTCCAGCCCGTAGTAGTAGTAGATGGGGTTGCCGTTGTACGTATTCGTGTCCGAAATATCATGCCGATACTGCTCGTCGGAGTCTCCGATGACCTGGAGTCCCATTCCGTTGACGTACAGCACGCAGTCCTGCATGACGATGTCCGTCGATGAGATGATGTTGATCCCATTCAGAGAATTGCTGATCGAACATCCCTCGATCGTGCCGCCGGTCACGAAGCCGATGCGGATCGCGGAGCCGTTGACATCCTTGGCGTTCTCGATGACCAACCCGCGTAGAACGAACTGGGCCGTCACGTTCTCAATCCGAACTCCGTACGTCGCTCCGTC
>CAZXQL010000108.1:0-7350 GCA_964643395.1 uncultured Thermotogae bacterium
TTGTTCATCCTCGGTCTGTACGGACTGATCTTCGAGTTCTTCAATCCCGGAATTGGATTCGGCCTGGCCGCGGGAGGCGTCTGCCTGCTGCTGGCCCTGTACGGGCTGCAAGTTCTGCCGGTCAACTTCGCCGGTCTCGCGCTGGTCCTGTTCGGCGTCGCCTTGATCGTGCTGGACGCGTTTACCCCGACGAACGGCATTCTGACCGCCGGCGGCATCGTGTCGCTTCTCGTCGGGTCCCTGACGCTGTTCCGCATCCCGGACCGCTCGATCGGGCTGTCTCTCGGCACCATCATCGGCGTCGTCGGCGTGTCAGCCGCGCTATCTGTGTTCATGGTCTCCAAGGGGCTGTTGATCCAGCGCAAGAAGCCGGTCACCGGCGTCCAGTCGTTGATCGGAACCCTTGGGATCGTCCGTCGCGACCTGATGCCGAACGGCACGATCGCGATCCACGGAGAGTACTGGGACGCTCACTCGACCGAGGGGACAATTCGCGCCGGCGAACGGGTGCGCGTGCACGGCATCGACGGACACACACTGCTCGTCAGGAGGATCGTTGACTGATCCCGGATCTTCGCCGCTTGGAAATCGCGACCGAGGCGACCTGTTCATCGCCCTGGCGTTGGTCGCCGCAATCCTTCTTCTGGCAGCGATTCTGGTCATGCTGATCTCGATCAGCCGAAACGGGCTCGATATCCGCGTCCAAGGCGATGTCGGGGTCGACGGACTGGGAGACCAAATCACCGTTCATCTGGCCGCCGACGAGCCGATCGTTCTGTCCATGCCGCAGCCGGTGCAGATGGTGGCGACGGGACCGGACGGGGAGGCGGTTCCGGCGACCCTTGCGTTGGCCACCTGCCCCGAGTGCGGCGGTCCGATGCTCCCCACCCGGTGGAATCCATGGACCGGGGAGATCGAATGGACCTGCCCCGCGTGCGGCGAGACCCTCTCGGAGCCGTCCACGCCCTGACGCCGATCTACGTACCCAGCTTCCGCCCGGTGATCCACAGGCTCTGAAAGTACGCCTCGAACGGTTCCGCGACCTCCGGGACGCAGACCAGGGCGAGATCCGTTTCGTCGTTCTGCTCCAACGCGTAGTAGTTCCAGTTCGTCGACCCCAGAATGACGCTCTGTCCATCGATGACGACCAGCTTGCAGTGCGTCGTCACGTCGGGGACGTCGAGCCGCACCTCGACGCCGTGCTGATCCAGGAAGATGGCCGAAACGAGGTTGGCTTCGGCCGAGTCGGCGTAGTAGGCACAGTCGTCCAGCAGAACCTGCACTTCCAGACCGCGTTGTGCGGCAGAGATCAGCGCCTGCAGAATCTCGTTGGCAAGGCTGTCGCCGTATCCCGAGTAGTACGACATCCGGTACATGGCCACGTGAATCGAGTGGCGCGCGCTTCCGAGCAGGGCGAGCAGGACGCGTCCGTAGGACGCGCAGTCCGGCACGTCCCCCAACGGGATAACCGTCGGCCGATCGCCCAACCCGTCCGGCAGGTCGAGCTCGATGCTGCGCTGTGTTCCCTCCCCGTTCCACAACATGTCGAAGTAGCCGCAGAAGAACTCGCCGATCGAGCCGTCGCGGACGAGTACGTCCGCCTGTCTGTGCTCGGTTAGGGCGTAGTGATTCCAATTGGATGAGCCAAGGATCACGGTCTGTCCGTCCACGACAACCAGCTTCGCGTGGAGGGTAATCTGCGGATCGTCGAACTTGGCGGCGACGCCGTGATCGAGCAGATACGACAGAGCGGGACTGTTCTTCGCCGTGATGTCGGGCTCCCAGTCGGACGCATCCAGAAGCGCACGTACCTCGACGCCCCGCGCGGCTGCCTCCGCCAATGCCGATAGCAGCGGAGTCCCGTCGGCGGCGGCGCTGGAAAGCAAGACGTCGATGGACGTCTGCGCCTCGGAGGTCGCAGCCAGAACGGCTTGACAGTATGATTCCTCCCACGGCTCCCCGATCAGGGGACGAACCAGCACCGTCGAATCGGTGGCCGCAACGGCTACTGCGCCGGTCAACAGCGCCGCAATCAGGAACAGACCCATGTGCGAGCGTTGAATGCGTATGAACATCTAGGATAGAATCCTAGCCTAAGGAGGGGAACATGGTCAAAGAATTGCACGCAGAGCAGCTACGGTATACGTGCGATCCGTCTTCTTTCACATTCAAGTCAACCTCCGAACTCGACCCTTTGGACCGGATCATCGGACAGGAGAGAGCGATCGAGGCCTTGAAGCTCGGCTTGGGCATCAAGGATGCGAAGAATCGATACAACATCTACGTGGCCGGGGATCCGGGGACGGGCAAGATGTCGGCCGTCGAGCGGTTTCTCAGCCACGCGTCGGCTGATGAGCCCCACCCCCCCGACCTCTGCTACGTGCACAACTTCGACAACCCGTACAACCCAAGATGCCTCGAGCTGCCTGCCGGCCGAGGCTGTCAATTGCGCACCGACCTCGATCAGCTGGTCACACGCTTGAAGCGCGAGATCCCGTCGGTGTTCGAGTCGGACGAATTCAAGGGACGCAGCAAGAAGATCATCGAGCGGTTCAACCAGCAGCGCACGGCGCTCTTGGAGAAAATGGAAGACCAGTCTCGCGAGTTGGGGTTCGCGATCCAGCGGACGCCGATTGGCATCAACACATTACCCCTGGACGAAAAGGGAGAGCCGTTGAGCCAGGAGGACTATGCCGGGCTGCCCGAAGAACGACAGGAGGAGATCCGCAGCCACCAAGGCGAGGTCCAAGCCCTCATTCAGGAGCAACTCCAAGCGGTCGCCCACCTGGACGAGGAACGCGAATCCGAGATCAAGAAGCTCGCTCGCGAAGCCGTTCTGTTCATGATCGAACCGCACTTCGCAACGTTCAGCGACAGCTACGAAGGGCTGCCCAAAGTCCTGACCTACTTGGAGTCCGTGAAGAAGGACATCATCGAGAGCCTGGATCTGTTCCGCAACGGAGGGAATCAGACACGCCAGACGCCGATGGCGTTTCCGTTCCCGATGCCCCAGTCCGATCCGTTCAAGAAGTACACGGTCAACGTGCTGGTGGACAATGCCAAGACCCAGGGCGCACCCGTCATCGTCGAGCAGAACGCCACGTATCCCAACCTGTTCGGATCGATCGACCGCCGCGTGCAGATGGGCGTCGCGATGACCGACTTCACCATGATCAAGCCCGGTTCGCTTCACCGCGCCAACGGGGGCTACCTGGTGCTCAACGCCAACAACCTGTTCCGTCTCGGGCTCAGTTGGGAGGCGCTCAAGATCGCCGTCAAGCGGCGCGAAATCCACATCGAGGATCCGTGGCAGATGATGGGGTATTCGACCAGCGAGGGCCTGCGCCCGGAGCCCGTTCCGTTCCGGATCAAGCTCGTCATTATCGGTAGTCCGTACATCTACGAGATCCTGTATCACTACGACGAGGACTTCGCCAAACTGTTCAATATCAAGGCCGATTTCGGCATGGAGATGGCGCGCACGCCCGAGCATGAGCTGGAGCTCGCCCGCTTCTTGGGGACGTGCTGCCAACAGGATTCAGGCGTGATCCCGTTCGATCCCACCGGCGTCGCCCGGTTCATCGAGTACGCAACCGAGCTGGCAGGCGACCAGACCAAGCTGTCGTGTCAGTTCGGGGACCTGGTTTCGATCGTCAAAGAAGCGTCGTTCTGGTCCAAGGATGCCGGTGCTGAGTTCGTGTCCGGAGAGCATGTCGACAAGGCGCTCGACGAACGCGACTATCGACACAACCGCATCGACGAGAAGATCCAGGAAATGATCGAGCGCGGAACGATCTTCGTCGATACCGACGGGGAGTGCGCCGGTCAGGTGAACGGGTTGGCCGTCCTGCAGATGGGCAACTACGCGTTCGGCAAGCCGTCCCGCATCACCGCCTCGGTGTTCACCGGCAAGGGCGGCATCGTCGACATCGAGCGGGAGGCCAAGCTCGGCGGCAAGACCCACACCAAGGGGATCATGATCCTGAAAGGGTTCCTGGGCCAGCGATTCGCGCAGAAGCGGCCGCTGTCGTTCGGCGCCAGTTTGGCGTTCGAGCAGTCGTACTCGATGATCGACGGCGACAGCGCGTCCTCGACGGAGCTGTACGCCATCCTATCCGCGCTGTCCGGCGTGCCGATCCGGCAAGGTCTGGCCGTCACCGGCTCCGTCAACCAGAAGGGCGAAGTGCAGCCGATCGGCGGCGTCAACGAGAAGATCGAGGGATTCTACCGGGTGTGCAAAGCCAAGGGGCTGACCGGGGAGCAAGGCGTTCTCATCCCGGCCACCAACGTCGAAAGCCTGATGCTCCACAAGGAAGTGGTCGAAGCGGTCGACGCAGGCCGGTTCCACATCTATCCGGTTTCCACCATCGAGGAAGGGATCGAGATCCTCACCGGCATCGAAGCCGGGACCCCCGACGAAGAGGGCGGCTACCCGCCCGAGACCGTGTTCGGGCACGTCACGGAGCGCCTGGAAGCCATCGAGTCGGCGCTCAAGGCGGCCTCCGAGTCGGAGGAGGACGAGAACGGCAAGAAGACCGCCAAGGAGAACGACGAAGCGGCCGGCGAGCCTTCGGAGCCAAAGAAGGAATGAGAAGAATCGAAGAATCGAGGGAGTCTTTCATGAAAGGACGCACTGTCCTCGCCATCCTGGCGAGTATTGCCATTGCCGTCGCGTTGGGCGGCTGCATTCAGCCCGTGGGACCGATGGCTCGATTCACCGCCACGCCGCCGTTCGACTACCCGCCGCTGGACGTCACGTTCGATGCCTCGGCATCGTCCAGCCCCAACGGCGCCATCGTCAGCTACGACTGGGATTTCGGAGACGGATCGACGGATACCGGTGTCGTGGTCTCGCACACCTATGACGAGAAGGGCGTCTACGAAGTCACGCTACTCGTCACCGACTCCGACGGGAAGACGGGGGCCCGAGCCCAGACCGTGGAGGCGCTGAACCGCGTTCCAACGGCCCGGTTCCACACCAGCTCGTACTACATCGGAGCCACCCAGCCGCTTCGCTTCGACGCGTCGGATTCGTCCGATCCCGACGGCGAGATCGTCCAGTATCTGTGGAGCTTCGGCGACGGATCGACCGACCAGGGAGAAGTGGTCGAGCACGCGTTCCCGTACTCGCCGCAGGGCGGCGGCTGGATCGCCACCGTCACCCTGACCGTCGTCGACGAGGACGGCGGAACGGGGACGACGTCCCAACAGGTCAATATCGTCGGCTGCGAAAGCTGTAGCGGAGGATAGAGCAGCCCTCTCTTCGGGCTGCGGGAAGCTTGGGGACAGTCCCCCACGAGGGGACTGTCCCCTTGTTTGAACCGCGTTCCAACGGCCCGGTTCCACACCAGCTCGTACTACATCGGAGCCACCCAGCCGCTTCGCTTCGACGCGTCGGATTCGTCCGATCCCGACGGCGAGATCGTCCAGTATCTGTGGAGCTTCGGCGACGGATCGACCGACCAGGGAGAAGTGGTCGAGCACGCGTTCCCGTACTCGCCGCAGGGCGGCGGCTGGATCGCCACCGTCACCCTGACCGTCGTCGACGAGGACGGCGGAACGGGGACGACGTCCCAACAGGTCAATATCGTCGGCTGCGAAAGCTGTAGCGGAGGATAGAGCGATCGGGGACAGTCCCCTCGCAGGGGACTGTCCCCTTGTTCTTGGATTAGGTCTCTTCCTCGGACCACGGGATGCGTGGAGCAGCTTGCAGCTTGGGGACAGTCCCCTCGCGGGGGACTGTCCCCTTGTCATTCCGTTAGGTTTCTTCCTCGGGCTGGGAGAGCGTGATATTGACGACGGCGGTATCCTCGAGGCCGTAGTTGTCGAAGATCGTCAGTTTCGCCACGATCGTCCGCGTCGCGCCGGTCAACTCGTAGATGTGCGTGATCTCCAGATCCGAGGTCTCCACCTGCAGATTCCCGTCACCGAAGTCCCACGCGAAGTATTCGAGCGAGTGCCCGGCATCGGCCTTCGAGCCCCGTGGATCGAAGCTGACCTCGAACAGGGACGGGACGTTCGGGCGGTTGGTCGACTCGTAGATGATGTCGGGGCCGGTGATCGTCACCTCGGCCGTCGGGTCGTCCCCCTCGGGATCGTTCTCCGGGACGATGACGATGACGTTGATCTGCTCCGCGTCCATCTCATCGTTGGAGTTGTGCACGTACAGGGTGGCCGGGTACGACGTCGTGACGTCCGGATCGGGGGAGTACGTATGCGTCACGATCGGGCCGGTCGCCGTCACCCCGTCGGCGAAGTTCCAGCTGTAGGCGGTGATGGATCCGCTGCCCGGGGTCGAATCGCTCCCGTCGAACGTGACCGTCAACGGACTCACGCCGATCGACGGAGTCGCCGTCATCCGCGCCGTCGGCGCGCCGGTTCCGGTGGCCGGTTCGCCTTCCAGCCGGACCTCGATCGTCTGGGTCGCCTTTCCCGACGCCCCGCTGTTGTCCATCACCGTCAGCGTGACCGTGAACAACTGAATCGCCTGCGCGGTGGTGAACGTATGCACGACGTCCTCGCCCGTCGCCGAGTGTCCGTCGCCGAAGTCCCACAGGTAGGCGGTAATCGTCCCGTCGGCGTCCGTCGAAGTCGAGGCGTCGAACGTCACGACCAACGGACTCGCGCCCGACAACGCGTCGGCCACGATGCGGGCGACGGGAAGCTGGTTGAAGAGAGAGCAGGCCAAGACGAGTCCGAGTAGAACTACGCCCAACGCGACGATCCCCAGTTTACGCAGTCTGATACCGTTCTCGGCCCTCATCTTGGTCCTCCTCGGCCAAGGCGCAGCGGCGCTTCTAGATGTCGCCGCCTCCTTCAGTCCCCGTCTTTAGCGTGACGTTGCGCGAGAACGCGGCCGATTGGTACCCGAGCCAGTCCTCGGCGGTCACCGTGATCTGGTACACGATCCCGTTGTCGCTGAAGTCGTACACGTGCCACACGACGATGTCGTCGTTCTCGTCCGCCGGGTCGAAGTCGACGCGCTGCGTGCCGCTGTTGTCGCCCCAGGTGATGTACAGGTAGCGCAGACACCACGACCGGTTGGTGAACCAGTCCGGGATCACGCCGCCGTTCCAAGCCTGCCCCTCGGGGTCGTACGACAGGTTGTGGTCGTCGTAGTTGTCCGGCGCGTCCGGCTTGGTCGACGACAAGGCACTGGTCCCGTCATGCTCTTCGAGGTTCTCTTGATCCTGGCTGCCGTCGAGCACGAACCACTCGTCTTCGTGACCGTCGGGCCCCTTGATGCCCTGCGAGCGGATCACGACCGACACGGTCTGCAGCGTCCCCAGGTTGCCGTAGACGACGTCGTCGGGCACCCATTCGTCCCGATGGTCTTCTCCTACGTTGCCC
>CAZXQL010000109.1:0-2867 GCA_964643395.1 uncultured Thermotogae bacterium
GGACGCGATGTGGTAAAGGATCACCATGCGCCGGTCCGACTCGCAGTACAGGGCCCCCACGATCCCCTTCAACTGTCCGTCGTCGGTTGTGGCATCGATGGATCGATAGACCACGGTGCGTCCCCCGATCGTGGCCTCCGCGGACGGACAGACCCCGGTGAGTTCCACGCCCGACAGGCCGAGGATCGCCAGGAAGCCGTCGAGCGCAGACTCGGGATCCGGCGGCGCTTCGATCGTCGTCCACTGCACGCCCGCATACTCGTACGGAGATCCCGCGAATTCGAACTTCACCAAACCGGACTCCTCCGACGCGCTCGGGCTGTCAATCCATCCTTGGCTCTCGGCGTCCATGAGGTCTGGGATCTCGAGCGAGAATCCGAAGTCGCTGTACACAGAGGGCACGTGATCGACACAGGCCGGTAAGATAAAGCTTCCGAACAGCCACTCGACGATGGGCGGACCTTCTGTCCTCTCTCCGGCCGAGATGCCGGGCGGCCAGTTGCTTGACGTGATCACAACGACCATGTCGAGGTCCGGAACGACGTAGATCCGCTGCTCGAAGGCTCCGGCGGCAAAGAAGACGTCGATGTCGGAGAACGTCCACCATTGATAGCCGTAACCTCCCCACCAGCTTGGAGCGCGAGAACGTGCCGTCTCCGCCACCCAATCAGCGGACACGATCTGTTGTCCGTTCCAGACACCGCCATCGAGCATCAGCTGACCGATCTTCGCCATGGCGCGAGGCGTCAGCCAGATGTCTTGCCCTCCGTAGTAGATGCCGCGCGGATCACGCGGCCATAGGACCCGTGTGATGCCGAGCGGGCGAAACAGGTACTCGCGAGCAAACTGGAGCGTTGACATGCCGGTCGTCTTGGTGAGGACGGCCGAGAGGAGGTGGGAGCACCCGCCGTTGTAGGTCCATTGCGTCCCGGGTTCGCTAGCCATGGGGCGATCGAGCACATACTGCACTGGATCGCCGCTTCGAATGGCGGCTCCCCATGAGTGAAACATGTCGTCGGGTCCTTCCCACTCGAGGCCGCTCGTCATCGTGAGGAGATCTTGGAGCGTCATGCGCTGCTTGCGATCGTCCAGGTTGGCGATCTCTCGATCCGGGAAGAAGTCGACAACTCGCTGATCGACGCTCTCGATGAACCCTTTGTCGATGGCAATCCCGATCAGGATCGAGGTGATGCTCTTGGTAACCGAGTAGAGGTTGTGCATCGTGTCGGGGCCGTAGTGCAGCGGATTCGGGTAGTGCTCGAACACGATGTCACCGTGTCGAACGACAACGACCGAGTCGATCGGCAAAGGGAATCCGTCAATGGCATCCTGCATAAGGTCGAGTCGGGTGGCGTCGACACCGTACGTCACGGGATCGGCAAAGGACCAATCGCCCTCGGCCGCGTTCGCGACGAAGCCGGATAGACAGAAGAGTACGAGGAGAGAAAGCCCGGTCAACAACGTTGTGCGGGACGGCATGTCGCCTCCTGCGTGGCGATGGAGTGCCGATAAGCCTAGGGTACGTTCTCGGGACGCGCAAGGGGGCAGACATGATGCCTCCGTCCGCGTATCTTGAAGGCTCAGCGAGTGCTGACGTTTGGCGGGGATTGTCGAATCGTCTACGATATTCCTTCAGGAGGTAATTGTCATGAATCGACATGGCTTTCTATTTGCCGTTGTAGTCATCCTGCTGGGGGGGCTCCTGTTCGGGTGCATGGGACCGATTCTGACGCCCGAACCCACACCCACGGTTCAGCAGCCAGTGGACTATTCCCTTTACGGAACTGCGAATTACGTTTCCGGCAGCTTCCAGAACGATCCGTTCCCGCTGTTCGTGGGAGCACGATGGATCTATCACAACGCCGCGACGTATTGGAATCCTCAGATCGCGTCGTCGGGATTGTTGGAGAGCGAAGTGGTCGCGATCGTTCAGGGGAACGGCGAGGAGTGCTATGTCTTGCGGACCCATTACAGCAACGGCCCGGACGAACTCCTGTACGTCCATCGATCGCCGTCCGCCGTGCTGATGCGTGGTGCAACCCTGTTGACGTCACCGGGTGCACAGTCGAGCTATTCGCTGAACCCTGGCTTGGCGTTCCTCGAGTTCCCGCTGGCGGAGGACAAGACGTGGGATTCGACGTACAGCGGCGGATCGGTCGCCGCCACCGTGTACCACAAGGAGGTCGTCGCGATCGAGTCCGGCCAGGTCAACACGATGCTCGGCACGTACTCGCCGATCTTCGTCGGGGCATGGAGGATTCACTACGACCTCGTGGGTAGCGGTCCGCGCCTGTTCGGCGGCCCGACGCAGTTTCTGTGGTTTGCCCCGGGTGTCGGGATCGTGAAGCACGTCCTCAACTCGATCGACTACGAGCTCGCCGAATTCCGGTTGCCCGATGAGGTGCGTGCCCTGGACGAGAACGACGCGGCCGGATCCTCGGACGTCCCCGAGGGCGGGCTTGTCGTCGTGCAGCTTCGCGGAGGCGATCCCGATGTCGCGAAGGGTTGGGGATGGCGCCTGGCGGGAGGTACCGATTCGGTCCTCGACCCGATCGGAAACGACTTCTACGATGACGTACCCCAGGTTGCGAAGCAAAGCGGCGCCGGTACGTACGTCTACCAGTTCCGAGCACAAGATATCGGGACGACGACGCTGCAATTCGAGCTGATCAGCCTGGAGACCGGAATCGTGGGCGACACGGCTGAGTTCACGATCCACGTGGAATAGGCGCTCGCCGAACGGATTGCCGCCCGCGAGAATCCGAGAGCGGGATTGGACTCATCGTGCGCGTGCGGCCACACTGGGGCATGGACGTGCACATCGATCGGCAACGGTTGGATCTTCCGATCCTGCTCGAAACGGCGCA
>CAZXQL010000109.1:2967-7284 GCA_964643395.1 uncultured Thermotogae bacterium
GAGGCGGCGCCCGCTCCGGACCACGACGGAGAGATGCACGCTTTGATCCGACTTCACACCGGGCGATTCCATCAGATCCGGGCGACGATGGCCCACCTCGGCGCCCCATTGGTCGACGATTGGATCTACGGCACGTCGCCCGGGCGCGGCAAAGAGCGGTTCTACCTGGAACACACGGCGCTTCGGTTCGTGCCGTTCGACTCGCCGACAGCCTGCGTCGTGCACTGGGCGGATGATCCGGATCGCGAAGGTACTGCGCCCCGCATTCGGGCGGCGCTGGATGAATGGCTCGTACGGTGGGAGAATGAGGGGGCCGTTCGCATGGGAGGAAGCCGTGGCTAGAAATGTGGAGATCAAAGCACGCGTGCGCGACAGGGATGCTCTGCGAGGCCGCGTGGAGGCCCTGGCCGATGGTTCGGTCGAGCGGATCGAACAGCTGGACACGTTCTACCTGACGCCGCGGGGCCGCCTCAAGCTTCGTGTCTTGGCGCCCGATCGTTGCGAGTTGATCCAGTACGCACGCGACGACGAGCTGGACGCGAAGGTCTCGACCTACGACATCGTCCGGTCGGACAATCCGGCCGCGCTTTCGCGCATTCTGGAATCGGCGCTGCCGATTCGCGGCGTGGTCACCAAATGCCGACACCTCTATCACATCGGCCCGACGCGCGTTCATCTGGACGAAGTCGAGGGACTGGGATCGTTTGTGGAACTGGAGGTTGTCTTGTCCGCCGGAGAGACTGCGGAGTACGGCAGGAGGGTTGCCGACGAGTTGATGGACCAGCTCGGCATTGACGCATCGGATCTCGTCTCTGGCGCCTACATCGACCTCTTGGAGAGCCTGACATGAAACTGACGCACTGCCCGTCCGCGGAAGTCTTCCTGGACCTTGCCCTCGAACCGCTCCTGCAGGACGAAGAGGAGAACAACCTCATCCTCGGCATCTCGATGCGCGTTCGCGAGGGCCGGCAGTATGGCGATGCGGATCCGCTGTTTCTCGTCGTGCACGATGGAGACGAACTGGTTGCCGCCGCGATCCGGACACCACCGCACAACATGATCCTGCATTGCAGGGAGGATCGTCTCCAAGCGCTGGACGTCCTCGCCGATCACCTCGTTGAGATCGGCCACGCTCTTCCGGGCGCGAGCGGCACGGTGCCCATCGTCGACGCATTCTGCAAAGCCTGGAAGAAGCGCACCCAGCAAACGGCCTTTCTGCAGGTGTCGCAACGCATCTACGCTCTGACTCGGGTAATCCCTCCGGCGAACGTGTCCGGAGACCTGCGCTGGGCCCAGGAATCGGATGTTCCGTTGCTGGCGAAGTGGTTCCTCGGCTTCTGCGAGGAGGCCGTGCCGAGCGATCCGCCGACCGATCCGGCGATGAACGTTCGCCGATTCATCGAGACGGGGAGGCTCGCGTTGTGGGAGGACGGGCGCGCCGTGTCGATGGCGGGGAGTTCTCGAGGAACGCCGAACGGGGCCACGGTCAGCGCCGTCTACACGCCGCCTGAGTTCCGGAAGCACGGTTATGCTTCCGCGTGCGTGGCCGCGCTCAGCCAGGCGCTGCTTGCGGACGGCAACCGGTTCTGTACGCTGTACACGGACCTGTCGAATCCGACGTCGAACAAGATCTACCAGGACGTCGGGTATCGCCCGATCGCCGATTGCGCCATGGTCGGGTTCGAAGATGCAAACGGCTAGGAGTTCACGATGGTGAGAAGTGCGACGGATACGAAGACGAAGATCGTCTGTACGCTCGGCCCGGCGACGCAGGATGTCGATGTCCTGCGTCAGATGATGCTCGCGGGGATGGACGTTGCGCGGATCAACCTATCCCACGGGACGTATGAAGAGCATGAAGGGTTGATCCAGCGGGTGCGCGAGGCCGCGGCCGACGTGAAGGCCGTCGTGGCCGTGATGGCCGATTTGCAGGGGCCGAAGATTCGAATCGGAACGTTGACGGAGCCTCTGGAATTGGGCATCGGAGATCGGGTCGCGCTGACGACGAAGCCGGCGGACGGAACCGATCACGTGATTCCTCTTCCGCATCCCGAAGTGATCGCCGGCGCACGAACCGGTCAGCGGTTGCTGCTGGATGACGGCGCCATCGAACTCGAGATCCGCGAGGTCCGATCGGATGTTCTCGTTTGCCAGGTCGTCGTCGGGGGACTTCTGACATCGCATAAGGGAGTCGCGGTTCCCGACGGCGTACCCGACCTGTCGGCAATGACCGAGAAGGACAAAGAAGACGCCCGATTCGCTATCGCGCAGGGCGTCGACTTCTTGGCGCTTTCGTTTGTGCAATCGGCGGACGATGTCCGCGAACTGCGCGAGCTTCTGAGCGACTGCGGTCCCGACGCCGAGCGCATTCACGTCGTGGCCAAGATCGAATCCCGACAAGCGATCGACCGATTCTCGGACATCCTGGCCCATGTCGATGCCGTGATGGTGGCACGCGGAGACCTCGGGGTCGAGCTCACGCCGCAGGAAGTACCTATGTTGCAGAAAGAGATCATTCGCAAGTGCAATCATGCAGGCGTTCCCGTGATCACGGCCACCCAGATGCTGCAGTCGATGATCGACAGCCCCCGCCCGACGCGTGCCGAATCCAGCGACGTAGCCAATGCGATCCTTGACGGGACGGACGCCGTGATGCTGTCGGCGGAGACCGCCGTCGGGAAGTACCCCATCGAGGTCGTCCGCGTGATCCACGAGATCTCGGCCGTCGTGGAGAGCCGCATGCCGGCACGTCCGATCGACTCCCCCGGCGACATCGAGCACGTCCATCCGGTCACCGACGCCATTTGCGACGCCACGGCTCAGATTGCGGCCGAACTCGATGTGCGCCTGATCGCGACAGCGACGTGGTCCGGGTACACCGCCCGGCAGATTGCCCGCAAGCGCCCGCGGCAAGCCATCGTCGCGTTCACGCCGCAGGAGACGGTGCAACGTCAATTGGCGATGGTCTGGGGTGTCGCACCGCTGCGGGTTCCGTCGTTCGAATCGACCGACAGCATGCTGGAGATCGTGTCGCGCACGTTGGTCGAACATGGAGACGGCCAACCCGGCGATCGAATCGTTCTGACGGGCGGAATTCCGATCGGCGGCGGCGGCAGGACCAACTTCATCAAGGTTCACAAGATCTAGCCTTCTCGCCGCGCACGTGTCGCGTGTGCGTGGATCAACGTTCCACGGGTTTGCCCGGTTGACGAAATGTGGGACTCGACATATAGTTCTATATCGAACTAACTGCTTGCCTTCTGTCCGAACGGGCTCGACGGCACACCGCCCGGAGAGATCGTTCCGATGGGAACTGCGATTGGCTTGTTCGGACCCTGAGGGGTGCATTAGTCTGTACATGGTGCTGGCATGCGCGCGCTCTTCCATCGATGCCGGTGATCGACACAACAAGGGAGGTTCTATGAAGACGACAAGACAACGCTTCTGGATGCCGTGGATCCTCATCGGAGCGCTCATGCTCGTTGGGGGACTGTCGAGCGGAACCCTGGCCGCTACGTTCCGGGTCGCCATGCAGCCACCGACGCGAATTGATCCTGCCATCATCGATTCCGATTCCGAGATCGCCATCGCGAATGCCGTCTACGACTATCTGGTGGACATCGGCGCGGACAATCAGATCGAACTTCGGCTGGCCGAAGCCGTGGATGTCAGCGACGACGGTTTGACCTACACGTTCACACTGCAGAACAACGTCCACTTCCACGACGGAAGTCCGCTCGTTCCCGGCGACGTCGTGTGGACGTTCGATCGTCTGCGCAATCCCGACAACGGATTCCCGACCGCGTCCCTCTACTCGAATATCGCATCGATCGAGGTCACGGGCTCGGATCGCGTGACATTCCACCTGACCCAGACGAATCCGTTCTTCCTGTACGACCTGGCCGACAACCATGCGCTGATTCTCAAGCGTGGGACCACCGATTTCTCGACCTTCAACGGCACCGGCCCGTTCGTGGTCGAGGAATACCGGCCTGACGACCGCATTCTGATGACGGCGAACGACGACTACTTCATCTCCGGGATGCCGGGCGTCGATGCGTTGCAGTTCATCTTCTTCACCGATTCGGCGGCCGCCGTCGACGCGCTGCGCGGCGGGCAGATCGACATGGCGTGGCGGATGCCGATCAGCCTCTACGTCACGCTCCAAGGCGAGCCCGGAATCACGACGGTCGACGTGCCGACCAATGGATTCGATCTCGTCCGTCTGCGAACGGATCAAGCTCCCGGAGACGACCCTCTAGTCATCCAGGCGCTCAAGTACGCAACCGATCGTGCCGCCATCCTCCAGCTCGTCGA
>CAZXQL010000110.1:0-6891 GCA_964643395.1 uncultured Thermotogae bacterium
CCGGTTCTCCCATCGGTTCCGCGTCCTGGGGCTGACTCGGCGCGCGCACGGCGAGTCGGAGCAACCCGAAGACGGCTACGACATCGATACGTTGGCGTCGGATATCGTCGGCTTCATGGACGCATTGGAGATCGAATCGGCTGTTCTCGTGGGGCACTCGTTTGCCGGCAGGGAGATGGCCTACCTGGCCGCGAATCACCCGGATCGAGTGGATCGGCTTGTCTTCTTGGACGCCTTGTATGACTACATCGACGAGGACATGGAGCTGTTCGCCGGCAACCCGGTGCCTGCCCCCGCCTCGCCGCCGGAATCGTTCGCGTCCGTCGCCGAGTACTGCGACGATTTCGTCCATCGCTATCTCACGTACCGTCCACTGCGCTCGCCGCGATGGGACGCATTGTGGGGCCTGACGCTCGAACGCCGTGCTGATGGTCGTTTCGTCGAGAGGATGCGCCCCGAGACGGCCCGGAAGCTGAGCGAAGGGACCGGGGACTTCCATCCCGAATTCTCTGCCATTCGCTCTCCGGCCCTCGTCTTCTACGCGTACCAGACTGCCGATTGGTCGACGCCGGACGATGCCTCCGAAGAACTACGCGAGCAGGTCCGTGCCTATGTGGAGCGGGTGAACCGGAAGTTCAAGGACCGAAACGTGGATCGGGCACGCCGCGAGATCGCCAAGGCTGAGGTCATCGTGTTCGACGACACGAGTCACTACTGCTTCATCGACCGCGAAGGAGACGTCGTCGCGGCGATGCAACCGTTCCTGGACTAGTCGACCGCTCGCGACTCCAGTTCTTCCCAGCGGGCATAGAGCTCCCGGACGTGCTCAGCGGCGCGCGCATGCTCCGTGAAAAGGTCGTGCAAGGCCGCTGCGTCGGACGCAGCATTGGCTTCATCCAGCGCTGCCTGAAGGCGTGCGGCGTCCGCCTCGGCAGCGAGGATTGCATCTTCCATGGACGCCAGTTCCTTCTTGTCTGCGTAGCTAAGGGTCGGGCGACGAGACGTGTCATCCTTTCCGGAACGACGGGATCTGCCTTCGGTTTGGGCTGGATCGGCCGGCGAATCGTGGTGCTCCTGCGCTTGCAGCCATTGGTCGACGCCTGCGTAGGTTCCCCACGCCCCTTCACCGTGCAGACCGACGAGATCCGTGCAGACGCGGTCGAGCATGTGTCGATCATGCGTGATCAGCACGACGGCTCCCGGGAACTCGATCAGCGCTTCTTCCAGGACCTCGACCGAGGCGATGTCCAGGTCGTTCGTCGGCTCGTCGAGCATCAGGACATCTGCGCGTTCGCGCATCATCATCGCCATCAGCACGCGCGCCTTCTCTCCACCGGACAACTCGGCCACGGGCATGGAGAGCTGATCCGTGCGAAACCCGAACCGCTTCGCCCAAGCGGCGACGTGGATTGGGCTTCCGAGGAATGACACAGTGTCACCCTGAGGCGCCAGGGCACGCCGCAACGGCTCCGCAGGATCGAGAAGCTCACGCTGCTGATCGAAGACGGCGATGCGAAGGTCGGTCGCCTGCGTTACGACTCCCGTATCCGGTGGGAGTTCCCCGGTCAATATTCTGAGAAGCGTCGTCTTGCCGCTTGCGTTGTTCCCGGCAATGCCCAGCTTCATCCCGCGCACAATGTGGACATCGAGGCCGTCGAACAGAAGTCGTTCGCCCAACGTCTTGCTGATGTTGAGCGCCGTGATGAGATCGTGCGTGCGGCGCCGACTGGCGCTGAAATCGATCTCGACGTCGGGAGTCCGCTGCGAGCGTCGAACGGCCTCGGACAGAGCCACGATCTTGCGATGCGCCTCGTCGATGCGATAGCCCGCTTTGCTGGATCGAGCTTTCGGACCGCGCCGCAGCCACTCGACCTCTCGGCGAACCTCGTTTGCCAGCGCCTGGCGTTGGTTGTCGAGCGTCTGGAGAAAGGCTTCACGCCGCTCCAGGAACTCGGAGTAGTGTCCGTTGACACTGAACGCGCCATCCGGATACCGCGGGTCGAGCTCGACAATCCGGTCGGCGACACGTTCGAGGAAGTACCGGTCGTGCGAACTCAGGACGAAAGCGATGCTGCGACGCTCGAGGAAACGTTCCAACCACACGATGCCCGCGAGATCGAGGTGGTTTGTGGGCTCGTCCATCAACAGCAGATCGGGTTCCTGGACGAGCAGGCGCCCGAGCGCGAGGCGCTTCCGCCAACCCCCGGACAGCGTGTCGACCGGCGCGTCGTAGCGGGTGAATCCCAACTGACGGAGCATCTTGCGGGCGCGCAGGGACGGCTCGTGCGAGGGCAGAGGAAGGTGGGCGAGCGAGGACAGAAGGGCGCTTTCGGGCGTGGCATTCGCGGGGAAGGAATCCTCTTGGGGGAGATAGACGATGCGCGCCGTCCGGCTTCGATCCACGTCTCCTTCGTCCGCTGCCTCGGAGCCGGCAAGTATCCGCAGCAACGTCGATTTGCCGGCTCCGTTCGGACCGATCAGGCCAACATGCTCCTCGGCGTGGAATGTAATCGACAGCTTCTCGAACAAGGTTAGCGACGCATACGACTTGCTCAGATTGCGCACTGCGAGAATCGCCATCGATCCACTCCCTGGTTCCGCTTCGCCCGAATGATGGTGATGGTACCACCGAACGCTCTGTGCCGGCGTGCCATGCGGGCCGACACTCGTTCCCGGCGGTCAGCCTACTTCAACGCCGCCTCGCTCCGGAACGTCCGCCTTGGAGACAACTCGCGCAGGATGTCGCGATCTCCGTCGGTCAAGTCGTCGCGCACGACGCGATTGAGCACTTCCCCCAGGCCCGGACCGAGCATGAATCCGTGGCCGCACATACCGACGGCCATGAGGTAGCCCGGGACCTCGTCGACCCAGCCGAGCAGAGGCGCCCCATCCGGGGTCATCGGATACAGACCGCGCCACGTGTGGCGCACTCGAAGATGTACGAGTCGGGGAACGAGCCGGATCATCCGTTGTGCTACGCGGGGCAAGAAGTTCGAGGTCTCGCGGCAGTCGACGCCGCGCAGGAGTGGGCGGGGGGTCAACGAGAACAGCATCTGCCCCGTCGCCAACTGGAAGAAGTAGCAGTTGGCCGATCCCTCGCCGGGCCGGATATCGACAATCATTGGATC
The DNA here is from genome assembly GCA_964643395.1 of uncultured Thermotogae bacterium. GTDB lineage: Bacteria > Bipolaricaulota > Bipolaricaulia > UBA7950 > UBA9294 > SPBW01. The sequence continues at coordinate 3,129 of CAZXQL010000110.1, forward strand.
GAGGAAGGGCGCGACGGGCTCCGTGACGCCCGCTTCGTGGGAGTCCGGGATCACCGGATGATCGAGCCCGACAAGCCGTCCCAGATCAGCCGCCCACGCTCCGGCGGCGTTAAGGACGACGGGCGCCTCGTAGGCGTCGTGCTCGGTCTCGATCCCGGCAATCCTACCGTGGCGGATGCGGACGCCGGTCACCGCCTCGTTGAAGCGGAAGTCGGAGCCCGCAGCGAGCGCTTGCGCGTACATCGCGTGTCCCAGCAGAAGGGGAGAGCACTGCCCGTCTCCTGGAGAGAATGTGCCCCCGATGAGTTCCGCCGGGTTCAGATCGGGGATCCGTTCGAGCAACGCCGGTGCGTCAAGCCATACGATGTCGAGTCCGCTTTCCTGTTGGGTTGCCAACAGGCCTTTGAGCGTCCGCTCTTCTTCCGAACCGTAGGCGACGAAGGAATAGCCACCCTGATGCCAGTCGATGTCATCTCCATAAGTCTCCTGCCACGAAGATGCGATCTCCAGCGAGCGGAGGCAGATACGGATCTTCGCGGGCTCGGAGTGCGTGGCGCGCATCCCCCCGATGGCGGCCTTGTTCGAGCCCTGGCCGGGACTCGGCATCTTGTCGATGACGAGCACGTCCAGCCCGGAGCGCGTCATCGCCCAGGCGGCAGGAATCCCGACACTCCCCGCTCCGACGACGATGACATCGTGGATTCGCTTCGGCATCCTATCGACCGTCCTTCTCGCCTGTCTGGGTTGGAGTCCGTCCGTCACGTTGGGATGGGACGCCGGCAAACGTGCCGAACGGGACCTCGACGAACAGCGGGCGCACCGTGGCTTTCGTGACTTCGTCCGGATCGACGCCGCACTCTCGGAACAGCCTCAGGATCAGCGCTTGACATGTCTTGCCTCCACACGCCCCCATTCCGGCGCGGGTCAGGGTCTTGAGTTCATTCATGTCCCGACAGCCCGCCTGGATCGCGTCGCGGATCTCCCGCGCGGTCACCCGCTCGCACCGACACACAATGTCGTCGTCGTGAACCCGGTTCGCGGCGTCCGGCATCGGCTCATCGATCCACGGAGTTCGCGGGCGGATCCCTGCGATCCGGGCAGCCATCTCCTGCGGCACGGCGAGCTTCACCAGGACGGTCCGGTCGTTGCCGGCGATGTCCAGGACCTCCCGAACGGGAAACTCGCCCAGAGGAGTTCCGGATACATCGACGCCCATAACGTTCGCTCCGATCCGCAGTGCATCGCGACCGATCTCGTACGGAACGGTCACGAGTGGATGTGAGGGATCCTCTCGTGCGTCGACGAGCGTGATGGCAAGCCCGGGGCAGATCGTGATGCATTTCGTGCAACCAATGCATGCCTTTCCGATGCGATCGGCGATGTACCGGGGAACGTGGCGGATGTCGGCGTCGTCGATGTGGATCAAACCCTGTGGGCACACGGACGAGCAGGGATTGCAGGGGATCTCTTGCGAGCAGTGAAAGACGGGACCGACTCGCCGCGCGCCGTCGCCCTCGGGAGCCTGGGAAGACGGTGCCGCCCCACCTGCCGTACCGTGTGCATGCGTCTTTCCCGGACGCGACTTGAGAAGCTCGGCCGTTCGCTCCCAATCCTCGGGGACCGGGTCGGCGGCGGCCCCGAGTTCCAAAGCAATTCGCCTCCCGGCGATGCGTCCCGAGAAGATGGCGGCGGATGCCTCCGCGATTTCCTCGGCGTCGCCGGCAGCGTAGACGCGGAAGCCGTGTCGCGTCGCGGCCTCCGCGAACTCATCGACGGGATCGAGGCCGACGGCGATCAGGACGGTGTCGCAGGCGAAGGTACGCTCCGTGTCCGGAACCGGACGGAAGTCCCCGTCGATGTGCGCGATGGTGACCGACTCGACGCTGTCTGTTCCGTGGGCAGCCAGAACCGTGTGCGACGTGTAGATCGGGACGCCCAGCCGGGCGAGCTTGTCGCGGTGTACCTTGTAGCCGCCGCACTCGGGCAAGGCTTCCACGAGCCCGACAACGTCGATTCCCGCTTGCAGCGCGTGGTAGCCGGCGATGAGTCCAACGTTTCCTCCACCGACGATGAACAACCGCTCCGACGCCTTAACCCGATCGCGATTGACCAGCGTTTGGAATGCACCCGCGCCGTACACGCCCGGCAGCGTGTTGCCGTGGAAGACGAGGGACTTCTCACGCGCCCCGGTGGCGGCGAGCAGAATCCGAGGACGCACCAGCACATAGCGATCGTCGCGAAGGACGCCCACCCACCCGTCGCTGAAGACGCCGAGTGCCGTGCTGTTCAAGGCAACCGTGATCGTGGGCTGATCCCGTACCTGCGCCGCGAGCCGGGCGCCGATGTCGATGCCGCGCGTGCCCGCGAACACGGCGTTGATCGACCCGAAGAACCGGTGTGTCTGCAGGACGAGCTTGCCGCCCAATCGATCCTTGTCATCCACAAGCAACACGCGGACGCCGGCGGCTCCCAGTTCGAGTGCCGCCGATAAACCGGCCGGCCCGCCGCCGATGACGAGAACGTCGACGTCGATCCGTTCGATGTCCCCCGACGTAGCCGCTTCCGTGACTCGCGGAAGCTCCGGAAGGCCGTCGAGCGACTCGACGACCATGCCGCGAACGACCGGCGTCATGCACGCTTTGACCGGCCGGCCGTCGGCCACGACCAGACACTGGGAGCATTGGCCGTTGGCGCAGAAGATGCCTTGCGGGGCCCCGTCCTTGGGATGATGCCCGAAGACGCGGATCCCCGAAGCCATCAGCGCCGAAGCGATGGTCTCCCCGGCCTCGGCTTCGATCGCTCGTCCGTCGAACGTGAACGAAATGGGCTGTGAGACGCGTGATCCGAGGATGGGATGTGCAACGATGCGTTTCATCTCGATTGATCCTCTCCGTCCTCGAGGGGCGCTGCGGATCCAGCAAGCTCCACGAATCGCTGCGTAACGGCCATCAGGACGTCGGCGCCCTCGGCACTCGAGGTGCGATACCCATGCGGCTGCGATGCGGGAATGAGATAGCTGTCGCCGACGGACAGTGCGTGCCGCTGGCTGCCTACGAGGAGAACGAGCGACCCTCGGAGCACATACCCCAGCTCCTCTCCTTCGTGGGACGAGTGATGCTGGTCGCAATCCGGCGGGAATTCGGCGATCAGGAGTTCCTCGATCCGTTCCGCCGGCAACTGCCCGGTGAGATACCGATAGCTGATCGGCGAACCGCCGATGCGGATGTGCAACTGCTGAGCGGCCCGGGTAACGGCCGACGGGATCTCTCCGATCGGCCTGTTGCTGGAGAACATCGATTGGATCGGGACGTCCAGCGCCCTGCAGATGGCGGCCAAGGAGACGATGGACAACGTCGTCAGGTCTCGCTCGACTTGGGAGAGGAATCCCGTAGACAAGCCGCTTCGAGACGCCAGCGCCTCCAAGGTCCAGCCCTTGGCTTTGCGGAGAGCGCGGATGTTTGCGCCGATGTCGTCCATGACGCTGTTCAGTATATCGAACTGGAATTTCGAAATTCAACACGTAGTCGGCCCGCCCGGTGAGCCCGTGGAGATGGCCGAAACGAGGAGGTACACTGGCGGGACTGAGAGGAGGAAGTATGGAGACGACGCGACTGGAGTTCTTCAAGAAGTACATGGCGACGATCTGCCCGACGGGGTACGAAGAAGAGGCGTCCAAGGTGTGGTGCGACGAGGCGGGCAAGTTCGCAGATCGAACGTGGGTCGACATGCACGGCAACGCATTCGCGGTCGTCAACGAGGGCGG
>CAZXQL010000111.1:0-5382 GCA_964643395.1 uncultured Thermotogae bacterium
TCGCGGAGAATCGCGAGTTCAAGCGGGATGACCGGTTGGCTGCGCGACCTACGCTCGATGAGCTCTTTGATGACGCAACCGACAAGCCCACTCGGAATCAGCACATCTACGAAGCAGTGCGGCTGCATGGCTATCGCTTGAAAGAGGTGGGGGATCACCTCGGGCTCTGTTACTCAACGATCAGTCTGATTGCGAAGCGCGTCGCACAGGATCGAGAACCCTAAGATTCAAGATCTGACCCCGAAGTCTTTTCCGAAAGCAATCGAGAGATGTTCCCTCAACGGAACCCACTGGTGATCTTCTTGCAGATGCCGTCCGTCAGCGAGTCGTCGCTGGCGAATCTACACCACGTCCTGGGACTCTACCCCGGCGACCTGGTCGTGTCATTACGGGCGCAATAGATTCGTGTGATCTTCACTCTGGAATCCCGTTCAGACATGATGCGAACATCGAGATTGGCCGACCCTGCTCCCGTCTTTGGCCCAGTCCTAAGGCCAGAAGGAGCGCTTCTTGGACTGGCGATTTTGTACCTATGCTCAGCAGCCAGTCAACAGCGCTGGTACTAGGAGCTCTCCAATCATTCACCTCAGAACCCCGACGGCGGGATGGCCAGTTGCCCCCTCGAAGAGAGGAACGTCCATTGGGAAGCATACTTCAGGCCCATGATGAGCTCAGAACGAAGGTTCTCCAATCGTTCACACGGGCTCCATACGAATTGGGGGCAAACGCGCTTCTCTATTCGGCGGGCGCGAAGGTGTAGCCGGATTCGAACACCCGCAGGCACGCCTCGACGACCTCTGCATCGTACTTCGTGCCCTTGTTGTCCATGATTTCTTGCAGTGCGGCGTCGATTCCGAGGGCCGGTCTGTACGGTCGGTGGGAGGCCATGGCTTCGACCACGTCCGCCACGGCTAGGATCCGCGCTTCGAGCCGGATCTCTTCGCCTTGCAGTCCGGCGGGATAGCCGGAACCATCCATGCGCTCGTGGTGTTGCAGGATGATGTCAGCGATCGGCCAAGGAAAGGCGACGTCCTTCAAGATGTCGAAGGCCACAACGGGATGAACCTTGATGAGCGCATACTCAGTAGCCGTAAGGGTCGTCGGTTTGCTCAGTATCTCTGCAGGGACGGACATCTTGCCGATGTCGTGGACGATCCCTGCGTTTCGAATCCCTTGGACGCACTCATCGGGCAACTCCATCTCCTGAGCAACAGCCACCGCCAGGCTGGTGACGCGCTCCTGATGACCCGCGGTATAGGGGTCACGACTGGCCGCGGTAGAGCCGAGAACCTGGATCAGGCTATCCAGTGCCCGCCGAAGAGAGGCTTCGGCCATCTTGAGGTCAGTGATATCCACTAGCGAAGCGACACTGCGTCTCGTTCCAGAGACCATGTCAACCGCCACGAGCACTTCCCTTCTCTGACCGTTGCGGTTCACGAAGCCGAAGCTGTATTCCGCAGGGGCGGCACCGCGATCACTCCGACGCGCCTTGTGGTGCTCTGCCATCGACTCGAGGTCTTCGGGAACGACGAACTCGGTCCACGACTTCTTCCCCTCGAGCTCTTCCTTGGAGTACCTCGAGAGAGTCTCGAATGCCGCATTAACAAGCGCGATGGTCGTGTCTTCCTCGATGAGCGCAATCCCTGCACTGGCCGTCTCGAACACCGCGCGGTGGAGGTTCTCGCTCGCTACCAGTTCGGTCCGGCGCTGAAACGCTTCGATGCCGGAGGCTATGTTGTCGGCCATCTCCTGCAGGATAGTCCGCTCGTCGGCATCGAGGGCATCCGGCTCGGACGCGTAGATGGCGAGGGTTCCCCACACACTGCCGCCGATGATGAGTGGGAATGCGACGCTCGATGCGTATCCGCGCGAGAGTACGTCATCCCTGTATCGTTCGTATCGGCAATCCGACAGGATGTCGCTGACGACGATAGGACGCTTCTCCTGCATGCAATCGAGTTCTGGAAGGTGGCCAGAAGGACCGCTTCTCCACGATAGATCAACCTTCTGCAGAAAGCCTTCCTCGTGGCCGGCGTGAGCAACCGGGACGATCGCCTTCGCTTCACGCCCCTCCGCTCGTCCGACCCACGCAAGGAGGTATTCGCCCGTGCCAACTAGGATCTGACACATACCATGGAGTAGCTCATCCAGGGTAGAAGCATGAAGCAGAAGCTTGGTTCCCGCGCTGAGCATCCTGAGAACCTGAGAAGTCCGGAAGAGCTTCGGCTCCGCTTGCTTCCGCTCTGTGATGTCGGAGAACAGGGTGGCGAACCGCTTCTCCTTCAGGGGGACGATTGAGATGTCCAAGTGCCGTCCCATGGGAAGAAAGAACACGTCAAAGCGTGTTGTCGAGCCAGAGGAAACCGCCGTCGCGTACTCTCTAAGGTACGGGGCCTCTCCCGCGCCATACACATCGGAAGCTAGTTGACCGACAGCGGCGTCAGTTGCGATTCCCAGAATGCTCTCGCAAGCGGGGTTTGCCGCCAGAATGCGGTAATCCGTTGGCTCCCCAGCTTCGTCGAGAAGAAGCTGATGAATGCAGATCCCCTCCCGCTGGTTGTTGTAGAACTCCTCCAGCAGCCATCGTGAGAGCCGGTCGTCCTTGGCAAGGTTGCGTTGAGCGTATCTTTCGTCAGACTTCGAGCAGTCGTGCTCCATCTGGCACCCTTTGAGTTCCTTTCGGGCACCGAGGCTCTACTTCGGGAACCCGGAAGCTCACCCTGCACCCATCCTGCTATACGGGGTACGCCTTTCTTCTATGGATAGCGTGCCAAGCGACTTCCCGCTTGACAATAGACAAACGCTCATGCGCGGAGGACAACAGTCACCAGATGAGCGTGATCGGACACATTCCAGGACCGCATTCCAGCTGCGGTGTTCCAGGATTGTCCGCAGCTCTGCGGTCCCGGAATTCTCCAATCGTTCACGCTACATCCCAAGGTGCAGAGAGGGATGCGAGAGGGGCGAGGCTGCAGAATAGTCTGTAGAAGCATACTTCAGGCCCAGGAGAAACTGAAAACGCAGGTTCTCCAATCGTTCACGCCGGCTCCACCAGACTGCACAAGAAGTGCCATTCCCATCTGCTCCATTCGCCAATCCACGTAACCGTCCTGAGGTTCATGATGGAGAACTCAGCATGTGAGTTTCGGAGAGTGGCTCAGTGCGAGGATCGTCGGCCGGGGATCAGGAGGCTGACGAGGTGATACCAGGCTGTGGACAGGATACCAAGGATCATCCCATAGGCCGTACTGCCCTTTGGATAGGTCAGTCGCTCCATCCCCTCCGTGTCGGACAGCGGATCGCCTTCCTCGGCCACGAAGTCGGCTCCGCGAACGAGGGCAGCCGGCGTCATCTCCGTGGTCTGCCCCATCACGGCCCCGGCAATGGCGGCGATGGAATCCACGATGATGTTCGCGCCTCCCGGGCGCAGGTCGCCGAAGAGGTCTTCGGCGATGAGCTTTCGTTCGACCGGAGCGAGTCCGGAGAACCCGATTGCTACATCCAGTGTGCCGAGACGCCCGATGGGCGCCACCGTGTCGGTGATGATCACAGGGAGGCTGAAGCCGAGCGTCTCTCTCAACGCCCTGCGAAGCCGATTCGCCGACCGCTCGGGGGCCTCGGGCAAGCAGCTGACGTACCCGAGCGGCGAGTTCATGATGTCGATCCCCGCTTCGTTGATCAACGTGCCGTGCATCGCCATGAAGAACTCGTACCGCTCGACGAGAGCAAGCGCCTGCTCGCGAAGTGCCGGGTCGGCAGCTAGACGTTCGACAGCTTGAGCGCTGGCCCGCCTGTTGGCGATCCGTCGCATTGGCATGACCGCCGCGACCCGGCCATCGCGGAGCATCAGTTCCATCTTTCGCGGATCCTTGTTGAACAGCCTCGCCAACAGTCGGGAACGTCGTGAGGGCAGCACGCTGTCCAGCCGAATCGTCCGTCCTTCGAACAGAGCGACGATTTTCGAACTGACGCACAGGACGTCACCGGGCTGAGCCTCAAGGTTGTTCCGATTCAGACTGTCGAGAATGAAATCGGGCAATGCGATGCGCTCGGCATCTTCAGGAGTGAGCGGTCTGGAGACACTGAGAGGGAAGACGTGCACCGCGTTGCGCCGCTTCTCCAACACCTCTGCTCTCTCGTCGACCATCGATCGCCCTCCCAGAAGACAGCCGTAGAACTATACGCGCATTCCAGGCGCGGTTTCCATGCCGACCGATGCGCTGCGGTCCCCGATCGTCATCAGGCCGCCGGGTAGATCTCTCCAAATCGCCGGCGCATGCGATCTCGTTCGCGGGATGGCGCATTCTCGAGAAGCGATAGACGATGTTCTTCGCGTCCGCGGATGTGGACGATCGGAACAACCTCATACCCCCATCGAATGGCTCCCCGCTCTTCCGGGAGATCGCGAGCAATATCGACGATCAGAATCGACCCGAGCCGCGCCGGCCATCGTGGTGACGCCGCACGTGCCTGAACCAGGCCGCCCAGGCCGTAGAAGCAAGCCGCTGCTCCCAGAGACTCGGCCGGCTGGATGACGTGAGCGTGGTGGCCGGCGATCAGGTCGACACCTCCCTCCGTCAGTTGCGCGGCAAGTCGGCGGTCTACGGGCCGCGGCGTGTGAGTGTACTCGTAGCCCCAGTGAGGCAACGCGATCGTCAGATCGGCTCGATCGGGCCGCAGTTCCCCGATCCATGACAGAACATGCGGTTGTCTGCAGACCCTCACGGCGCCTGCGGAGAATGGGTGATTCATCCATTGAGTCCACGCAACGAGGTCGATGGAGAGGTCGCCGATGTGCGCGCGGACCGAAGGACAGTCTTGGGGGCCCAGCTGTCCGACCACGCCGATCCCGATCTGCTGCAGCCCCTTGACGGTACGAACAGCCCCCAAGGAGCCCGTATCGCCGATGTGATTGTTGGCGATGGAGAGCCGGCAGCGTTCCGGCTCCAGCCCGAGGTGACGGAGTATGGAGACGAGCGTGTCTTGGGAAATCTGGAACCGGTTGTGCGAGACCTGGTCGGATCCGATCGGCGCCTCGAGATTGCCGATGGCGAGATCGGCCGTTCGGAACAGCTCCTGCAGCTTCTTGTCAACGATCGGGGGAGTGCCGTAGGGCGGAGCCATGATATCCCCGAAGAGAATGATTCGCTTCGTCCCTGTGGCGTGAAGGACACGGCATCTTGGAGCGCGCAGGACCTCATCGAGCCGTCCCGTCGTGGGGAAGAGATACCGGAGCACCCACTGCCCCGACTCCCGCAGGGTGTACGGAGATCCTAAAGGACGCCATCGCGCTCGATGTTCAGATCGATCGGTCATGCCCTACTCTACTCGGAATGTCCTGCGAAGCGGAGTGAGGGGTAAGGAGTGAAGGGTGAAGGGTGA
>CAZXQL010000111.1:5482-6870 GCA_964643395.1 uncultured Thermotogae bacterium
CTCGGAATGTCCTGCGAAGCGGAGTGAGGGGTAAGGAGTGAAGGGTGAAGGGTGAAGAGTGATGGGTAATGGGTGATCGGTGAAGAGACAGAATCACCTGTGGAAAAGAGCTTCAGACTTGGGGGCGGCTTAGAATGGAAGTTCTCCAACCGTTCACACTGGCTTTGCAGTGTGTGATAACCCGTCGGGCGCAGCCTGGCGGTCGTCTTCAGCAGACGTTCATTCTCGAGGGCAAGCGCGACCGGGCGCGATCGATCTACAGAGAAGGTCGGCTTCACATTGGATTCCGCGGAGCCATGAGGATTGACACGGGGCTCTTGCACTGCTAGGATGCACGGATTACTGCTACAAGGGAGACTGAACGCCATGATCGAGCGCAAGGGGGTGAGAACGAGCCAAGGTAGCCTGTATCTATACGTCATCATGTCTTAGGGCGGAGTGTGCCTCGTTGCGAGGAACATGACCGCCATCATCCGAGAGCCGAAAGGCTTTCGGCTTTTCTTTTGGGGAGGCGTTGTGCTGGCAATCGAGAGCGTGTCGAAGCAGTTCGGAGGGCTCCGAGCCGTCGAGGACTGCTGTTTCAACGTTAAGAAGGAGACGATCACGGGCTTGATCGGCCCGAACGGCGCCGGCAAGACCACCCTGTTTAACCTCTTGACCGGCTTCATTCGGCCGGATTCGGGACGCGTTCGACTTGGACAGGACGACATCACAGGACTGGCTCCTCACCGCGTGTTCAGGAAGGGCGTATGCCGGTCGTTCCAGATTCCGCGTGAACTGAAGGGCATGACGGTCGTCCAGAATCTCATGCTGGTGCCTTCCGGCCAGCTTGGCGAACGCCTGTGGAACCCGTTCATTCGTCCGAGGACCGTGCGGCGACAGGAGCGCGGCATTGAGGCCAAAGCGAGAGGGGTCCTCGATTTTCTCCAGTTGTCGGAGGTCGCCGATGACCTTGCCGATCATCTCTCGGGAGGACAGAAGAAGCTCCTCGAACTGGGTCGAACGCTGATGGCCGATCCACGCATCGTCTTACTGGACGAGCCGGGAGCCGGAGTCAATCGCACCCTTCTCAAGCAACTTGCAGCCGCCATTCGGCAATTGAGGGAGGAGCTCCGCATGACGTTTCTGGTCATCGAGCACGACATGGACTTCGTGATGCGTCTGTGCAACCCGGTCGTCGTCATGAGTGAAGGGCATGTGCTGATGGAGGGGGCGCCCAGTGACGTTCAGACCGACCAGCGCGTCCTGGATGCGTATCTTGGAGGTCAGTATGTCGCTGTTGACAGCTGAGAATGTGGTGAGCGGATACGGCGACATGGAGGTTCTGCACGGCGTCAGCCTCGACGTGCAGTCACATGAGATCGTCACGATCATCGGTCCCAACGGAG
>CAZXQL010000112.1:0-6788 GCA_964643395.1 uncultured Thermotogae bacterium
AATATCCTGATAATACTCTTACTGATGAAAAGCAAGCAACAGCATCGTTAGAACGACAATCCCGGTTCCTAGCATACAGCGCCTCATGATTGAATCGCCTCCCCGAGTCAACCCTGATTCATTCCAACTCACATGAGCGCCCCACACCCAGAGTCGGTATCACTCTCACGGAGTTCCCTTCAGCCTTCTTTGTCAACGGTACTTGATCGCGCTTCCTGTACGCAAGACGGCCGGGAAGGCCGGTCGTGAACCCTGTCGGCGCGAAATCGGACGCATGCTGGGAATCTCATGACGCTTCACAGACGCACCAATCCTGAACAGGGCGCCGTGATCCTCCCTCCCCGACACACTGGCTCATCCCGACTTGAGGCGCTGTTTACGGTTCCCGCTTGCGGAACCGCACGATGAGGACACCCACGATTCCCCCAACGACTACAGCGATGACAATGATCAGCCAGACCGGGAATGATGACGAACTCTCGTTATCCTCGTCCGCCGAGGAATCGGAGGAAGAGGGTTCGCCGGCAGCCGACTCCGTGACATTGGCGAATCCCGTCTCGCTGCTTCGGATCACGTAAGGAGCGGTAGGCACGTTGATGATGAGAACCCGCTCGGCAAGTTGGATCGCATCCACACCGTCCGTGACGGACACGTCGAACAGGTGGAGTCGATTCGCGGAACCATCCGCGTCGACGTAGAGATCGTAGTCTCCGACCATCCGGTGCGGGATCTCGATGACAACGTGTTCGTCTTCGTCCGTGTAGGTGGCCCCTTCAATCTCGTTGGTATCGCGGCTCACGACGTTTCCGGCCGGGTCGTGAAGTTCGAGCCTGATCTGGCCGTCACCGATGAACTGGAGCATGCCTAGCTGCTGATCGGCACCAATGGTGGTATTCTCCGTGCCCTCTTGCGCCAGAGCCGGCCATGCGGCAGCCAGGAGCAACGTGCAGACCATTAGCACGAGAGGTCCCCAGGCTCTCGAAAATGTAGCGCGACGTAGACTCTCACGTGGCTTCTCGGGTCGGTTTCCGCTGTTCATGTTTTGGCCTCCAGGTGCACGATTGGCGAATCCACTTGTCCAGCAACCCGCAGTATACAGAACGAACCGGCCACGAACGCAAGCAGGGTTGATCCTCAGAGAAAACGAGGGAAGCGGCCCCAGACGTGGGCCTGGTACATGAGGGACGTATCCTCAATCCAGCTCACACGGAAGCTTGCCGTCGAGCCGAGTGGATCGTACCGTATCTCCATCTACCGTCTCGACGTGTCCTGCCATTGGGGGTCTATGGTGAGTATTGCAGGAACAATCTATGCCCTGGGAGCCATGACTCGCGGGTGGCGATGGATGAGGCAGTTGGCCCGCATCCGCGCCCATGACGCGCAGGATATCCAGCAGCAAGCGTTGGCTCTTCTCCTGGACCATGCACGATCGCACGTGCCTTACTACCGGGAGATGGGTCTTGCTAGCCCCGACCTCCATGCGTTTCCGATTCTCTCACGAGCCACGCTCAGAACGCAGTTCGAGCGGCTGCAGAGCGACGATCTCGCCCAGCGTCATTGGCGGAAAGCATCGACTGGAGGATCTACCGGAGAACCTGTTCAGGTCATCCTGGACCGGGACTTCCTGGCTTGGGCTCACGCGACGGACATGTACGCGTTCCAGGACCTATGCGGCTTTTCTCCCTACGATTATCTCAGCCATCGCCGTGCCGTGATCTGGCATCAACGCCGACGCCCGACGGAGTCCCATCCATCTGCTTGGCTAGCTGGACGGCTGTTGAAGCAGCTCATCATCGTGGAGCCGTACGAGACTCTCACGCAACAGAAGCTCGATGAGCACGTCCGCCGCCTGAACGAGTGTCGACCCGCCGTGATCCTGTCGTTTGCGGGAACGATCTTCCAAATCGCCAAGCACGCGTTGGCGAGGAATGTCCCCATGCATCGGCCCCGCCTGATTGTTGCGTCGGCGGAAATGCTCTACCCCGCCATGCGAGAAACGATCCAGCAAGCGTTCGGATGTCCAGTGTTGGAGCGGTACGGGGCCGCAGAGACAGGTCGGATGGCGTGGGAGTGTTCGCACGGGAAGCTCCACCTCTTCAGCTTCTCACATGTCGTCGAGGTCCTCGACCCCAACAACCGACCCGTTCGCCCAGGTGGAATCGGACGCATTGTGGTCACGCCGTTGCACAATCTGGCCATGCCGCTCATTCGATATGAAATCGGCGATTTGGCGCGCGTCTCCGCACACCCGTGTCCTTGCGGCAGTCCGCTGCCTGCGTGGGACGAGATCTCGGGCCGTGTGATTCACCACTTCGTTCGCGCAGATGGCGACATCGTCTTCGGTGGCAACTTCATTGCGATGTTCTACGAGTACGACTGGGTTCTTCAGTTCTACGTGCTGCAAGAGGCCGTCGACCGAATCGTGATTCGCTTCAAGAGGACGCCGGGGCACGACGTTCCCGATCGAGATCTTGACACGATGACCGGAGTCGTAAAGCGTGTGCTGGGCGAGCATTGCGCGGTGATTTGGGAGGAAACGGACAGGATCCCGCTGTCGCCGACGGGCAAGCTCATTCATGCTCGAAGCCTCGTCTGGGAAGAGCGAATGGCCCCAGACAACGGCGAGCGAGGAACCGGCTAGTCGGCTGTGCGCTGGCCCGGGTCCCTGACCACGTGGGACAGCTTCATCCCTCGACCGAGGGCAATGCGCTCGACAACCTCGACCTCGATTTGAGAGTCGGGACTCATAACGGATCGTGAACGCGTGACCAAGTCGGTGCGGATCCGGTCCAGGTCGGCTCCTTGGGCGAGCACGATCCTCCAGACAATCGACTCGGGCGCCCTCTCGACCACCTGGAACTGCAGCACGTCGTGGATCTTTTCTTTGCATGCGTGGAGGAGTGCGGTTTCCGTGAGCTTGCGTCCATCGCGAAGAGTCAGTGTGCTGCTGGCGCGCGCGCCTGTCAGATGAAGCAAAGGGAGAGTCCGGCCACACGGGCAACGATCCGGCATCCAGGAGGCGAAGTCGCCCAAACGGTAGTTCAGCAGGATGCTGGCTGGGTTGTAGAGATTGGAGATCACGACCTCTCCGACCTTGCCCGGAGACACCGTTACGCCTTCTTCGTCCACCAATCGCACGTGGCACAAGTCGGTGTTGATGTGATACCCGTGTCGTCGTTCGCATTCGAATCCGATCCGGCCGACCTCGACAGCTTGGTAGGTCGAATAGAGGATGCAAGGCAGTCCCGCCTCGATGCGGTCTCGCCCCTCGGAGGTCACGCCATCCCCCCCGAACACCCAAACACGAGGCAGCGGAACCGAGCGGCCTCGATCGAGAACGTGCGAGAGGTACGCTTCCGCAAACGATCCATAGGAGTACGCAACGTCGGGGCGTAGATCGGTCAACGCGCGATCGATCTCGGGAAACGGCATTTCCACGGAGAGGCGATGCGTCGTCATGATCGCACTGGGGACGGCCAATCGATCCGCGCGGTGTTTGGAAACAACTGCGGTCGACGAATCCGGGTGAATGAAGGAGACTCTGACCAGCCCCCGGGATGCTCCAAGGAGGCGCCGTAGGATCGATCGGTCCCGCTGCTCGTGGGCGATTCGGGTCGTCAGTTCCCGCGGGCGCCAGTACACGATCTTGCTTCCGTAAGCCGCCGTACCCGTGGAGTGGAGCTTCACAAGCTGCGGCAAAGCGAATGCAGTGGACACAAAGGCAAGCGGGTTCTCCTGCAGGGTTCTTCCATCGATCAGTGGAAGTCGAACCAGATCGTCACACGTTCGGACGTCCTTGGAACCGATGCCGTGCGTCACGGCCAGATTGCGGTAGTAGGGCACGTAGCGAAACGCATGCGCGACGATTCGACGAAGGTTGTGTGTCTGGCGAGCGCCAACCGCGTGCTCTCCTCGGAATGGGAAACGGGCCTCGTGTACCCCGCATCCGGCCAGCACCAGCGTCGTCCCCCATCGTCGGATTTGTCTCACGATTCGTGCTTTCTGTCGAATTCACTCAGCCTCGTGCCGTGCCTCGCGCGTTGAGTTCGCTTCTGGAGTGAGTCTAGCCCTCCGTTGACTGCTCTGACAAGAGCCGACCTCAGGTCCATGAGCCCAGCCGGTAGACCCCAGCGCCAATCCCCGTCCGTGTGTCGACGACGCCGCTTGGCACCGACTGGGCGCTCTACAGTTCTCCCGGTGGACTCGGCTGATCGTAGATGCCGATCCCTTTGCCCGGCTCTGCGATCGCTCCCGGCGATGCGAGGATTCCACAAACCATCGGCAGCAGCGAAGCCAGCCGATCCCCATCGTTCCGTATCCGCGCGAGTGGGATGCGTACGTCGGTCAGTACCGGTCGTTCGGCATCCTCGTGACCAACTTCCGCATCTTCGTGCGGAAAGGGACACTGGTCTGTCAAGATCTCGGTGGCTACGCCGATCATGCATTAACAAGTCTGGGCGGTGGTCGGTTCCGGGTTGGCGATGAGACATCGCCGGAGATCCTCGCCTTCGACTGCGCGGCAAGCGGGAAGACCTTCCGTTGCCGATGAGCAGGCGGCGAGTTCTTCCGCGTCGACGGACCGTAGGCGAACAAGCTGTCTCCCAAGCGAGCCTCCGGCCAGTTGCGTCTATCGTTCCTCTTCGGCGACTAGGCGCTTCCAGCGGCGATATTCGTCGACGAGTTCTTGCGGCGTCGTCTCTTGCAGTGCGTGGCTGAGCTTCGTCGCCAAGGGCAGGCTAAGGACGATGTGCGCCCCTTCTTCAACTAGAAGGAGGTCGTCCATGCTAATCCCGATTCTCTTCGCCAACTCGGACCTATCTATGCCCAACGATTCACGACGTTCCTGAATCGGGTTCTTCGCGATGTCCATCACGTCCCCTCCTCTCGTTTCCTGCTTGAGCTTGTAGGGTAACAGCATTCCCATGAGTCTTCTAGGTGACGAGTCCACGTGGGGGGGGCGAAGCAAGAGAGACTTGCCCCCCACGCGATAGGGAGACGACGATGCGGCACAAGCGCCGCCCCTCCCAAGAGGAGTTGCGTCGTCTCTAGCTCGCTGCAACGAACTTATGCCAGCCTCGACACAGATTCTCGCTTCCGTCCATCGACAGCGTTCTTGCCCTCTGATACGCTCCAGGAGGTCAGGGTTCGAATCCCCTGGCGCCGGACTCCCTTGCCCACGATGATCCTCGCGGATGGATGCTCACGGAGCTGACACAGTTCTGCCCTCTGCTGTTCAAGCGATGGGGTCATGCTGGACATGCTACTCCTCCAAGGACCAACCAGAGGAGACGGAAAGGAGAAGCCGATGAGCGAGAACGGATCGGAACGCGACAAGAGATCACATGGCCACGACGAGAGCGTCAAAGTGGCCGCGGGAGCGACTGATCGAGCCACGGCACTTCTGGAGGAGACTGGGAATAACCCTATGGACATTCCCCTAGATGTTGAAGTGCTGTGTGACCATAAGAGCTGTGGGCGCTCTGTCGCCCTTGTCTTCAACCCTGTCACGGACGAAGTGACGCACGTCGTCGTGAAGGAAGCCCATGCTCCACACACGGAGCGCATGGTGCCCGCGAGTGCGATCGGGCTCTCGAATGGGAGAACGCTTGTGTTGAAAGCCACAGCAGACGACCTCACAGCGATGGATCCTTTCATGGAGACGCACTTCATCCGGACCGTGATCGATCGGTACTACCGTGGCGCAAATACGTATGCGTGGCCCTATGTGATCCATGAGAAAGAGCCGCGGTACGTCGTAGAGAAAGATGAGAGGATCCCTCCCGATGAGGTCGCGGTGCATCGAGGAGCGACTGTCCTTGCCGAAGACGGCCCTGTCGGGAAGCTAGACGAGTTTGTCGTCGGGCAAGCAGACTGTCATGTGACACATCTGGTCATGCGCGTGGGTCACCTATGGGGCAGTCGGGACGTGGTGATTCCCATCTCCAAGGTCGACTCCATGACAGAGGAGGAAGTGCATCTGCGAATAACCAAGAAAGAGGTCGGAGAACTCCCTGCGCTCCCAGTGCGCCGCAAGTGATCTGCCTCGGATCGGTTGCGGGACATGGATGCAAGAGGGGCACGAGTTCGAATCTCCCAGGCTCCAGACTACCCATCGCCATCTACCCTGAACCGATCACTCCACTCCCGTGATTACTGCCTAGGACCGAACTCCAAAGCAAGAGTCGGTAGGCGCCGCGACCCCGGGAGCTGGAGTTCTCGTCCGCCAGCAGCCTAGATCCCCCCTCGAAACAGAGGACAGCCCGGGCAATCGCGGGACCTTCGGCAGAGTCGAGTCTGGCACTCAACCTTCTCTCCCATGAGAGCGAGCGCGACTCGCTCCAGGCGTTGTGTTCTGCGTCCCTTGACAAGGACGAGGTCGCCTGGAAGCAAATCCGCGCCAATCACACCTGCAGCATCTAGAGGGTTCTCGCGAACATGAGTTAGGGCCTCGTGCGACAGCCCGCCCGCTGATGCGCCGACCTTGAAGCAGTCGTAACTCCTCTTCCCTCCCACAAAGACAACGCGCGCAGCGATCTCTCCGGCACGCTTGCCCAGAGCTCTGTAGGTGTCACCGTGCTTGCCTGGAAGCTCCTCCACTTCTCCGAGCACAAGAATCTTCCTCTCCGCAGAAAGCTGTTCAAGCGTATCCAAGGCGGCCTCGATCGTCTCCAGGCTCCCCTTGAACGTGTCCAGAAGAAGCGTGGCCCCACTTGGATGCCGAACCGGCTCAAGCCGATTCGACGTTGGGCCCAGCCGTTCGAGTGCAGCCAGAGCCGAGCGGATCTCCC
>CAZXQL010000113.1:0-6788 GCA_964643395.1 uncultured Thermotogae bacterium
CGGGGCGCTGTGTCTGATCGTTCTTCCATCGCTCGTCGCTGTCGCCTACCCGGTGACCGTCACGGATGACCGTGGGACGAACGTCACGATCTCCGCGCGTCCGGAACGAATCGTCGCACTGAATGCCTTGTACGTGCAGATCGTCGTCGATCTGGGCGCTATCGACCGACTGGTCGCCGTTTGCGAGTCGGACGATAACCCCGCGGAGGTCGCGAACATCCCGACGGTCGGGCCAGCGTTTTCGCCGAACGTGGAGCTCATCCTCGGCCACGAGCCCGATCTGGTCCTCGGCGCCAACGACTGGGGCGGAGAGCGGCCGGCTCTGGAGGCTGCGGGCGTCACGGTGCTCACGACTCCGTGGCTCACCAGCATCGATTCGATCTTCGAGACGATCCGAACGATCGCGCTGGCCTTGGGTGACGTCGCGAGCGGCGAGTTGCAGATCGGCGGGATCGCCGAGGATATCCTCGACGCAGAGGAGCCGACGCTCGGTCTTCCGCGGGTGCCGGCCGCATTCCTGTACGCCGCAACAGCCGCCGACCCGCCGTACGCAGCCGGCGGCGATGCCATCGAGAACGAATTGATCCTGCGCGCCGGGGGCACGAACGTGTTCGGTGAGTTGACGACGAGTCCGCAGGTGAGCTTCGAAGAGATCCTAGCGCGCGATCCGCAGGTGATCTTCACCGCGCCCTCCCAGGTCGTGAATATCTTGGACAACCGGTTCTTGCAGAGCGTGTCCGCGGTGGCGAACGGACGCGTCGTGGGCGTTCGGGCCAGCGATGTGAGTTCGACCCGGATTGCCGAAGCGCTGCGCGCCATCGTGGCCGGCCTGCACGGGGACGAGCCGTAGGATGCGTTCACGACGCCGGGTTTCGTCCGCGTGGGTGCTGTGGATCCTGCTGGGGCTGACGGTTGTGTCAATTCTCGCGGGCGTGATCGTGGGGCCGGTCATGATCTCGCCTCAAAGGATCCTAGCGGACGTCTGGGGCGGCGACCAGCTGAGCGCGATTCAGCGAGTCATCGTGTGGCAGATCCGGTTTCCACGCGTTCTACTCGGACTACTCGTCGGCTCTGCGTTGGCTGTGTCCGGAGCCGCGATGCAGGGACTCTTTCTCAATCCGCTGGCCAGCCCGTACGTCCTCGGAGTCGCCAGCGGAGCGTCCACGGGCGCCGCGTTGGCCATCCTGTTTGCCGCCGGCGCGGCTCTACTTCTTCCGGTCGGAGCGTTCATCGGCGCTGCGTGTGCGGCGTTGATCGTCTATGGGCTGGCGCGTTCACGAAGCCGCAAGACCTCGATCTTCACACTGATCCTCGCTGGCGTTGCCGTGGGGGCGTTGTTCTCGGCGATCACCAGCTTCCTGATCTTCCTCAGTTCCGGCGGCGAGAAGCTCTCGGACGTCCTCTTCTGGATCATGGGAGGTCTGGGAAGGGCGGATTGGCAGAGCGTTACGATTCTGGCGCCCATCGTCGTCGTGTGTCTGGGCGCGGTGTACGTCTTCGCTCGGGACCTCAACGCGCTCGCGCTGGGCGAGGAAGGCGCGTTTCACGTCGGCGTGAATCCGGAAAGCCTCTATCGTTGGCTGCTCGGGTTGACGACGTTGTTGACCGCGGCGGCAGTCTCGATGGCGGGCACCATCGGATTCATCGGATTGGTGATTCCGCACGTCATGCGATTGCTTATCGGACCGGATCATCGGCGTCTGATTCCCGCTTCGGCGCTCGCCGGAGGGTGCTTCCTGATCTGGTCGGACATGGTTGCGCGTACGGCTTTCGCGCCTGCCGAACTGCCCGTGGGTGTCATCACGGCGTTCTTCGGCGCGCCGTTCTTCCTGTACCTGCTGAAGACCCGGGGGGCGAGTCTGTAATGCGCATCTCGGTGACCAACGTATCCTTCTCCTACGCGGACGGAGCCCCGCTTGCGCTGTCGTCAGCGAGTGTAGCGGTCGGCGATGGGGAATCGGTCGCGCTCATCGGGCCGAATGGGTCCGGCAAGAGCACGCTCCTGCGAATCATCTCGGGCAACTTGCACCCGACGGTCGGAGAGGTACAGCTCGATGGCGTACCTCTCGAGAGCCTGTCGCGAAGGCAGATCGCACGGCGACTGGCTGTCGTGGAGCAGGAACGGGCCATGGGGTTCGATTTCTCGGTGCGCGAGGTGGTCGCGATGGGGCGCATCCCGCACCACGCCCGCTTCGCGCGTGAGACCCGAACGGACCGGGCCGCGATCGAGGGGGCCATGGAACTAGCGGACGTCGCCTCGCTTGCCGATCGGTCGATTCGAGCGCTCTCCGGCGGGGAAGGTCAGAGCGTTCATCTGGCGAGGGCGCTCGCTCAGGATCCGGACGCGCTTCTGTTGGACGAGCCGACGACATACCTCGACCTGCGGCATCAGGTGCGATTCATGTCGATCGTGCAGGAGCGGGTCACCGAAGGGCTGACCGTGGTGATGGCGATTCACGATCTGACGTTGGCGGCACAGGCCGCCGGCCGAATCGCGCTTCTCGACGAAGGGCGCGTCGTCGCCACCGGCAGTCCGGGCGAGGTCCTCACGACGTCGTCCCTTCTCGACGTGTTCGAGGTCGATGCCTTCGTGGGGACGCATCCGGAACTGGGCACGCTGTATGTGCTGCCGTCACTCGCCATGCGCGACCGGGAGAGGGCGCCTGGCTAGCCGAATGCCGGCAGTTCGAGGACGCAACCCACTCCGTTCTAGGACGGGGAGATCATCTCTTCGGACGCCTCGTGGCGATAGGCGCAGTCGAGGCGGGGACATCCGGCACACGAGAAGGGGTCCTTGACGCTCGGGATGTCCTCTCCCATGCCGAGGACGAACGAGAGGCTCTTCGTGGGGAGCATCCAGTAGTCCGGGGTGAGCTCGACACCGATCCGATCCGCCGGGACAAGATCGAACAGGAACGCCTGATTCGGCAACCCCCAGCCGCCCTCGCTGGAGCCCGGCGAGAATGCGCGGCTGGTCCCCAGCCCGCGTTCTCCGGCCCATTGCTGAGCTTCGGATGCGAGCCTCGACGCGACCCGATTCAGTGCGGTGAGGGCAAAGGCGTCCAGGACCATGGGCTGGGTAAGACGGCCCTCGGTGCGTAGCCGGCGCGTCTCCTCATCGATCGCCTGGCCGGCGGTGGCGACGGCGAAGACCAGGTGGGACGTCCGCGCAATGGGTTCCGGCAGTTCGCGACGGATCTCCGGCGCGAGGGACTCCGACCGATACAGCCGCGCGACGCCTTGAGGTCGAATCAAGCGTGCGGCGACCGGGGATGCTTCGTCGAGCAGCCGTTGCGTCCGATCGCCCTCGGGAAAGCCGCTTCTCCTCAGGGTGTCCAGGACCCACTCGGGTCGCAACTTCTCCCGGATGTCGATCAGATCGAAAGCGTGAATGGCCTTCGCCTCTCGGATTCCTGCCACGGATACCTCACCTCTTCTTCGTTGGAACGAGGAGTTCTCACCAGCACCGAACGGCGTCAGGTCGACCGGCTCGAACGGTTGAGATCGATTCCCCCTTTCAGTGTACGACTCACCGTCTGACGCGGCCAGGCTCGGATCGAAGGCGCGCGAGCGACAGCGCTCCCGCTTGCCTATCACTTGCAGCTCGACTAGGATGCCGGCCATGGAGGGCTCCGCCGAAGGGCGGTCGCCAAGAACAGGAGACTACGCATGGCCAAGCGACGAGGCGATGACACTGACCGCGGATCGGCGGGTTCTCTGTTGGAGATTGTCCTCGCGCCGGACGGCCGCACGCTCCACGCCGTCCCGGGGAGAACGTATGCCGAGGCGCTCGCCGAGGGGAATGTGGCGATCGCGACCGACTGCGGCGGCATGGGGACTTGTGGCAAGTGCCGCATTCGCTTCCTCGACGCTCCGCCGCCCGCGAGTCCGGCGGGAGTGCGCCACATTCCCGCCGAGGCGCTCGCCGAAGGGTGGCGGCTAGCTTGCCGGCAGCACGTTCGGGACGGAGCGCGGATCGAACTTTCGCTTCCGGATGCGGAGCTTCGCACCAAGTCAAGCATCGCGCTCAAAGGTCTTCAACGGGATCTCGACACCGGCATCGAGTGCCAAGACGCCACGCTGCCTCCTCCAATGACGGAGGCACCGGCGCCCGGAACGTCCGCTCTTCGAGAAGCCCTCGAGCCGGACGCCCTCATCACTCTCGCGGCGGTGCGCGGCCTTGCCGATCGGTCCAGGGACGTGCCGACGTCTCTGCACATCGTGAAGCGAGGATCGCAGATCCTCGACATCCAGCAAGGCGAAGTACGAAGCGAGGTTCTTGGCGCCGCGATCGACATCGGGACGACGACGCTGGCCGTCTACCTGTACGACTTGCGTTCCGGCGCAATGCTTGCCAGCGAAGCGAAGTACAACCCGCAACGGACCTTTGGACCGGACGTCATCGCGCGCATCGGTGTCGTTCGTACCGAGGGCCGAGCCGGACTCGCCAAGATGCAATCGGCCGTCGTGCAAGGCGTGAACGAACTGCTTTGTGATGCCTGTCGATCCGCGGATGTGAACCCGAGATCGATCCTCTCTCTCTCCATCGTCGGCAACCCAACGATGCTCCATCTTTTCGCGGGAGTGAGTCCGGTCGGGATTGATCACAGCCCGTACGTGCCCGTCTTTCTTGATTCGATGGATATCCGAGCGACAGCACTCGGGTTGGACGTGCATTCGGAAGCGAACCTGATCCTTCTGCCCGGTATCTCGAGCTACGTAGGGGCAGACACCGTGGCCGGCGTGCTCGCCACGTCACTGGGCTCGACCGGTCGTCCGGAACTACTGGTGGATGTCGGCACGAACGGGGAAATCGCGCTGGCAGCGGGGGGGCGACTTGTGTGCTGCTCGACGGCGGCCGGACCGGCATTCGAGGGAGCGACGATCCGGCAAGGGATGAATGCACTGCCGGGAGCGATCGAGAACGTCACGATCGACGAGGGTACTGTCCGGTGCCGCACGATTGAGGGGGAGCCTCCGAACGGGATCTGCGGAACGGGGCTCATCAGTGCCATTGCCGAACTCCTGCGCGAGGGCGTGATTGATCCGTCGGGGAAGCTCTCCTCCGCGGGGGGACCTCTGGGACGTCGGATCATGGGACACGGTCGGGACAAGCGATTCGTCCTGACTGAAGAACCTTCGCCGGTTTCGCTGTATCAACAAGACGTCCGGGAGTTCCAGCTGGGAAAGGCCGCGATCCGCGCCGGAATCGATACGCTCCTCGATGCGGTGGACGTCCGCGCCACGGATCTGGAGCGCCTCTACGTGGCGGGCGCGTTCGGAACCCATCTTGAAGCCGAACGTGCACTCGGAACAGGACTCATCCCACCCATGGATGCAGGGCGCGTTCAGGCGGTCGGCAACGCAGCCGGGCAGGGCGCCGTGTTCGTGCTGTTGGACCGCAAGCTGCGCGGCGAGGCGGAGACGATCGCGGTCGGTGCGGAGTACATCGAGCTCTCAGGATCGGCTACGTTCAGCCGCCGATACATCGCCTGCATGGAGCTTTCAGCTACGTAGAGAGTCGGCTGAAACACGCGCCCTGGTCCGGATCTCGCGTCGCGTCAGCGATTGACTCCCCCAGACGACAGTGACTGCGATCGCCGCGAACGCCGTCACAAGACCGACAATATGTGGGTCGTAGTACGAGCCGTGAATCGGGAATAGAGCCCAGCTGACGTTCGCGGTTGCGTGGAACAGAGCGGCCGCAAAGATGCTGCGCCCCGTGTTATTGAAGATCCAGACGATGAGCACACGGGAGGACACCAGGAAGAGGGTCTGCCACCCGATCCAGACGAGCGACCGCCCGCCTTGGAGGAAGGGGACGAAGTGCCATGCAGCCCAGACCAATCCCAACAGGATCCCGGCTCCGAGCGTACCGAAACGGCGCTGCATCGGTTCGAACGCAACCCCCATCCATCCCAGCTCTTCCCCAAGTGCAGCTACGAAGAAGACCGTCGTGAGGACCAGTGGCGTTACGGCAGATATGCTTGGCGTGGGGACCGATTGCCCCATCCACACTTGTGCTGCACCTGCGAGCAAGAACACGGCTGGGCTCAGAAGAACCGTAGGCACGAGCCACACCTTGGATGGGATTCCACGAACATCCAGCGATCGCCTGAGCAGCCCCCACACGCTTTGGATTCCGCGCTCTCTCGTGCGGAGGATGATCGCGGATGTGACAGGGCAGAGGACCATCAACGAACGCAACGGTAGTCCGGGCAGAAACTGCACGGGAACCCAATGTGCAGCCATCCAGAATGGAACAGTCAACAGGAACGTCAGCAAGAAGAAATGCAGGACCGAACTGCCGCGCCCATCGGCGGCTGCCGTTCGATCGCTTTCAGAACTCATGGAAGAGCCTCCCTTTCGGAACCCTGCGGGATGCCGGGCGCCCCTTACGCAATCAAGTACAAAGGGCCATGCCCGACTGACGAGCAAGAAAATCTGCGCTTGATTGGCACCATATTCGGATATTACGACGAGCGAACAAAATAGCCGATGGCGATCTCTATGTCAAGGTAGTCGCGTGTTGTGGGGAAAGCATACCTTTTGGATACTAATATGACGAATCTGCTGCTTCGACCGTGGCGACACCGCACGGCTTGACTGCGGGGCTAGACTCGCGGAATATATACGATAATCGCAACAAACGATGAACGTAGAAAAGCATCACGTCCAAGCGATGGATGAGGAGGGGAAGAACCATGAGTGCTCCTGACGAGTATCCGCAGCCGAGGATCGATGCCGTCATGCAGGTTGTTCAGCAAGCCTGGCTGAAACTGCAGACC